>NZ_JBLWVF010000002.1:0-381596 GCF_048268605.1 Primorskyibacter flagellatus
CCCTGACCACCGCAATCGCCCGCCCCGCTGCGCGAGATGAAAACTCCGCGCGCCGGGCGATTGCTCAACCTGCGCCAAATGGCGTAAACACCAACCGGGCTCCGGTCGCGGCTGGATGAAAGTTCAGTGGCAGGTCAATTCGACCGCCATGAGCACAAGAGACACCGCGAAGAAGGACTATCTTAACAACCGTCGTTCTAACGTCTCCGGTATCCAGAAGCAGGAGTTCATCGCGTGTTTGGTATCATCGGCATCATCACGATTTTCGCTATGGTCTTTGGGGGCTACCTTGCCGCCGGTGGTAAGATGGCGATCATTTTGAAAACTCTCCCGTTCGAAATGATGATGATCGGGGGGGCAGCGGTTGGTGCATTTCTGATCAGCAATGACGGCGCAGCGGTCAAGCATACACTCAAGGACATCTCGAAGGTCTTTAAAGGCCGGAAATGGAAGCCCGAGGATTACCGTGATCTTCTGTGCCTGCTTTATGAGTTGATCCGCTTGGCGAGGAGCAATCCTGTCGCCATCGAAGAACATGTGGAAGACCCGCAATCTTCTACGATCTTCGGAAAATATGAAAAGATACTTGCTGACAAGGAAGCGGTGAACCTTATCTGTGATACGTTGCGTTCGGCGTCGATGAATTACGACGACCCGCATCAGGTGGAAGAGGTGCTGGACAAACGCATGGAAGCTTCGCAACACCACGCGTTGCACTCCAGCCATGCTTTGCAAACCGTGGCTGATGGTCTTCCAGCATTGGGTATTGTCGCTGCGGTTCTCGGCGTGATCAAGACCATGGGTTCGATTGACCAGCCGCCGGAGGTGCTCGGACGATTGATCGGTGGGGCTTTGGTCGGGACATTTCTTGGCGTGTTTCTTGCTTATGGTCTTGTCGCGCCTTTCGCGTCGAAAGTAAAAGCTGTGGTCGAAGAAGACAGCCACTTCTATCATCTCATCCGCGAAGTCCTGATTGCCAACCTCCACAATCACTCGACAATCAATTGCATCGAGGTCGGACGCCAGAATGCGCCTGATCATATCCGGCCCAGCTACAATGAACTGGAAGAAGCCCTGCGCGGCCTGAAGGACGCTGCATGAAGTATCTGTTTGTGATATTCTGGCTTTGTGTTCTTGCCGCACCTTCCAGCGCAGAGACCATAACCATCAAATCGGGTGAGCACGGAACGTTTACCCGGCTTGTCCTATATTTGCCTGACAAATCCGGGTGGCAACTGGAACAAGACAAACGCAAAGTTTCAATCGTGTTTCCCGGAAAAAGATACGAGGCAGTTCTTGATCAGGTTTTTCTCAAGATTACGCGCGAGAGGATCGGCGAGGTCAATGTGCTGCCGGCTAAGGGACGCATAGAATTGCTGCTGAACTGCGATTGCGTGGCAACAGCTTTCGAGTACAGGCCTCGGATTATGGTTGTGGATGTTGCTCCCGAAGGTCCGTCAAGTACTGAAGTAAAACCCGTCAATCGTGGATTTCTCAATGATTTCTGGATAGATACTATTTTGAAACACGAGGTTGCCAGCGAAGCAACACCTGTAGAAACGTCGTCGGAACGTGACGTTGTCGAGGTTGGCGATAGCGCATTTTCTGGAATCGTTGATGCGATAATGCAGAAAGCGTCGCAAGGATATCTTACGGCGAGCGCCGGGACATACTCGGAAAACACCAGGTCAGCGCAGATTGTCCCGCACCTCTCGACAGGGCCGCATGGCTCTGAAGCTGACGGGGCATCTTTTTCCGTGGCGCCACACATCATCAAAACCAATAATGAAGAGCGTTTTGATTGCGGTGCTCAGCTCCGCCCCATGCTGGAGTCCAATGGGTTTGGCACTGAAATAGCATCTCTTCAGTCGAAGCTCATAGGCGACGATGGCGAGGTGTCGCACGATGTAGCAGAACAAATGGCCCGTTCTTACATCTACTTCGGGTTGCCTCAGGAAGCGCGACAAATACTCAAACTCGCGGATGCGACGGTTCGTGAAAAATATACGCCCACGCTTAGATTTCTGGACGTTGATAGTTGGGCAGGTGGGCTTCCGCCGAAAACCACCGTCGGTTGTGAAGCGTTGGCCGAGTTGGCGTTCGTGGTCATTTCTGGGGGTCAGCCTGAAGCCCTAGTTTCGCCTGAAGGGTTTCTCAAGCAATTCAAGTCACTTTCGCCACATCTTCGGGAATTGATTGGGCCGCGACTGTCGGCAGCACTGCGCGTAAATGCCAGAAATAATATTGCCGAAAAGCTAGATGAGTTTTTGTCAAAAGCACAGCCGAAGCCTGAATCTTTGGCCGAAGTGTTAAAGACTAATAATTACGAAACGGTAAGCTTGGAGATCGAAGCAGCAGCAGCCGACTCAACTAGATTTCAGGATTATGGACCCGAGGCATCAATCCCTCAGGAAGTTCAGGAAGATGGTGGATATGAGGAAGCGATCGACCCATCGCTTATGGAAACGTTCCTAAAAGAATATGATGGCTCACTTCCGGATGAAACATTGGCCAAACTCCTTGTATCATTACGGACCGATGAGGGTAAATTCAAATCAGCAGTCGCGGAAATACGCAATTCTGAAATCTTGTCAGTCTCAGATAAAGAGGCACTTCTCTCTCGAGTCGTCAGTAATGCGACAACAACTGGTAGCACTCGTAATTTCCTGGAGATGGCGTTTTTTCTGCATGAGCAGGAGATAGCTCGTCTGTCCGAAAGCCGCAGGTCAGAGATTAGAGCGCGCCTGCTGGAGCTAGGTTTCGACGAAAAAGCGGAAGCTCTTGTTCCACAAGCCAGTTTGCCGGCAGATCAAACTGGCTTTCTTGAACGTGATGTCCTTTAGGCTTCTGGCTCTGTAAGATCGGTTGGCTGGCCGCTACGTCGGTATTGGGACGTGGTAGGAGACCCTAAACCTATCCACTCTTGGTTGGAAGGTGCAGAATTTCGCGCGCTTGTTGCCATGTTGCGACTGGCCGTTCGTATTTTTCGCAAAGCGTGGCGGCCCGTTCGACCAACGCGGCGTTTGATGGCGCAAGTGTATCCCGGTCCAGACGCATATTGTCTTCCAGACCCGTTCGCGTGTGGCCGCCAGCGGCGATTGCCCATTCGTTGACGCGTATCTGGTTTGGGCCAATTCCCGCAGCACACCAGTTTGCATCCGGACAGCGCGATTTCATTGTTTGAACATAAAAATCAAACACCCCTTTGTCGGCAGGCATAGCATTTTTCACCCCCATAACGAATTGGACATAGAGTTTTCCGAAAAGCAGCCCTTCATCGTGCATACGGATGGCGTGCAGAATGTGGCTAAGATCAAATGCCTCAATTTCCGGGGTAACCTGATACTGAATCATTTCAGAGGCCAGCCATGCGACGAGATCCGGTGCGTTTTCGTAGACCCGTGTGGGGAAGTTGTTAGATCCCACAGATAGCGACGCCATGTCGGGCGACAGTGACAGCATGCCGCCGCGCTCGCGGCCCGTGCCGGACCTGCCGCCGGTGGATAGCTGCACGATCATTCCCGGGCAGTGTTCGCGCAAGCCTTCAAGAAGCCGCGCAAAGCGTTCGGGATCAGAGGACGGTGTCTGGTCATCATTGCGTACATGGCAATGGGCGATAGATGCGCCTGCCTCGAAGGCGGCATGGGTGCTTTCCACCTGCTCTGTGATCGTGATCGGAACGGCAGGATTGTTTTTCTTGGTCGGTACTGATCCGGTGATCGCGACACAGATGATGCAGGGGTTGGTCATGTTTTGGTCCAGTATTTGTTTATGGGCCGCCAAGAAGGGGCGCACCCGGATGTGTCAAATATCGAAGAAGACGGTTTCGTTCTGGCCCTGGATCTGCACGTCGAAACGATAGACGGCCTTGCCGTCCGGTTCGCTGCGCTGTGCGATCAGCGTTTGCCGCCTGCGTTCCCATTCGATGATATTCATCACCGGGTCGGCCGCATTCGCCGTTTCCTCGTCCGAAAAGTAGATCCGTGTGTTCAGTCCGACATTGATGCCGCGCGCGACCACCCAAAGGTTTATATGCGGGGCCATCATTTGCTCGTTTCGTCCCATGACAGCACCGGGCTTTATGGTGTCAAACCCCCATTCGCCAGTATTGAAATCAGTGATGACACGCCCCCAGCCGCGAAAGCCATCCTCGACCGCACCAAGATGTTCGGGATGGGCATAGATGCCATCCGCATTCGCCTGCCATGTCTCCAGAAGTACATCCTTGATCGGACTTCCGGTGCCGTCAATGACCAACCCCTCGACTCGAATACGTTCGCCCTTGGCGTTCGGCCCGGCAATGTCGTGGCCAAGTTCTTCGCTGTAGATGTCAAAGCCTGCGGATCCAGGCGCAAGGCCGATATGGACATAGGGTCCAGCGGTTTGTGACGGCGTTTCGCGAAGATAATTCAATTGTTGGGGCATGGGTCAGTTCCCCTCCAGTCGGTTTTCAAACAGGGTGGACCGTCGTCCGCGCAAGACAATGTCGAATTTGTAGGCGATGCTGTCCAGCGGAATGGTGCCGTTCAGGTCCAATTTGGCGATCAGGGCATCGACTGCGTCGGCGTCGGGGATCGACTTGACCATAGGACAGGTCTGGATAAGGGGGTCGCCCTCAAAGTAGATCTGGCTGATCAGGCGCTGGGCAAACCCGGTGCCAAACACAGACACATGGATATGCGCAGGCCGCCAGCTGTTGACAAAATTGCGCCACGGATAGGCACCGGGTTTGATGGTGCGAAAGTAGTAATACCCGTCCTCGTCCGTCATGGTCCGGCCGCAGCCGCCGAAATTTGGGTCGATAGGTGCAAGATAGGTGTCTTTCTTGTGCCGGTAGCGCCCGCCCGCATTGGCTTGCCAGATCTCGACCAGCGTATTGGGAATCGGGCGGGCGTTTTCATCCAGAACACGCCCGTGCAGGATGATCCGCTCGCCTATCGGCATCTCGTCGGGCTGTGCGTAGTTCAGGATCAGATCATTGTCGATCGGGTCGATGTCGTTATGCCCGAACACAGGCCCGGTGATTTCTGAGGCCGAGTTTTGCAGGCTGATCAACGGATATTGCGGTGAGCGGGCCACGCTGGTCTTGTAGATGGGGGAATAGGCCGGCGGGTGACGCCCAAGGTCGCGTTGGTAGAACTCTGCGGGTTTCTTCATCTGTCGTTTTCCTTCTGCAATCAGGCTGTTCGGTGCGGCCTGAAGCTTAGTCCCGTTCCATCTCTGCGTAGGTTTGCTTGGCAAGTTTCAGAGCGTGGTTGGCGCGCGGGACGCCAGCATAGATTGCCACATGCTGAAATGCTTCCAAAACGTCGGTCTTACTGGCACCCGTGCGAGTCGTCGCGCGGATATGCATGGGGATCTCCTCGAAATTGCCCAATGCTGCCAACAAAGCCAAGGTCAGCATAGATCGTTCCCGGTCTCCGATCCCGTCGCTGGCCCAGACGGTGCCCCAGGCACCTTCGGTGATAAGCGTCTGGAAGGCTTCGTCAAACGGGGTCTTTGCCGCCTCGGCACGATTAACATGCGCCTCGCCCAGAACGGATTTTCGGACCGTCATGCCCTTTTCGTAGCGATCAACCATGTTCATCCTCTTTCAGTAAGGCAAGCCTACATAATTCTGTGCCATCACGCTTTGTGCTTCGCGGTTGGATCGCAGAAACTCCAGATCGGCGCGCTGTATCTTGAGGTCAAATGCGGTCTGGTCGGGGAACCGGTGCAGCAGCGTGGTCATCCACCAACTGAACCGTTCGGCCTTCCAGACCCGCGCAAGCGCCCGTTCGGAATAACGGTCAATCCCTTCCGGGTCGCTCTCTTCGTAAAACTGCATCAGCCCTTGATAGAGATAATGCACATCGGATGCGGCGGTGTTGAGTCCTTTGGCACCGGTGGGCGGCACGATATGTGCAGCGTCCCCACACAGGAACAGCCGCCCCCAGCGCATCGGCTCGGTCACGAAGGACCGCAAGGGAGCGATGGATTTTTCAATCGACGGTCCGGTGACCAGCGTGTCGGCATATTTCGCGGGGATGCGGCTGCGCAATTCGTCCCAGAACCGCTGATCTGTCCAGTCGTCGGGCGAATCTTCCAATTGGCATTGAACGTAATACCGGCTGAGATTGGCATTTCGCATCGAACACAGCGCAAAGCCACGCGCCGAATTGGCGTAGATTAATTCGTCATTGACCGGGGGCGTCTCCGACAGGATGCCCAGCCATCCAAAAGGATAGACCTTTTCATAGTCGCGCCGCACGTCATGCGGAATGGTTCGGCGGCTGACCCCATGAAACCCGTCGCAGCCCGCCACGAAATCGCAATCAATGCGTTCGGATTTGCCGCCCGCTTCGTAGGTGACAAAGGGTTTTTCGGTGTCGGCGTCGTTGATGACCACGTTCTCGACATTGTAGACGATCTTGCCGCCTGCCGCTTCGCGCGCATCGTACAGATCCCGTGTGACCTCGGTCTGGCCATAGATCATCACATGCGTGCCAGTATGTTCGGTGAAGTTGACCTCGAACTCTTCGTCGTCGAAGGACAGCAAGGTGCCTTCGTGGATGATCCCTTCCTTGTCCATCCGGTCGGCAATGCCTGCGTCGCGCATCAAGCCGACCATGCCTGTTTCAAGGACGCCCGCGCGGATGCGGCCCAGGACGTATTCGCAGGACTTGCGTTCCAGCACGACCGTGTCGATGCCCCGGCGCAGCAGCAGTTGTGAAAGCAGAAGGCCCGAGGGACCGCCCCCAATGATGGCAACTTGCGTGCGCATGTTTCGCCCTCCCAGGCATGTCTTGCATGCTGACATATTAATGATTGATTGAAGTATGTAAAATGATGTTCTGTGTGCTTTGATTGCCAAAAATGGAAACCAAATGCTCGACCGTCGCATCAAGATCCGCCATCTTCAGTGTTTTGTTGAAATTTGTCGCGAACGCAGCATGAAGAGCGCGGCAGAAAAGTTGAACCTGACACAACCCGCGATTTCCAAGACCCTCAAAGAGCTGGAAGAGATCTTGAACGTTCCACTTCTGACGCGCAGCCGCGCTGGCGTTTCGTTGACCCGGCATGGGGACGTGTTTCTGCATTTTGCAGAGATGTCCCTTGCGTCGTTGCAGCAGGCGGTGGCGGGGGTCGAGGACTTGGCCGGGCAGGGCCGGGCGCGACTGGCAGTGGGCGCCTTACCGTCTGTCGCGGCAGGGCTTATGCCGGCAGTGGCGGCTCATTTCACGGAACTGTCTTCCGGCACAACGCTACAGATCATGGACGGTCCGCACGGCTATTTGATCGACCGCTTGCGGCGTGGTGATCTGGACATTGTCATCGGCCGGCTCGGTCCGTCAGACTCGATGCAGAACATCTCTTTCACGCAGCTGTATAACGAAGAGGTCCGCTTCATCGTGCGCGCCGGTCATCCGCTTCTTGCGGCACCAGAACTGCCACGGATTCCCGAATATCAGGTGATCTATCCCTCACAGGGATCGGCCATTCGTCCGCTGGTGGAACGATTTCTGATCAGTCATGGGATCGGGCGGATCGACAAGCGACTGGAGACTGTCTCTGGTGCCTTCGGGCGCGTTTTTACCCGACGGTCGGATGCCATCTGGATCATCTCGGCCGGGGTGGTCGCGAACGAGATCGCCGACGGTCATCTTGTGGCATTACCTTGGGACACGTCGATGATGCGCGGGCCTGTCGGCCTGATGCGACGTCCCGAGACCGCGCAATCGCCACAAGATCAGGTGTTCCAGATCGCTTTACGCAACGCGATGAAAGATTTGGGTCTGAACGGGTGAATGCAAGACCTTCACCAGCGCGTGCCATTTAATTGACGAACAAAATTAATTCTTGCGGAATAGTTTCTACCCTGTCACGATACTGATCCGGTGCCTGAATTCAAGATATTCAGGTCAACGGTGAGACAGAATTCCTATCCGATCCTCAGGGGGCATCGCCCGGATGGCCAAGGAACAAAGAGAACGCAGCAGACGAACGATTTTGGATGCGATCCGCCGTGCGGGCCGCGTTGCCCGTATTGATCTGGCGCGGAGCACCGGCATCAGTCAGGCCACCGTGACGACGATCACGGCAGAGCTTCTTCATCAGGGGATGATCTGCGAAGTGGCAAGCGCCGACGATCAGCGCGATGCGCGACGTGGCCGTCCACGTGTTGATCTGGCCTTGCGTGGTGCCGCGCATCTGGTGGCAGGGGTGAAGGTCGCCAATCGGGCACTGTCCATTGTGTTGATGGATTTTGCAGGAAAGATCGTGGGGGAATACACCGAACGTCTTCCGGCCAGCAGGTTGGCCGCAACCGGGTTGGCACGAACCCTGAAGCAAGCGTTAGAGCGGACGCTGGATGCATCAGGTCTGTCGTTCGCTGACCTCTCGGCTGTCGGGTTGGGTATGGCCGGTGTGGTTGATGCGTCGCGCGGGTTTGTGTACTGGTCGCCGTCTCTTACCGAACGCAATCAGCCGATCAGCGCGATTGTGTCGGCAGAGCTTGGCTTGCCGGTTTTTACCGATAACGATGCCAATCTGGTTGCCGTGGCCGAGATGTATTTCGGACCGGGTGCGGCCTACCGCGATTTCATCGTTGTCACGATCGAAGCGGGCGTGGGCATGGGCATTGTTCTGGACAGGAAACTCTATCGCGGGACGCGGGGCTGCGGGGCAGAGTTTGGCCACACCAAGGTGCAACTGGACGGCGCGCAATGTCGCTGTGGACAACGGGGCTGCCTGGAGGCTTATGTGGCGGATTACGCATTGCTTCGAGAGGCGGAGTCTGCGGGGCTTGTTTTTTCTCAAACGGATGCGAATGACACGATCGGCCCACTTCTGGATGCCGCGCGTGACGGCAACGCCACGGCGCGTCGTATTGTCGATCATGCCGGACGGATATTTGCCATGGGGTTGGCAAATCTCATCAACATCTTTGACCCGCAGCTAATCATTCTGGCGGGCGAACGCATGCAGTTCGACCATCTTTTTGCAGAGGACGTGCTGGCAGATGCCCGCCGGTCTATCGTGCAGATTGATCAGCCGCCGCCAGAGATCCTGTCGCATAAATGGGGTGATTTGATGTGGGCGCGGGGGGCTGCGACCTATGCCATCGACAAGGTCGCAGACATGTCGCTCCGCGAGATTGCAGCGCAAAACGCGGCTTAAGTTGCTGCCCTTTGCGGCGCGATCTCTATCTCTGTGCGCTGATGGTAGGGAGTGTCCGGGCTGCACAGGATGGATGGAAACTCCGGCACATTGGGCGCATTTGGAAAGCCCTGTGCTTCGAGGCAAAGCCCACTGTAGCGCAAGTGTTCCTGACCGGGCAGCGGCGTGCCATGTGATGCCAGGGTGACGCTGTTATAGACCTGCATGCAGGGCTGGTTCGTCCACATCCTCAGCCGCAGCCCGTTGGGCGCCGTGACTTCCGCCGCCGGACCGTTGCCGCCGTCCAGAACAATATTGCCATCCAGGTCGGCCATGCCAACGGGGCGCGCATCGCGGAAATCATAGACAGTGCCCACGACAGCCGCTGTATGGCCCAAAGCCACCAGATCCGGCCCGTTGGGCGTGTGGTTTGAGCCGTTGATCCTCAGAAGATGGTCTTTGACAGGGCCAGCGCCCATCAGGTTGTAATAGCTGTGATGCGCCAGATTGATCGGTGTTTCCCGGTCGGGGCGCGCCTGCATGTCATAGGTCAGGCGGTGTCCGTCAAGCGAGATCGTGATCTCGAAATCCACCGCACCGGGATAGCCTTGATCAAGATGCGGCGAGTGCAATGTCAGCCGAACGGCGCGCGTGCCATCTGCCTCTGTCGTCCAGTTACAACGGCTCAGCCCGCCCGGCCCACCGTGCAACTGGTATGCCGGATCGGCGGAGGTGAGCGACCATTCTTCACCGTTCAAGACGAAGTTGGCACCGGATATGCGGTTGACGACCCGCCCGGCGACAAAGCCCATGCAATTGGCACCGGCCCGGTAGTCAGCCGGATCGGCATAGCCCAACACCACGGGCACTTCACCGCCGTCATGGCTGACCCGCCAATCCTGCACGGCACAGCCAATCGACAATACAGACACCTGAGCATTGTCGCTTTCCAGAACGTGGCGGCGAATTTGGGCTGCGGGAATGTCCAGTCCTTTTGCCATCAGACGAACCTGTTGACGAGGTTTTCAAGGATCTCTTGCCGACCAGAGCGTGGCTGCGGGTTGATGTCTTCGGCCAGCACCCTGTCATAGATCGTGCCCAGATCGCTGTTAAGCATCTCCTTCGCGCCTTCGGTCTGCCACCCGGCATACCGTGTGGTTAGGGCGTCTTCCAGCCCGCCATCCTCTAGCATCGCTGCGGCGGCTTTCAGGCCGCGGGCACAGATGTCCATGCCGCCGATATGCCCGGCTATCAGGTCCTCGGCATCCAGCGACTGACGCCGCAGTTTGGCGTCAAAATTTGTGCCACCAGTGGTGAAGCCCCCGGAGTTGAGGATGTGGTAATAGGCGAGCGCCACCTCCGGCACGTTGTTGGGAAACTGATCCGTATCCCACCCCGACTGATAGTCGTTGCGGTTCATGTCGATTGACCCCAGCATCCCCTCGGATGTCGCAACCGCAATCTCGTGTTCAAAGCTGTGTCCGGCAAGGATCGCGTGTCCTTGTTCAAGGTTCAGCTTCACCTCATTCTCCAGCCCGTATTTGCGCAGGAATCCAATGCAGGTCGCCGCGTCATAGTCATACTGATGCTTCGACGGTTCCTGCGGTTTGGGTTCCAGCAAGATTGCGCCCTTGAAGCCGATCTTGTGCTTGTAATCCACAACCATGCTGAGAAACCGGCCCATATGGTCCATCTCTTGGCCCAGATCGGTGTTGAGCAACGTCTCGTACCCTTCGCGCCCGCCCCAGAGGACGTAATTCTGCCCGCCCAGCTTTTGGGTGGCATCCATGCAGCTTTTGACCGTGGCGGCGGCGAAGGCAAAAACGTCCGGGTCCGGGTTGGTCGAGGCCCCCGACATCCAGCGCCGGTGGCTGAACATATTGGCCGTGCCCCAAAGCAGCTTTGTGCCCGTCTCTTCCATCTTCTGGCCGAAATAGTCGGTGATCTCTTCCAGACCCTTCAGATTCTCGGCAAAGCTGTTGCCCTCTGGTCGGACATCAGCGTCGTGAAAGCAGAAATACGGCTGACCCAGAATGCGAAACATCTCGAACGCGGCGTCGGCCTTTGCCTTCGCATTGGCCATTGAATCCTGTGGATGCCAAGGACGGATGAACGTCTGCCCGCCGAAAGGGTCGCCACCTTCCCATGCGAAGCTGTGCCAATAGGCGACGGCAAAGCGCAGGTGGTCTTCCATCCGTTTGCCCATCACCAATTCGTCAGGGTTGTAGTGATGAAAGGCCATCGGATTGGTGCTGTCTGGCCCCTCGTAGGCAACGGGGGCAATGGCGTCGAAAAAGCCGGCGGTCATGGCAGATCCTTCAGGGCTGGATAGGTGGCGCGAAAGGCTTGATAGGCCTCCTCATAGGCGGCTTTCAGATCGCTTCGGGGGGCAATGGTGCGGGCCACGTCGGGTGCCGACATCACATCCTGGGCGCGTACGCCGGTGGCCGCGCATTGCGCCAGCCGTGCAGCACCCATTGCCGCGCCGAATTCGCCTTTCGCGGGCAGGTCGATGGGCAGGTCCAGCAGTGTCGCGCAAAGCTCTACCCAATAGGGGGACTGCGCGCCGCCGCCGATGGCCAGCACCCGTTCAAGCCTGGTGCCGGTCGTCTTCAGCGCCTCAAGATTGTCCCGCAGGGCAAAGGCGACGCCTTCCATCACGGCCTGCGTCAGTTCCTTGGGGCCGTGCGAGATGTCGAGGTTCAACAACGCCCCCCGGATGGTGCTGTCATTATGCGGTGTGCGCTCGCCCGACAGGTACGGCAGAAATCGCGTCTTGCCGGGGCCTTCGATCCGGTCCCCAAGCGCCTTTGACAGTGTCGCTGCGTCCTGTCCCAGATTGCGCGCCAACCAGTTCAGACTGTCGGTCGCCGCAAGGATCACGCCCATCTGATACCAGGTATCCGGGATCGCGTGGCAGAAGGTATGAACGGCCGTTTCCGGCATCGGGGCAAAGCTGTCCTTCGCGGCCAGTAAAACGCCGGACGTCCCCAGCGAGACAAACCCGTCGCCTTCAGACAGCGCACCGACACCGCAAGCGGCCACCGCGTTGTCGCCGCCGCCGCCCGCCACCGCAACGGGGTGCGAGATCCCCCATTCCCGCGCAAGCGAACCGCGCAAAGCACCGGCCATTTCAGAACCTTCAACCAGTCGGGGCATCTGGTCCATCCGCATGTCTGAGGCGTCCAGAAGGTCCTGCGACCATGCGCGCTTTCCCACGTCCAGCCAGGCAGTGCCGGCCGCATCGGACATTTCGGAAACATGCTCTCCGGTCAGCCAGAAGGTCAGGTAATCCTTGGGAAGCAGAACCTTGGCGATGCGCGCGAAAATCTCCGGTTCATTGCGCGCGACCCAAAGCAATTTCGGCGCGGTGAAGCCGGGAAAGACGATATTGCCGGACAGCGCCCGGAGGTTGGCCTGTGCATCCAGTTCGGCGGCCTCGGCAAAGCTGCGGGTGTCGTTCCACAGGATGCAGGGTCTTAGCATGGTATCATCGGCACCAAGCAGGGTTGCGCCGTGCATCTGGCCTGCCACCGCGATGCCCTTGAGCCCCGCCCATTCATCGGGATGTGCCGCGCGCAGGTCGGCCACAACGCCGTTGCAGGCCGTCACCCAGTCGGCGGGGTTCTGTTCGGACCAGCCACGTTGGGGATGAGAGATCGGGTAGGTCGCCTCGGCGGAGCCTGCAACGCTGCCATCCGCGTGGACCAGCAACGCCCGAATTCCGGACGTGCCCAAATCAAGACCTAGATACATCATGCCCCTCCCGGCGTCTGACCGGGATAGTCGGTCAGTTTAATTCAGGTGTCAAATTAAAACTTCATTCGCTCAAGACGTGCCTTTATCAGGCAGTCTCCTGGCCAACATTATGCCATGACGGCCCGTCGCGTCCATGACGGCCGCCAAAGCGTTTGTGTCATCCGGCAACGAAAGATAGTACGGAAAGGGGGAATGCGACGATTGTCTTCAGACCATGAATTTCCGGCCTGCGCTTCAGACGCTATTCTCACCACCCAGATGGGTTTCACCGCGCGCCCGCGCCAGTTCAATCTGTTTTTGCCGCTCACGGAAGCGGGCCTTGTCGTCGGCTGAGGTTTCGTCCGCACAATGGTGGCAGGAGACGCCGTGTTCGTATTCCGGGCGCGTGCGATCTTCGGGCAGTATCGGGCGACGACAGGCATGGCACAGTTCATGCGGGCCTTCACGCAGGCCGTGCCCGACCGAAACCCGTCCGTCGAACACAAAGCACTCGCCCTGCCAGGTGCTGTCCGCCTCCGGCACCTCTTCGAGATATTTCAGGATGCCGCCCTTGAGGTGAAACACCTCTGGTACGCCTTCTCCCAACAGATAATTGGTGGACTTCTCGCAGCGGATGCCGCCGGTGCAGAACATGGCGATGCGCTTGTTGTGAAACCGCTCTTTGTTCTTTTCCCACCACGCAGGGAAGTCCCGAAAACTGGCCGTTTCCGGATCGACCGCGCCTTCGAACGTGCCGATCGCAACCTCATAGTCGTTGCGGGTGTCGATCACGGCCACGTCCGGGCTTTGGATCAATTCGTTCCAATCCTCCGGGCGCACATAATGGCCAACGCGCGCTTTCGGATCGACATTGGGCTGGCCCATTGTCACGATCTCGCGCTTCAGGCGCACTTTCATTCGCGCAAATGGCTGCTTGGTCGCGGACGAGAGTTTCCATTCCAGATCGGCACAGCCGGGCAGGGCGCGCAGATGCGTCAATACCGCGTCGATACCCTGTGCAGGCCCGGCGATTGTGCCGTTGATACCCTCATGCGCCAACAGCAAGGTGCCGGTGATACGCTCTGCACGGCACAGGTCCAGCAACGGACCCAGAATGCCAGCGGGATCCGCAAAACGGGTGAAGTGATAAAGGGCGGCGACAGTGAACATGGCGGCGATTTACGCCTGCGCCGCGCCGCTATCAAGAGGTACAAATGGCGCAGCCCGTTGACCGCCCGCCGCGCGCGTCCTACCCATGGGGCGATCCCAAGCAGAGGCTAACGACATGCACGCGCTTATAGTCATTGATGTCCAGAACGATTTTTGTCCCGGCGGTGCCTTGGCCGTCGATGGCGGCGACCAAATTGTCGCGCCGATCAATGCAATGATGGATGACTTTGACGCCATTGTGTTGACACAGGATTGGCACCCGGCCGACCATTCATCCTTTGCCAGTCAGCATTCGGGGAAAAAGCCGCTGGACCTGATCCAGATGCCATATGGTCCACAAGTGCTGTGGCCCGATCACTGCATACAGGGCACAGATGGCGCTGCATTTCATGCCGATTTGAATGTCGACCGGGCCGACCTGATCATTCGCAAAGGGTTTCGCCGCGAGATTGACAGCTATTCGGCCCTGTTCGAAAATGATCATGAGACTTCAACCGGGCTTGAGGGCTATCTGCGCACGCGCGGGATAGAGCAGTTGACACTTGTCGGGCTTGCTCTGGATTTCTGCGTGAACTTCTCGGCGGTCGATGCGGCGGGGCGGCGGTTTGATGTCGTCGTGGCCAAGTCGGCCTGTCGCGGCATTGATCTGGATGGCTCTCTGGATGCGGCGCTTGCGGGCATGACCGCCGCTGGCGTGACCTTACGGTAACATCGTTCTTGCCGTTTTCTTAACTTGCTGGGCGTTAGCTGTTTCTGAGCGTCAGAAACAGGAGCGGATGCTGCAATGTCTCAACCCGTTCTGCACACGGAACGGCAACTCGCCGCCTTCGACGCGCGCAACAGTCCGACAGGGCTGCTCGCGCGTTATGCTCGCGGGCGCGTCAGCCATTTTGTCACCCGTCATTGGTTGACTCTGTCCGGTGCGGCAACGCTGGTCGTGCTTAGCGATTGGCGCATAGGACTGTTGGCAATCTTCCTTGCCCTGATGGGAGAGGCGGTGGACTGCCTGTATCTTCGCAAGCTGCCAGATCGGCTTGTTGATAAATCGGCCTACGAGCTTGCCTATCGACGATCAAGCGTGACCGCAGGGTTTCAGGCCGTAACGATCGCGTCCTGTGTCACCCTGGCGGACTTTGCGGCCCCTCCCGGTCAGGCCAGTCTGGTCGCATTGTCATATCTGACTGGTGCGGCAATCAATGCCGGGATGGTCTACCCGTTTCATCCCGGTGCCGCCAAAGTACGCCTGACCGTCTACGCCCTTACACTGCTTGGCCATTTCGCGATTGATATTGCACGGATGGGAGGGTGGGTGCCGCGTCATGGATATGACATTCTGGCGGCGATCATGCTGCTATACACCGTGCGCAGCTATATCGGCTTTATCGTGGCCGGGCACGACCGCGAAGCGTCGCACAGTCGCGCCTTGCTATTGGGTAAATTGGCCGAAGAGCGCGTTGGCCACGATCTGGCTTTCAAGGAACGCGAGGCAAGCCAATTGTCGCTGGTGGCACGGCATGCCAACGATTCGGTGATCTTGTCTGACGCTGACTCAAGGGTTCTCTGGGTGAATGAGGCTTTCACGCGGATCACCGGCTATACGCTTGAGGATGCAGTTGGCAAAACGCCGGCAGATGTGTTGAACGCACCCGACACCGATCCCGATACTTGCCAACGAATTGCGCAGGCACGAGCCGCCGGCTTGCCATGCCGTGAAGAGGTGCTGAACGCGACGAAAGACGGCCGGTTGATCTGGGTCGAGGCAAACATCGTGCCGGTTCTCAACGCCGAGGGCGGCGTGGAAACGATCGTTGCGATCGAACGCGATATAACTGCCGCGAAAGAGCAGGAACGATTACTGGCGGAAGCCAAACTTGCAGCCGAAGATGGTGCGCGCGCCAAGGCGAATTTTCTTGCAACCATGAGCCATGAGATCCGCACGCCAATGAATGGCATCATCGGCATGGCAGAGCTTTTGGCTGAAACGAGCATGTCAAAGGACCAGAAACTCTTCGCGGAGACGATCCGTTCGTCCGCCGCTTCACTGCTGAAGATCGTCAACGATGTGCTTGATTTTTCGCGGCTGGATGCCGACCGGATGAGCATTTGCGCTGAACAGTTTTCGCTCGCTACCTGCATCCGTGAGGCAACGGACCTGCTGCGTGTACAGGCGCGGGAAAAAGGGCTGTTCCTGGATATCTGCCACGACGTTCCCTTGCCCCAGACCGTGCTGGGAGACAGAGGCCGCGTACGGCAGATTCTGGTTAATCTGCTTGGCAATGCGCTGAAGTTCACCTCGAAAGGCGGTGTAACGATCCGGACATCATGGGAAACCGTCGAGAATCGAATATTGTTAACCGTGAATGTAACCGATACCGGCATAGGCGTGGACCCGGCGAATGCGGACCATATTTTCGGCCAGTTTGCACAGGCTGACGCGGCCACGACGCGACGCTTTGGCGGGACGGGCTTGGGTCTGTCGATCTCAAGATTGCTGGCGCGGCGCATGGGCGGCGATCTTGTGCTTTCGCCCCGGCCTCCGCCGGGTGCGCAGTTTGACCTGACGCTTCTGCTCGATCACGCTGACGATACTGCTGTGACCGCACCCTTGCAGGATATCACGACGATACATCCCGGGATGCGCCTGCTCGTTGCCGAGGACAACGGGACCAACAGGTTGTTGATTCAAAAATATCTCTTGCATCAACCTATCGACCTTCGCTTTGCTAATGATGGCGTGCAGGCGGTGAACCTGGTCCGAGAAACAATGCCGGACGTGATTCTGATGGATATGTCCATGCCGGAGATGGACGGGCTTGCCGCAACGCGGGAGATCCGGATGATCGGGGGCGTCCAGCCGCATATCATTGCACTGACTGCCAATGCATTCGAGTCTGACCGCGAGGCGTGTTTTGAGGCTGGCATGGATGACTTTCTTGCCAAACCTTTACGCAAGGCGCAATTGTTTCAGGCGCTGTCGCGGGCGTCGAAACCCTGAGAAACCAGTTGGACCCCGTGGTCGCCATCGCATATCAAAGCTGTAATTCCCGAATGAGGACAGCATCTTGGACATTGCCACACGCGTCTGGAACCACAAATGGAAGATCGACCCGATCATCCGATCCTTGATTGATACGGATTTTTACAAGCTATTGATGTGTCAGTCAGTTTTCCGCAACAAACCCGATACGCAGGTTGTGTTCAGCCTCATCAACCGCTCCACGCAGGTTCCGCTTGCGAAACTTATTGATGAAGGAGAGTTGCGCGAACAGCTGGATCATGTGCGCTCTTTGTCATTGGCACGCGGTGAAAGCACCTGGCTGCGCGGCAACACGTTTTACGGCAAACGGCAGATGTTCCGCCCCGATTTCATGGAATGGTTCGAGGGTATGCGGCTGCCGCCCTACCATCTGGAACGTGTGGACGACCAATACGAGTTGACGTTCGAGGGCAGCTGGCCTGAGGTCATGCTGTGGGAAATTCCGGCACTCGCCATCTTGATGGAATTGCGGGGTCGGGCGGTGCTGAACACGATGGGCCGGTTCGAGCTTCAGATCCTCTACGCCCGCGCGATGACCAAGCTGTGGGAAAAGGTCGAGCGATTGCGCTCTGTTCCAAGTGCACGCATTGCGGATTTCGGCACACGGCGCAGGCACAGCTTCTTGTGGCAGGACTGGTGTGTGCAGGCGATGACCGAAGGGCTGGGCGCAGGCTTTGTCGGGACGTCGAATTGCCTGATCGCCAAAAACCGGGATCTGGAGGCGATCGGCACCAACGCGCATGAATTGCCGATGGTCTATGCGGCCTTGGCAGAGAGTGACACAGCCTTGGCTAATGCGCCCTATGATGTGCTTGCGGATTGGCATGAGGAACATGACGGCAATTTGCGGATCATTCTGCCAGATACTTACGGGACCGAAGGGTTTTTGCGCAACGCGCCCGATTGGCTGGCCGGTTGGACCGGTATTCGCATCGATTCCGGCGATCCGGCCACCGGTGCCGAAAGCGCGATCCGCTGGTGGAAAGAGCGCGGCGAAGATCCAACGCAGAAATTGGTGATCTTCTCGGACGGGCTGAATGAAGAGAAAATCCTGGAACTGCATGCCCAGTTTGCGGGCCGGGTGCGCGTGTCTTTCGGTTGGGGGACGTTGCTGACCAATGATTTCCGTGGCTTGACCAAGGACGACCGGCTCGCGCCCTTCAGTCTGGTGTGCAAAGCAATCAGTGCCGAAGGCCGCCCGACCGTGAAGCTGTCAGACAATCCAAACAAGGCGATGGGACCGGCGGAAGAGATCGCCCGCTACAAGCGCGTGTTCGGCGTGGGCGATCAGCCCCGGATGGATGTCGTGGTCTGACGGGGCCGCCTAACCGTCATCGACCCGACCGCGCAGGGCCTTTACCTCACTTCGGGCTTTCTTGGCCTCGACGCGTTTGCGCTTTTGATTGAGGGAAACCTTGGTGGGTATGCGCCGCTTGGGTTTTTCCAGCGCCTTGCGGATCAGTTCCGCCAGCCGGTCGCGGGCAATCTCGCGGTTGCGTGTCTGTGACCGGGTTTCGTCCACCTGAAGGATCAGCGCGCCCTCTTTCGTCCAGCGACGCCCGGCCAGCCGCCTCAGCCGCCGCTTCACGGGATCGGGTAGGTTGGGCGAGCGTTCCGCCTCGAACCGCAATTCGACAGCGCTGGACACCTTGTTAACATTCTGCCCACCCGGTCCGGACGCGCGGATGAACTGCTCTGTCAGTTCCCAGTCTTCGATGGTGATCTGTTCATTGATGCGCAACATCGGATTTCTCTAGCAGTCAAATAGCAGAATGTCCCGACCGGCGGAACAATACAAAAAGGGCCGCCCAAGTGCGGACGGCCCTTCGAGAACTCGGGAGGCGGGGGTCGGTTCAGACTCTCGCCAATTCGGATTTTGGTTCTGCCAGGGGCTGCCCTAACAGGTCATCCTCCAAACTGTTCCGACACCTCTCTCCAACATCTCTCTCGACACTGGATCACCTCCTTTCAGCTGTTTCAAAACGCAGCTTCAGGGTGGCACGGAAAGCGTCTGACGCAAAATGTTTTTTTCGTGATGGGTTTACGCTGTGGCGCGTTTGCCTTCCAAGTAGACCGTGATCGCCCGGAACGGCACCAAAGCGATCAGCGCGAGGCACAGTTTCACAAGCCAGTCGGCGCAGGCAAGCGAGATCCAAAGCGGCACCATCGGACCCATTCCCAACAGGGGCAACGCTTCGGCGGCCCATGACACATCATTGGATGGCTCAAGGACGGTCAGCGCGCCGGAAAATGCAATGGTGAAGAAAAGCGCGGTATCAATCGACGATCCTACCAATGTCGAGGCCAATGGCGCGCGCCACCAGCGACCCTGTCGCAGACGGTCAAAGAGTGCGACGTCCAGAAGCTGCGCGGTCAGGAAGGCCGCTCCGGACCCGATCGCGATGCGGACAGTAACCAGCGGCCCGTATTCGCCCATGATCTGCGTGCCGATCAGTGAACAGATCACCCCCACGACGAAACCGGCGATCACGACCTTTCGGGCGGGGCCTGCGCCGTAAACGCGGTTCATCACATCGGTGACAAGAAAGGCCAGCGGGTAGGTGAATGCACCCCATGTCAGCCATTGGCCGAACAGGAATTGCACCAGAATATTGGAGGCCACGACAATGGCGGCCATGGCAAGAATGCCGGGAAGATGTCTGCGGGTCATGAATCTGGTCCGTTTTTGCAAGGTAGCGGAGACTTGGCCCCCGAATCCCCGAGGACGGGGTCTGATACCCAGCGCGTGCGCGCAAATCAAGTCAGTCGATGACGATGTATTCCACCAGCTCCGTGCGCTGAAAGAATTTGAAGTTGTCGTCAGAGATCATCGTCAGCCGTATGCCCTGTGCGTCCTGCCAGACGGCGATCCCTTCAAGATTGTCATGTTTCCAGGGTGTCGTCTCTAGCAGCGTTTCGGTTTCGGTGATCCTGTCGCTGTCCAGCGTGAAACGGCGCACGCGGCTTCGAAACCCGAAGCCCGAAAATTCGCGTTCCAGCAGGTAGAGGCGCCCTTCAGGGCCGAAATCCGCCCCTACGGGCAAGAAACCACCCGAGCGCGGAATTGTGAAAGGGATGGACCATGCGCTGCCGTCAAATCGGTACACTGGAAAGTCCCGGGTCAATTGGCCTGATCGTTCCGGGATGGCATAGACTCGCCCCGCTGCGTCTATCGCCAGCGCTTCCAGTCCGGCATTGTCCTGCAAGCTGGGGAACTCTTCAGCAATCGGCACCCAGGTCGCCTTGTCGAAGCTGGGATAGGCGACAACCCGGTGGAACGCTTCGAGCGAGACATACCAGCGCCCGTCAGCGTCTATGGCCAACCCTTCCGCGTCACCACCGCCACCAATCAACGTGCCGTCATAGTCGCGCAATGCGACGACACGATTGGACGCAATACCCGTAATCTGTCCGTCCGTTCGCTCAAGCCGGGCCGTTACATAGCTGCCGCGGTCGCTGATCGCGTAAAGCGTCTGCCCGTCATCCGAAACTTCCAGACCCGAGAAGCCGCCAAACCGTTTGCCCTCGCCTTGCCAGATGAACGACCCGACCAGTCGGGCGTTTTGATCCACATCTGCGAAAGCGTTCAGCGTTGACGAAAGCCCGAGGGCAACGGCTAGGGTGCCGACAATACGGCGGCGCATTGACGCGGAAGGTCAGCCAAGGTCAGTTCGCGTTTCGGCTTGGGCTTGGGGGCGTTGGGATCCGGCGGCGGCGGGTTGAGGATGTTGTTCACCCAGTTTTTTGCATCCGCGCAGCCATCGCCTGCGGGCGGGGGCGTTTGGTCAACGCAGCCCGACGCGCCACGGGGGCAGCGCAGACGCACATGGAAATGGTAGTGATGCCCGTACCATGGTCGGATCTTGTTCAGCCAGGCACGGTCGCCGGTTTCGTCATTGCACATCTGCACCTTGGCACCGGGGAAGATGAAGATCCGTGCGACGCGTGGATCCTTGGCCGCCGCTTTGACGATCTCGTGATGGGCGCGGGTCCAGTTGCTGTTGGTATATGCGCCGGCCGCCCGCCGCATGGAGATTGACGAGATGTTTTCACGGGCGGAAACGCTGAGGTTCAGGTTATCCGCCGGACGCAGCCATATATCGGCGTCCAGACCGACCTGATGGCTGGCATGACCCGACAGCATCGGCCCGCCGCGCGGCTGGCTGAAATCGCCGAAATACAGACCGTTCCAACCCGGCTGCTGCGCGGCCTTCCGGCTGAGGTTCTTGGCGAAATCCACCAGTTCCGGATGACCCCAGTTGCGGTTTCTGGACAGGCGCATCGCCTGCCAGGTCGGACCGGATTCAGCCAGTTGAACACCGCCGGCAAGGCACCCTTTGGCGTAACTGCCATAGGGCGCGGGCGATTGCCCTGACCCTCCGGCCTCGTTTCCGAAAAGCTGCTTGGCGCTTTTCGAACTGAGCACACCGGCTGAACTTCCGACGGTCTCTATGGTTTTCTCGGTTTTGCCACCACCGCAGGCGGCGAGGCTCAGGGCCAATGCAAGGCCGGTCACAATGCGGATCATGCTGCTCGATCTCCGTCGCTTTTGACATAGAATAGCAGAAAAAGCCCCAAAAGAAACAGGGCGATCAGCGGCGTCACGCCAAGTTGCTGCGATCCGGTCAGTTGGGTCGCGACGGCGACGCTTGCCGGGGCGATGAAGCTGGTCGCTTTCCCCGCCAGTGCAAACAGGCCAAACCCCTCTGCCATATGGCCGGGCCGGGCTTGCCGCACCATCATCGTGCGGCTGGCCGACTGGATCACACCGCCCGCCGCGCCAATGATCGCGCCAAGCGTCAGGAATGTGATGTCAGGCAACCGAGAGCCTTCGGCAACGGCAATTCCGAACAATGTCTCGCGGCTGACAAGCGTGATCGCGATCGCGACGAATGTCAGGACGATGATGCAGGTGGTGATCACCGGCTTGGGGCCGAACACAGCGTCAGCGCGCCCCCCGATCCAGGCAAAGATCGCCCCAGCGATGATGGCGATGATCCCGAACATTCCGGTATCCACGACGCCCCAGCCCAACACGCCCGCCGCGTAGATGCCGCCAAACGCGTACATTCCGTTCAACGCGTCGCGGTAGAGCATCGACGAGCCGAGATAGGCGAAAAGCGAAGGCGTGTGCGGCAGGTTCCGAATGGTCGAGCCCAACTGACGCATCGCCTTGCCGAACGCACCTGCGGGCCTGGCCATGCGGCGTGGTTCGCGGACGAACAGGAAGAACGGAACCATGAAAAGCGCATACCAAAGCGCGGTCAATGGTCCGACAAACCGGGTTCCCTCGCGTTGCATGGGGTCGAAACCAAGGATCGGCTCGATCCCCAGAATTGTGCGCCCGGTTTCGGCGCTTTCCGCAAACAGTGTCAGCATGATGACAAGCGCCAGCAAACCGCCGACATAGCCAAAGGCCCAGCCATTGCCCGAAAGTTTGCCGATGTCCTCACGGGGGCCAAGGTCTGGCAGCATGGAGTTGGTGAAGATCGTCGCCATCTCCATTCCGACCAGCCCGATTGCAAAAAACATCAGCGTGAAAAGCAGGTTGAAATCATCCGGAGCGGCGAACCAAAGCATGCCCGCGCCGATGACATACATGGCCGAGAACAGCCAAATCCACCTGATCCGGTTGCCCGAGATGTCGGCCAATGCGCCAAGAACCGGTGCGAGAACCGCTATTGCCAGACCAGCAGCCGTGATGCCGTAACCCCAAGCGGCCTGCGCGCCCGCGCCGTCATCAAGCAATTCCTTGACATATGGCCCGAAGATGAAGGTGATGAGCAACGTGTTGTAGGGCTGACTTGCCCAGTCAAAGAAGAACCAGCCCCAGACCCGCTTGCGCAGAGATATCGTTGCCACAATGACGGTCCTCCGGCTTTGAAACTTGCGCGACCCTGCCCCTGTGTGACTGGAAGTGTCAATCCTGCTTCGGCGGCCAGGGACGCTGATCCTCGGCCGTGATCCAGGCCCGGATCCAGTCGGGCAGGGGCGGCGATGTCGGATTCGCGCCCAAGGCCGCGGCCACCTGAGCCGGGGGGACAATTCCGTCAGGGCCGGTTACCGCCGTCCGGTAAAGGCCCTGATTGGCGCAAGCGCCGTCCTTGCGCCACATTGACTGGTCCAGATAGATGAACTTTTCGTCCCAGCCCACAAGCCGACTGCGCATCTCGACCACGTCGAACATCCGGATGCGACGGCGATAGCGCACCGAAACGCCGGCAACCGTCAAGCCCCAGCGCTGACGTCGAAGCACCCCGATCAACCCGGTGCGCTGCGCCAGAGGAATGCGTCCTAGATCATAGACCGTCAGCGTCCGGCCGTTGTTCAACTCGGCCCAGAGGTCGATGTCCCAAGGCAGACACATATGGCGCGATACATGGGTGCCGGTCGGCGAAAGCTTTGACGCCTTGCGATTGATCACCAACTCTTTGGCCATGCGAATGAACGGGTACATCGGCAGTCTCCTTTTACCGCAATACCTGAGCAGGGCCGCCGGGCGCGTCAATTGCAACCTTGCGGCACTCTTGCCCTTTGGGCCGTGCGCCATTACCTGTGCCTGCGATACAGACCTTAAGGGACGAGCCGCATGCAATCGCTATACGAGATCCTGTTGCTGATTCTGAACATCGTCTGGTTCATCATCATCGCCCATGTCATCATGAGCTGGCTGATCAGTTTTCAGGTGCTCAACCTGCGGCAGCCGTTGGTGGCACAGATATGGGACGGCCTCAACCGTCTGCTTGAACCGGTCTACAGCCGCATTCGCCGGATCCTTCCGGCGATGGGCGGATTGGACTTGGCACCGCTGGTGGCGCTGGTCGCGGTTTACGCGATCCAGATCGTACTCAAGAACAACGCGGCGCTGTTCTACAGCTACTGACGCTGCGGGCCCTTTGAGGGCAGCAGAATTGCGGCAAGAAGCCGACGACGCGGCCTTGTTTCACGAGACTTGGTATGTGATTGTCTGCATCAGAGCAGATGTAGATAACAAAGCAGGTTTTCATGCCCCGCGACTCCGCCAGCGCCGACGCGCTGCTTAGCGATGTATTCGGTTTTGGTGCCTTCCGTCCGGGCCAGGAAGAGATCGTGCGTGCCGTAACACAAGGCCGCAATGTTCTGGCGATCATGCCGACCGGCGGCGGCAAATCCCTGTGCTTTCAACTGCCCGCCCTGATGCGCGATGGCGTGACGGTGGTGATTTCGCCGTTGATTGCGCTGATGCGGGATCAGGTGCGCGGGCTGCGCGAGTCGGGCGTTGCTGCTGGTGCGCTGACCTCTGGCAATACACAGGAAGAGACGGACACCGTCTGGCAAGAGCTTGAATCCGGCGCGCTGAAGCTGCTTTACCTCGCGCCCGAACGGTTGGCGGCAGGCGGAACCATCTCGATGCTGCGCCGCATCGGCGTTTCGATGATCGCCGTGGACGAGGCGCATTGCGTCAGCCAGTGGGGGCATGATTTCCGCCCCGACTACCTGCGCATCGGCGAGTTGCGTGAACTGTTGGACGTGCCGGTTGCCGCCTTTACCGCGACCGCCGACGCTGAAACGCAGGATGAAATTGTCACGCGCTTGTTTGCCGGGGTGGAGCCACAGCGTTTTCTGCGCGGGTTTGACCGGCCGAACATTCATCTGGCCTTTGCTGGTAAGGACGGCCCCCGGCGGCAAATCCTCGACTTTGCCAATGCGCGCAAGGGACAGTCGGGGATTGTCTATTGTGGCACGCGCGCAAAGACCGAAGGCTTGTCAGGGGCACTGCGTCAGGCCGGGCACAACGCGTGTTTCTACCATGGCGGGATGGATGCCGAGGACCGCCGCACAGTCGAGTCCCGGTTTGCCCGCGAGGATGGGTTGATCGTGGTGGCGACTGTTGCCTTCGGAATGGGCGTAGACAAGCCCGACATTCGCTGGGTCGCCCATGCCGATCTGCCCAAAAGCATCGAGGCCTATTATCAGGAAATCGGCCGCGCCGGGCGTGATGGCGGCCCCGCCGAAACGATGACCCTGTTCGGCCCCGAGGATATACGCCTGCGCCGCAGCCAGATTGACGAAGGGCTGGCCCCGCCGGAACGCCGCGCCGCCGATCACGGGCGGCTGAACGCGCTGCTGGGTCTGGCCGAGGCGTTGCACTGTCGCCGCAAGACGCTGCTGGGCTATTTTGGCGAAACCGACGTAATCTGCGGGAATTGCGATCTTTGCGACCAGCCTGCCGAAGTGTTCGATGGAACAGAGGCCGTGCGAAAGGCGCTGTCGGCTGCATTGCGGACCGGCGAATATTTCGGTGCGGGCCACCTGATCGATATTCTCACCGGGAACCTGACCGACAAGGTTCGCGACAAGGGGCATGATCGGTTGCCCACTTTCGGGGTAGGACGCGAATTCGACAAGCGCGGCTGGCAGGCGCTGTTCCGGCAGATGATGGGACACGATCTGCTGCGCCCCGATCCTGAACGCCACGGCGCGCTGCGCATGACGGATGCGGCCTTGCCTCTGTTGCGCGGTGAGGCGCAGATCGACCTTCGCCGCGACAGCATTCGGGCAGCTTCGGCCAGTCGCAGGCCCGCCGTCAAGGCGATGGTCAGCGAAGAGGACGCACCGCTTCTATCGGCCCTCAAGGCCAAACGCCGCGCCCTGGCAGAGGCTGCTCGGGTGCCGGCCTATATCATCTTCAACGACCGGACGCTGGTGGAAATGGCCGAAACGCGCCCCGGAACGCTTGACCAGATGGCGCGTATCGGCGGTGTCGGCGCGAAAAAGCTGGAAAGCTACGGGACTGCGTTTCTGGAGGTAATCACCGGTGCCGCAGAAGAGATGCACCCGGTGCGGCGCAAGATGGCCGGCCGTGCGTCAGGGGCGCTGTTCGACCGGTTGCAAGAGGCGCAGGCGCGGCTGTCGCGCGGCGAGGACGGGACCGAGAAATACCTCAGTTGCACCACGGCCACTTTGCGGCACATCGCCGAGCGACGCCCCGGCACGGCAGCCGATCTTGAGGCAATTCAGGGCATGGGCGCGCAAAAGGTGGCGCGGTTCGGCCCGGCCTTTCTGGACGCGATCCACGAAGCGGGCTAAGTCGTTGGACGGATTTCGAAGGGGGTTGATATGCTGATAGTGATTTCGCCGGCAAAGCGGCTGGATTGGGCAGAGCGGCCCGAGCACAGCATGACCACGCCATCCCTTTTGGACGATGCCAACAGGCTGGCCAAAACCATGCGCAATCAAACGCTTGGCAGCCTGCAAAAACTGATGGATCTCAGTCCCGATCTGGCGCGCCTGAACCGTGACCGCTTTCGTGACTTTTCCGAGGAACCCCAGATGGATGCGGTGCGCCCTGCAGCGCTGGCCTTTGCCGGTGACACCTATATGGGGCTTGAAGCGGCGTCCTTGGACGCCGATGAAATTGTCTGGGCGCAGGACCATCTGCGCATTCTGTCCGGCCTTTACGGGGTTTTGCGTCCTTGCGATGCGATACAGCCGTATCGGCTGGAAATGGGCAGCAGGCTGAAGACGCGCCGCGGGCGCAATCTGTATGACTATTGGCGCGACGACCTGTCCAAAGCGTTGAATGCGCAGGCAGAGCAACTGAACACGGATGTGCTGGTGAATTGTGCGAGCCAGGAATATTTCGGAGCGGTTGCGCCCAAGGCCCTGAAGCTGCGCGTGATCACGCCGGTCTTCATGGAGGAGAAGCCGGGCGGTCCGAAAATTGTCAGCTTCTTCGCCAAACGCGCACGAGGGGCGATGGCACGTTTCATCATACAGCGCCGTCTGACCGATCCCGCCAGCCTGACAGAGTTCGATACCGGCGGATATGCTTTGCGTCCGGATCTCAGCACTCCGGAGCGCCCGGTCTTTGTCCGCAGCGAGGCAGCCCAGGCCGCCTGACGGCTATTGCGACGGGCTGACGGGTCTTGTGTCGCCGGGACGATGCCTTTCGATCATCTCCGTCAGTTCGGCCTTGCGCAGAGGCTTGGTCATGTAATCATCCAACCCGCAGGCGATGATGGCTTCGCGGTCGCCGGCCATTGCATGAGCAGTCAGCGCGACGATGGGGACGTGCTGGCCGTCTGGTTCGGCCGCGCGGATGTGACCGGTGGCTTCCTTCCCGTCCATTTTCGGCATCGAGATGTCCATGAAAATCAGGTCGGGACGGTCCTCTGCCACGGCGGCGACCGCCTCTATCCCGTTTTGCGCAAAGCGAAGCGACAGATCCAGCGTGCACACCATTTTCTTGAACACCAACTGATTGGTCTTGTTATCCTCTGCCACCAGCAGCTTCATCTGACGCGCGCTGCCCGGAGAGGTGACCGAGGCTTCCATGATGGGCGTGGGTGCGGGCCGGGGGTGCGCCTTGGGTGGCGCTGCTTTGGCCAATGCTTCCAACTCGTCGAACAGCGAACGCCGAGATAACGGCTTTTGCAATACGGTGTGCACGCATTCACGCGCGGGGTCCGCCACGGTTTCGCCGGGGATGTTTGAAAGCAACAGGATCGGCGCGAAAAGCCCGCGATCACGCATTTCCTGTGCAAGGGCGAGTCCCGTCGTGTCGGGTAGCTGCTGTTCGAGGATGACAACATCTGGTGCCGTGTGCAGTTTTTCCAACGCAGCTTGCGCAGATGTGCAGATCAGGGTTTCGATGCCCAGAACGGTCAGTTGTTTTTGCATGATCATGCTGTTGACCGGCTGGTCGTCCACCACCATGACCCGGCGCAGGTTCTTCGGCAGAACCGGGTTTTGATTGGTTAAAGGTTCTGCGATTGGTAGGGTGATACGAAACCCGAAGCAGGATCCGCAGCCTACCTCGGAATCCACCCAGATATTGCCGCCCATCAAGTGAATAAGCCGTTTGGTGATCGCCAAGCCCAGCCCGGTGCCTTCAAACTGGCGATTGCGCTCATCCTCGACCTGATTGAACTCACCAAAGATATGTTCGGCCTTGTCGGGGGGCAGGCCGATACCGGTATCTTCAACCGTGACATGGATCGCGGCATTCTTCTGGTCAGAGCACATGCCCACGACTCGGATCAGCACATGCCCGGTTTGGGTAAATTTCAGTGCGTTGCCAATAAGATTCGTCAGAACTTGCCGCAAGCGACCGGGATCGCCGACAAACCAGGCCGGTAGAAACATGTCATAGTCGATCATCATTTCAAGATCTTTGTCGCGCGCTGTCGGCTGAAACAGCATCGCGACTTCGTGCAGGCTTCGTTCCAGATTGAAAGGTTCCGGGTGCAGGATAAGCTTGTCAGCCTCGATCTTGGAATAATCGAGTACGTCGTTGATGATCACCAGCAAAGCTTCACCAGAATTCTTGATCGTTTCGGCATAAAGACGTTGTTCTTCGCTCAGATCGGTGTCTGACAGCAGATCCGCCATGCCGATGACGCCGTTCATCGGGGTTCTGATCTCGTGGCTCATATTCGCGAGGAAGGTGGATTTCGCGCGGTTCGCGGCCTCGGCGCGGCGTTGCGCGTCTTTCAGTCTCTTTTCATAGCGTACCGTTTCGGTGATATTCAGCGCGATGCTTACGACATCACCGCATTGCCCACGCTGATCGACCAGTTTGATATATTGATTGTTCCACAATTTCAGCGTGATCGGGTCAGGATTATCGGTTTCCCAACGGTCGATCATCATGGCGCGCCACTCGGCGGGCGGTTGATCGCCGATGTTGACGATCCCCTCTTCGGTGATGAGTTGCAGAATGCGGGGATAGAAAATGCCGGGGCGCACCTCTTCCAGCCCGTCGAACACAGACAGATAGGCATGGTTGGCGGCGATCATCATGTTGTCGGCATCGAAAAAGGCGAACCCATCCTGAATCGTCCGGATGGATTGCCACAGGCGACGCTCTGCAATTTCGATCTTCTGGTTGGCAACGCTCAGGTCAGATTTCACGCGCTGGTTTTCTGTCCGCACGGTCAACACTTCGGCGCGGGTTTCCGTGATCTCGTTCGACAAGGCACGGGCATGTTTGCCCAGTTTGCGATTGGCGGCAAACAGTTCCGCCTGTTTGAGTTCCAGCAGGCGTTCGGCCGCCAGCCGTGCGCGGCGTTCCTCTGATAGTTTGGTTGCAAAGCTCATGCCTTGTTCCGGCTCGGTTGGTCCTGCGCCAGACGATGCTTCATTGATATGAAAAACTTCTTAAACGCCCTGGTCCGCAGACTCCTTGCTTGGCTGTGCCATGTCGTGTCACCATTCAACCGATCCGGGTTAGGATTTCAGGCATCTGACACGCGCGTTCAGCGGGGTGTCAGGGTCGGATTCCCGGCATACCGTTCTGGAGGTGTCCATGACTGCCGAAACTGTTGCCACAGCGGAATGGCGCGCGCTGGACCGGGAGGGGCGAGATCGCTGTCGCCTTGTCCGGTCGGGTGCGGGATGGATGCTGATCGGACATGCGCGTTTTGGCGACGGGCAGGGGTGGTCGCATCTGGACTATGTGATCCGCTGCGACGGCGATTGGTTTACGCAAAGCGCCGATGTCACCGGCACATTCCGCGATCAGCCGGTGGCCTTGCGTCTTCTGCGAAACGGAGACAACTGGGCATTGAACGATGTGCCGCAACCGGCGGTCGAAGGCGCGGTGGACATTGACCTCGGTTTCACGCCTGCCACCAACTTGATGCCGCTGCGCCGGTTATGCGAGGTGGGTCGGATGCAGGCCCGTGCGGCTTGGCTGTGCGAACCCGAGGGCGCGTTGCGGCCCCTGAACCAGGCCTATACCCGCGAGCGTGGCGGGCTGGTGCGTTACGAAGCCGAACAGACGGAATTTCAGACAGAGCTGAAGGTGGCGGATGACGGGTTCGTGGCGCTTTATCCCGGCTTTTGGGAGAGGCAAGTCATGACCTGAGGGTTTGGCCACGTCCAGCTTCGAATTGCCGGTAAAGACGCTGAATTTGCGTCGACGGCGACATCGAGGGGTGTTTGATGCGCCCGCCAGAAAGGGCGGGCGCAAAGCTTCAGATGCGTTCGATTGCCAAGGCAATACCCTGACCGCCGCCGATGCACATTGTAATCAGGGCGCGCTTTCCGCCGATCCGCTCCAGCTCGTACAGGGCTTTGACGGTGATAATGGCACCTGTGGCCCCGACTGGGTGTCCAAGGGCGATGGCCCCGCCATTGGGGTTCACCTTTGCCGGATCAAGCCCCAGACCCTTGTTCACGGCTAGCGCCTGCGCCGCAAAGGCCTCGTTGGATTCGATCACGTCGAAATCGTCGGCTTTCAGGCCCGTCCGTTCCAGAAGCGCCTTGACGGCTGGAACAGGACCGATGCCCATGACGTCCGGTCGCACACCGGCATGGGCATAGCCCAACACACGCGCGCGGGGCTTCAGCCCGGCCTTTTCCGCCGCACTGGCGCGCGCCAGTACCAGTGCCGCCGCACCGTCATTGATGCCCGAAGCGTTGCCCGCCGTGACCGTGCCATCCTTCTGGAATGCCGGTCGCAGCCCGGCCAGAATTTCCGCCGTGGTTGAGGCCTTGGGATGTTCATCCGTGTCAAAGGCCACCATGTCGCGCTTTACCCGCACCTCTACAGGCACAATCTGGTCCTTGAAGCGTCCCTCGCTGATCGCAGCGGCCGTGCGCTTCTGGCTTTCCAGCGCAAAGGCGTCCTGCGCGTCGCGTGTGATGTCGTGTTCTGCGGCGACATTCTCGGCGGTCACGCCCATATGTCCGGTGCCGAAGGGGCAGTTCAACGCGCCCAGCATCATATCCAGCGTGCGGATGTCGCCCATCTTGGCACCCCAGCGCTGATCCGGCACGATATAGGGACTGCGCGACATGTTTTCGGCACCGCCTGCAAGACCGAAATCCGCGTCCCCCAGCATCAGTGATTGCACGACCGAAACGATCGCCTGCGCGCCGGACCCGCAAAGCCGGTTCACGTTCATGGCGGGCGTGGTGTCCGGCACGCCGGCCTGCATGGCGGCGACTCGGCTAAGATACATGTCCCGCGGTTCGGTGTTGATGACATGGCCAAAGGTGACATGGCCAATCTGCCCGCCTTCGACGCCAGCACGTTCCAGAGCAGCGCGCGCGGCAACTGTACCAAGGTCAATGGGGGATGTGCCGGCAAGCGCGCCGCCGAACGTGCCGACGGCGGTGCGTGCGCCGCTGAGAATAACGATATCATCTGACATGATAGGATCCTTTACCAGTTGTTGCTGAAGTTATGACGCAGACAGCGTTATGTGGTAGCCTGACGCAACGTCACGGGCTGCGCCACCACTTTTTGTTCCCGGTCGCATCAATCGGCGGCCCTGTCCTTGTTGCGATTGTTCGGGGTCTGGCCGGCATCAAGAACGTCACCGGACGTGCGCTGTACAGGCTGGGCGACATGGAAGGTCCTGTCTAGCGATTGACAGAACGTCGCCAAGCAGGGCATCACGTCCTATATGACGGATGAACATGACGATATTTTGTTGCGCCTTCCCGCACGTCTGAAAGAGGCCCGGCGCGCGCAGGACCTGTCGCTGGAGGCGGTGTCGAAACTTTCGGGTGTCTCGCGCTCTATGGTCAGCCAGATCGAGCGCGGGGAATCCTCGCCCACGATTGCAACCTTGTGGAACCTGACGCGGGCGCTTCAGGTGGATTTCGCGGGGCTGCTTGAGACCGCCGAAGTGATGCAGACCGTCGAGGTGCTGCGCGCCGATCAGGTGCCGACCATCGACAATATGGGGGAAGGGTGCCGGATTCGCATCCTGTCGCCCCCAGAAGAGGCTGGTCGGCATGAGGTATACGAGCTGTTGCTTCGGTCAGGTGGTGTACTGGACAGTCAACCCCACACGCGAGGTGCCCGCGAGCAACTGACAGTGGTCTCTGGCACGGTCATGGTCCGGTCAGGGGACGCGGTAGCACGGCTTGGGCCGGGAGATACCGCACGTTATGCGGCCGACATACCCCATAAGATCGCGGCCGAAGGCGGCGAGGTGCAGGCATTCCTGATCGTGATGGGCGGCTAATCCGGCATAAGGGAAAATATCCGTAATTACGGATTTCTTCTATTTCGGAACTTAATCCGCTATGGTAGAGTTGTCTCGACAAAGGAGACTCATCCCCATGACCCAGGCTTTTCTGACCCATCTGCAAGGCGAACTTCGTGGCATTGAGGCTGACGGCCTGATGAAGCGCGAACGGTTGATCACCTCGCCGCAAGGCGCGCGTATCGATGTTGGCGGGCGCGAAGTCTTGAACCTGTGTGCCAACAACTACCTCGGGCTTGCGGATCATCCCGATCTGATTGCCGTCGCCAAACAGGCGATGGACGATCACGGCTACGGCATGGCCTCTGTGCGGTTCATCTGCGGAACGCAGGACCTGCATACGCAACTGGAGGAGCGGCTGGCGGCCTTCCTTGGCACGGATGACGCGATTCTGTTCGCAGCATGTTTCGACGCGAACGCCGCAGTGTTCGAGCCACTTCTGGGGCCGGAAGACGCAATCATCTCAGACAGTCTCAACCACGCGTCGATCATCGACGGTATTCGGCTGTGCAAGGCGAAACGCTATCGCTTCGCCAATTCCGACATGGACGATCTTGAGGCCCAGTTGAAAGCGGCCCGCGACGCTGGCGCGCGTCATGTGATGATCGCCACCGACGGCGTGTTCAGCATGGATGGTTATCTGGCCAAGCTGCCGGAGATCCGTGCGCTGGCCGACCGTTATGACGCTCTGCTGATGGTCGATGACTGCCACGCGACCGGGTTCATGGGGCCGAAAGGCGCAGGCACGCCCGCGCATTTCGGCATCAAGGCCGACATCCTGACGGGCACGCTGGGCAAGGCGCTTGGCGGTGCGATCGGCGGCTATATCGCCGGACCGCAGGCGGTGGTGGACCTGCTGCGCCAACGCGCGCGCCCCTACCTTTTTTCGAACGCGCTGCCGCCCTCGGTTGTCGCGGCCGGGATCGAGGCGATCCGGCTGGTCGAAGAGGGCGACGCCCTGCGTGCGCAACTGTTCGAGAATGCCAAATACTGGCGCGCGGGGCTGACCCGTCTGGGGTTTGATCTGCTTCCCGGCGAACATCCGATCATTCCGGTGATGCTGGGTGAGGCGCAATTGGCACAGGATATGGCCTCGCGGCTGTTCGACGAGGGCGTCTATGTCTCGGGCTTTTTCTTTCCGGTGGTGCCGAAGGGCAAGGCCCGCATTCGCACGCAGATGAACGCCGCCCTGACACGCGACGATCTGGACAAAGCACTCGCCGCCTTTGAGGTCGCGGGCAAAGCCACGGGGGTGATCTGATGGCCGAGACAATGAAAGCACTGGTCAAGGCGGAACCCCGCGAGGGGCTATGGCTGGAAGAACGTCCGATCCCAGAGATCGGCCCGGACGATGTGCTGATCCGCGTCCACAAGACCGGGATCTGCGGCACCGATGTGCATATCTGGAACTGGGATGAATGGGCGCAGAAAACCGTGCCGGTACCTTTGGTCACGGGCCATGAATTCGCCGGCGAGATCGTGGCGCTGGGGCGGGATGTCGAGGATCTGAAAATCGGCCAGCGGTGCTCTGGTGAGGGGCACCTGATTGGCAAGCATTCCCGCCAGAGCCGCGCAGGAAAATTCCATCTGGACCCTGAAACGCGCGGCATCGGTGTCAACGAACAGGGGGCCTTTGCCGAATACCTGCGCCTGCCCGCGTTCAACGTGGTGCCGCTGCCGGACAGTATCCCGGACGACATCGGTGCGATCCTCGATCCGCTGGGCAATGCGGTGCATACGGCGCTCAGCTTTGATCTGGTGGGCGAGGATGTGTTGATTACCGGCGCAGGCCCCATCGGCATCATGGCGGCGGCCGTTGCGCGGCATGTCGGCGCGCGCCATGTGGTCATCACTGATGTGAACGCCGACCGTTTGGCGTTGGCCGAAAAGGTCACGGATGTGGTGCCGGTGAACGTCGCCAAAGAAGATCTGGCGGACGTCATTCCCCGTCTGAAAATGCGGCAGGGCTTTGACGTCGGGCTGGAGATGTCGGGCAATGCCCGCGCCTTCGATCAGATGGTCGATAGCCTCGTGATGGGCGGGCGGATCGCGATGCTGGGCATCCCACCGGGCAAGACGCCCGTGGACTGGAGCCGCATCGTCTTCAAGGCCCTGACCATCAAGGGCGTCTATGGCCGCGAGATTTTCGAGACATGGTACAAGATGATTGCAATGCTGGAAAACGGTCTGGACGTGTCCGGCATCATCACCCACTGCTTTCCCGCTGCCGAGTTTGAAACAGGCTTCGCAGAGATGCGCGGCGGATCCAGCGGCAAGGTCGTGCTGGACTGGCGTTAACGGCCGGGCAAGCATCGGGAAGGGGGCGCTGCCCCTCTTGCCCCTTTCCGTGCCCCTCACGCCCAGCCAAAACGGGCGGAAACCGTTCACAAAGCGCCTGATACCTGTGCCTCAGGCGCCGTAAGGCACCCAGACCGTTTTGATTTCGGTCGCGGCGTCCAGGAATGTCTGGCCTTCGCCTTTTTCGCCCATCCAGTCACGCGATTGGCGGTTATTCACCCAGGTGCGTTTCAGGTTGCCAGCGGCGCCGCGTTCAACCGTGGCGGCAACGTCGGTGGACGAAAAGCTCCAGACCGCGTTCACATCGGCATGCGTGGCGAGGGTCGGTGCCAGCTCTGCATGGTTGCCGGTCAGGATGTTGACGACGCCCGCTGGCACGTCAGAGGTTTCCAGCACCTGATAGAAATCCGTGGCCGCCAGCGGAAAAGGCTCCGACGCGGCCAGCACCACCCGGTTGCCCATCGCGATGGCGGGTGCCATGACAGACACCAACCCCAACAGCGGGGCCTCATCCGGGCACAGCACGCCGATCACTCCCACCGGTTCGCGCATCGCCAGCGCCACGCCGCGCAGCGGGACAGAGCGGACGTCGCCATCCAGCTTGTCGGCCCATGCCGCATAGGTGAACAGGCGGTCCACGGCGGCCTCGACCTCTTTCGCGCCTGTGCGCGCGCCGGTCATCTGGTTCAGCCGGTTGGCAAATTCCTCGGCCCGTGCTGACAGGTTTTCACCCAGATAATACAGCACTTGCGCGCGCAGATGGGCCGTTGCGGCGGGCCAGCCCTTCGCGCCCTGGGCCGCCTCGACCGCATTGCGGATGTCTTTGCGGTTGGCAATCGGCACCTGACCCAGAAGCGTGCCGGACTTGCAATAGACGCCGCGCGAATAGCCGCCATCGGGCCGCGCCTGCTTGCCCCCGATATAGAGCTTGGCCGTCCGGTCAATGCCGTCCTCCGGCCCCTTGTCGCCTGTGAAGGCTTCGATCTTGGACAAGGGTTTGGGCTTGCCTGTTGGCCTCGTATAGGCGGTCAGCCCCTCCCAGCCGCCTTCGCGGCCAAAGCCGCTTTCGCGCATGCCGCCAAACCCTGCGGCGGCGTCCAGCATATTCGTCCCGTTGACCCAGACCACACCGGCAACCAGCTTGGGGGCCATGTCCAGCGCCACGTTGATGTTCTCGCTCCACACGCTTGCGGCAAGGCCGTAACGGGTGTTGTTGGCCAGTTCCACCGCCTCTGACGGGGTGCGGAAGGTCGTGCCAACCAAGACAGGGCCAAAGATTTCGTCCTGCATCAAGGTGCTGGCCGGGCTAAGCCCGGTGATCAGCGTCGGCGGATAGTAACAGCCTGTCGCGGGCAGAGTGGCGGCAGAGCGATAGGTCTCGCCCTCGGTATTGCTGTCAACCATGCGGGCGATGCTTTCGCGCTGCACCGGATCCACAATCGCGCCGATGTCGATGCATTTGTCCAAGGGGTCGCCCACGCGCAGCCCGTCCATGCGGCGGCGCAGACGGCGGTAGAAATCTTCCGATACGCCTTCCTGCACCAACAGGCGCGAACCCGCACAGCAGACCTGACCGCCATTGAACCAGATCGCATCGACCAGCCCCTCGACGGCGGAGTCCAGATCGGCATCCTCGAACACGATATAGGGGGATTTTCCGCCCAGTTCCAGCGTCAGGGATTTGCCCGACCCGGCAGTGGCTTCGCGGATCGCGCGCCCCACCTCTGTCGATCCGGTGAAGGCGATCTTGTCCACATCTGCATCGACAATCATCCGGCCCACGTCGCCATCGCCGGTCACGATGTTCACGACGCCCTTGGGCAGCCCGGCCTGACGGCAGATATCGGCAAAAAGCAACGCGGTCAGCGAGGTGTATTCCGCAGGCTTCAGCACAACCGTGTTGCCCATCGCCAGCGCGGGTGCGATCTTCCATGACAGCATCAGCAGCGGAAAGTTCCACGGGATGATCTGGCCACAAACCCCCAAAGCCTCGCGCCCCGGCTGGGTCTTTTCCATAAGCTGCGCCATGCCGGCGTGATAGTAGAAATGCCGCTGTGCCAAGGGCACGTCGATGTCGCGGCTTTCGCGGATGGGCTTGCCGTTATCCAGCGTCTCCAGCACCGCAAACAGCCGGGCGTGTTTTTGCAACAACCGTGCCAAGGCATAAAGGTGGCGCGCACGGCCGGGGCCGCCAAGCTTGGCCCATTTGCCCTGAGCCGCCCGCGCCGCCGCCACGGCGCTGTCCACATCTGCCGGCGTGGCCTGGGTGAGCGTGGCCAGAACCTCGCCATTCGCGGGGTTGCGGCTATCAAACCCTGCGCCGGGCTTGGTGAAGGTGCCGTCAATGAAATGACCAAATCCATCGCTGTGTTCCGCGAGCCATGCCAGAGCTTCGGCAGCGCTTTCGGGGGCAGGTCCATAATCCATGGTCTCAAAGATCTCTTTTACGGTCATGTCGGAGTGTCTTTCAGCAGAAGAAACACGATCAGCGCGGCGTAAAGCGCGGCAATGGCCCAGCAGGCATAGTTGATAAGGCGCGTGCGCTTGTGCAGCGCCGCATAGCTGCGCAACCCGTCGGGCAGGTCGTCGTCCGGGGGCGGGCTGAACAACGGTTCCGGACCAAGCAGCCGCTGCATGCGCGTCGGCAGGTCGCGCACAGCGCGGCGCAGACGCCGGCGGCGCCACATGGTCGACAGCACGACCAGCATGGTAAAAACGGCGAATAGCGCGTGGTTGCTGGACATCGGCATGGCGGGTCAGCTTAGCGCATGGCGCCAGGATGCCGAATAGGCCCCGGTGACGTGATGTTCCAACTGCCGTTCTATATCGCCCAGAAGGGACGATGCGCCAAAGCGGAACAGATCCGGCTGCACCCAGGGGCGGCCCAACTCGTCCTTCATCAGCGCCAGATAGGTCAGCGCGTCCTTGGCTTTGGAGATTCCGCCCGCAGGTTTGTAGCCAACGCGGTAGCCGGTTTCGTCGAAAAACTCGCGGATCGCGCGCACCATGACCAGCGTGACGGGTAGCGTGGCGTTCACACTTTCCTTGCCGGTGGAGGTCTTGATGAAGTCGGCTCCCGCCATCATGCAGATCAGCGAGGCGCGGGCGACATTCTGCAACGTCCCCAACTCTCCGGTGGCGAGGATCGCCTTGACATGGGCATCCCCGCACGCGGCACGAAAGGCCCGCATCTCATCGTAAAGCGCCTGCCAGTTACCGGTCAGGACATGCCGTCGAGAGATCACGATGTCGATCTCTGACGCGCCCGCCCGGACGCTTTCCTCTATCTCGGCGACGCGCAGATGAAAGGGCGACAACCCTGCGGGAAAGCCTGTGGACACGGCGGCGACCGGAATGCCGGATCCTTGCAGCGCGTCCACGGCGCATTCCACCATGTCGTGATAAACGCAGACCGCACCGGTGGTCAGCCCCTCGACGCCCAACGCGGCCAGCAGATCGACGCGTACCGGCTGGCGGGCCTTGGCACACAGGCGGCGCACGCGGCCTTCGGTGTCGTCACCGGCCAGGGTCGTAAGATCAATGCAACTGATCGCTTTCAACAGCCAGGCGGCCTGGTAGTCCTTCTTGACCGAACGCCGCCCCGGCAGAGATGCCGCGCGTCGTTCGATGGCGGATCGGTTTGCCTGCGCTCGCGCCACCCAATCCAGATCAAGATCCATCCCCGGATTGCGCGGCTCCAGCGCCTGTGGAAGCTGATGCGTGGCGGTTGTCGTCTTGCTGTCCATCGTCATGTCCGGGCTGGTTCAGAGAGGCCAAGCGTGGCACGCCGACGACCCGCTGGCAAGCTTGCCCGTCGCGTCAGCCCCAGTAGCGGGCGATCTGTTCGCCAAACCACGTCTTGAACCGGGTTTTCTGCGGTCGCAGGATCGGCAGATGCACGATGCGCGGCTTTGGCTGATCGGACCAGATCACCTCGGACGGCTCGAAGATGCGTTTGTTGTATTGCGGCGGGAAAACGTAAAAGCGCAGGTCGGATTCCCACAGCAGTTCGCGGAACGTCACCTGATCGACGCGGAACCCCGCCACCGCGAAGGCTCGGCTCCATTCCCGGAAGAAGTCGAACACACGGTCGGATGACCGGTACAGCAACACGCCGCAATTGATCTCTGGGAAGGCGTCTGGCGGTTCCTTGCGCCAGACCTTGCGATGCCGGGGACGATGCCACAGCATGACATGCGCGCCGCACAGCTCGAATTTCTGCAACAGATCGAACAGGCTGCCCAGATCGGCGCGAATGATCGTGTCATTATCCAGATAAAGCGTTTCGTCGAAGGGCGTGTCGGGCAACAGGTCCACCTTGGGCCGCTTCAGCCCTTCCGGGATCACGAAGCTGAGGTCAAAGCCGCTGGTGTCATCGCTTTCGGCGCACCAGATACAGGTCTGTAGACCGGGATTCGACTTCTTGACGCTGGCCGCTGATCTCCGGGCCACATCCACATGGGCACTGCCCCATGCAATATACATCACCCCGCGTCCGCCACTTCGGTCCATTACCCGGCCTTTCCTGCCAATTCCTGCCCTGTTTGTCATAGCGCGGGGCCGGGCCGGGGTAAATCGGCGCTTTAGTTGCGAATAATTCTCAATATCATTGACTTTATGAGAATGACTCGCATATGCATGCCACATGAAACGTCGCAATCTCCTTCTAGGCCTCGCTGGGGCCACGGCCGTCACTACGCTTCCGCGCATTGCGGCAGCACAGGACACACTCACAATTGTCGCAACCACCGGCATGATCGCCGATACGGCGCGCCGCATTGCCGGTCCGCTGGCAGAGGTGCGCGGGCTGATGGGTCCGGGGGTTGACCCGCATTCCTATCGCCAGACGCGCTCTGACATCGTGGCGATCACCCGCGCCGATCTGGTGCTGTGGCACGGGCTGTATCTTGAGGCGCAGATGGAGGAGTTCTTCAAGCGTCTCGCCACGTCCCGCAATGTCGTCGCGGTGGGCGAGGCGGTGCCGTCGGATCTGCTGCTGCGTCACGCCGATTATGAGAACAAGGCCGATCCGCATGTCTGGATGGCACCTGAACTGTGGCGCCCGGTGGCTTTGCGGGTCCGTGATGCGTTGATTGACGCCCGCCCCGAACACGCGGAAATATTCACCGCCAACGCGGAGGTTTTCGTCGCCGAGATCGACGCGCTGGTCGCCTATGCGCACGAAACGCTTGCCAAGGTGCCGGAACCCGCCCGTGTTCTGGTCACTGCGCATGACGCGTTCGGCTATTTCGGCCGCGCCTACGGGTTTGAGGTTCTGGGCATCCAGGGCATCTCGACCGAAAGCGAAGCGGGGCTGCAACGTATCCGCATGCTGGTGGATACGCTGGTGGCGCGTGACATCAAGGCGGTATTTGTGGAAAGTTCTGTCTCTGATCGCAACATCCGGGCGCTGATCGAAGGCGCTGCCGCACAGGGCCATGACGTCCGCATCGGCGGAGAGCTTTTCTCGGACGCGATGGGCCAGGCAGATACATATGAAGGCACTTATATCGGGATGCTTGATCACAACATCACCGTGATTGCCCGCGCGCTTGGGGCCGATGTGCCCGCGCAGGGCATGTCCGGCAAGCTGTCGGCAGGGATTTGATATGAAAGACGCAATGCCACAATTGGCAACCGATGAAGGCCGCCCGGTTGCGGACACCCTTGCGCAAAGCCCGCTGGCAATTCGTGGGATGACCGTCTCATACGGCGAGGACCCGGCGATCTTTTCCATCGACCTGACGGCGGAACCCGGTGCGATGACCGCCATCATCGGTCCGAACGGCGCAGGCAAGTCGACGCTTCTGAAAGCAGCGCTTGGGATCGTCCGCCCCCTGTCCGGGACCGCGACGGTCTTTGGCAAGCCGCTGGCGAAACAGCGCGCCCGCATCGCCTATGTACCGCAACGCGCCAGCGTCGATTGGGATTTTCCGACCACGGTGATGGATGTCGCCTTGATGGGCCTGAGCCGAGAGCTTGGCCTGTTGCGGCCTGTCCGTGCGCGGCATGTGGCGCGCGCGCTTGCCTGTCTTGACCGCGTTGGCATGGCCGATTTCGCGGATCGTCAGATCGGGCAGCTGTCCGGTGGGCAGCAACAACGCGTGTTTCTCGCCCGCGCGCTGGCGCAGGATGCAGAGCTTTACCTGCTGGACGAACCTTTCGCCGGTGTCGATGCCGCGACAGAGCGCGCGATCATCGTGGTTCTGAAGGAATTGCGGGCAGAGGGGCGCACGGTTGTTGCCGTGCATCACGACCTGTCAACGGTGGCGCAGTATTTCGACAATGTCTTCCTGATCAATCGCCGCAAGATCGCCGAAGGGTCGGTCGAGGCGGCCTTTACCGCCGCCAACCTGCAAGAGGCCTATGGCGGACGTCTGGCGACCGGGCAGATTGACCAACTGGTTCTGGGGACGGTCTAAGCCATGTTGCGTGACGCGCTTCTTCTTCAAATGGGCTATAACGCAACGCTGGTGGCGTTGGGGGCGGCCAGCCTTGGCGTGGCGGCGGGGGCGACCGGTACGTTTCTGTTCCTGCGCAAGCGCTCGCTGGTGTCGGATGCGATAAGCCACGCGACCCTTCCCGGCATCGGTCTGGCCTTTCTGGTGATGGTGGCGCTTGGCGGCGATGGCCGCTGGCTGCCGGGATTGCTGGCGGGTTCGGCGCTGTCGGCGCTGGCGGGGTTGCTGTGCGTCACATGGCTGACACGGCATACCAGACTGGCCGAAGACGCCGCGATCGGGGCGGTGCTGTCGGTGTTTTTCGGCGCAGGGATCGTCATCCTGACGGTCATTCAGACCCTGTCCAGCGGGCGACAAGCGGGATTGGAGACGTTTCTTTTGGGGTCCACGGCGGGAATGCTGTTCAGCGACGCGCTGACGCTAGCGATTGGCGGGACATTGGTTCTGGCACTTGCGCTGCTGCTGCGGCGGCCGATGATCCAGGTCGCCTTTGATCCCGGATATGCCGAGACTGCGGGCACCTCTGTCAGCCGGACCGACTTTCTGACCATGGCGCTGGTGATGGCGATTACCGTGGTAGGGCTGAAGATCGTCGGGCTGATCATGATCGTGGCCTTGCTGATCATCCCGGCGGTCACCGCGCGTTTCTGGACCAACCGGGCGGAGTATGTGGTGGCGCTGGCGGGGCTGTTCGGCGGTCTGGCGGGCTATGTCGGCGCTGCGATTTCTGCCACTGCGCCCGCCTTGCCGACGGGGCCGATCATTGTGCTGATCGGCTTTGTGCTGTTCGTGGTGTCGTTGCTTGTTGCACCGGGGCGGGGGGTACTGGCTGCTGCGCTGCGATACCGGCGATTTCAGCGACGCGTGCATCTGCGGCAGGGGCTGATTTCATTGGCGCAAGGCCAGCCGGTCTATGAACGTCTGACCCGCAGGCTTTTGCGGCGCGAGGGGTTTCTTAGGGCCGATAACGTGATCACCGATGCGGGCCGCGCCCGCGCCGCAAAAATCCTGCGCGACGAGGCCCGATGGCAAGCGGTGCGGCGCAGCGACAGCCTGGCACCATTGGCGATGCAGGACAACGGTATGACCGATATCGCGTCGGTCCTGACCGCCGACCAACTGGCCGAGATCGACCGCCGCATCGGCGGGCCAAAGGGGGTGACGCCATGATCGGCGCAGAGTTCGTGGCGCTTTCGCTGCCGCCCCTGCTGATCGGCACATTCGCGGCCATTGCCTGCGCGTTGCCCGGCAATTTCCTTGTGCTGCGCAGGCAGGCGCTGATCGGCGATGCGATCAGCCATGTGGTGCTTCCTGGCATTGTCGTGGCCTTCCTCGTGACCGGGCGGATCGGAACCTGGCCGATGATGCTGGGGGCGGCGGGGGCCGCCTTGATCGCCGTTGGGTTGATAGAGCTGATCCGCCGACTGGGCCGCGTCGATGCAGGTGCCGCCATGGGCGTGACCTTTACGGCAATGTTCGCCGGCGGGGTGCTGCTGCTGGAGCAATCCGACACCTCGTCGGTGCATCTGGACGTGCAACATGCGCTTTATGGCAACCTGGAAAGCCTGATCTGGCTGGAAGCGGCGGGGTGGGAATCCCTTCTCGACCCCGTGGCGCTGGCATCCTTGCCGCCGGAACTGACCCGGATCACGATCACCTTGGTGGCGGTTGTGGCATTTATTCGGCTGCTGTGGCGGCCGCTGAAGATCTCCACCTTCGACGAAGGATTTGCCCGCGCTCAGGGCGTTCCGGCAACGTTGCTGGGGCTGGCGCTGGTCGTCACTGCGGCATCCGCAGCGGTTGCGGCGTTTGATGCAGTGGGGTCGATCATCGTGATTGCGATGTTCATCTGCCCGCCCGCCGCGGCGCGCCTGATGACCGAACGGTTGGAAACGCAAATCTGGTGGAGTGTGGCGTTTGCCTGCCTGTCAGCAGTGCTGGGCTATGTGCTGGCCGGATATGGCCCGTTATGGCTGGGGGGTCAGAACTCTGTCAGCGCGGCAGGAATGATCGCGACGGTATCGGGTATGATCCTTGCGGCAACGGCCCTGTTCGCGCCGCACCGCAAGGCGTCTTAGGTCGGCACTCTATGGCGCGGGTTTGATCCAAATGAGTGCCTGCGGCACGCAGGTTTCTGGTGCTCGTTGCGACGTGAGCCCGCGCCCGATCTGCCTTGGACAGTTTTCGAGCACGGGTTGTGTCACGGTAGTCAGATGCCGGAGTCGATGATCGCCTTGGCGAGGATCGGAACGGTGGTCTTGTTCAGCCCCGCAATGTTGAGACGGCTGTCACCGACCAGATAGATGCCGTGATCTCTGCGCAGGGTGTCGACCTGATCAGGCGTGCAGCCGAGGCGAGAGAACATGCCACGATGCTGCGCGATGAAGCCGAAGCGGTCCGAGCCTGAACGGCGTTGCAACTCGCCCGCCAACTGTTCGCGCAGATCAAGCAGGCCTTTGCGGATGTCTTCCACTTCTGATGCCCAGTCAGCGCGCAGGGCCTCGTCCGTCAGGACCATGGTTACCAGTCGCGCGCCATGATCAGGTGGGAAGGAAAAGTTCTGACGGTTGAGATAAGCCAGAGAGCCTTGGTTAAGCTGACGCGCGGAGGCGTCCTGCGACACGGCCATCAGAAGGCCGGTACGCTCGCGGTAGACGCCAAAGTTTTTCGAGCAGCTGGCCGCGATCAGGCATTCGGGTACGGAAGACGCGACGAGGCGTGTGCCTGCTGCGTCTTCTTCCAAGCCGTCGCCAAAACCCTGATAGGCGATGTCGATCATCGGTGTCGCGCCTGTCTTGAGCAGCAGGTCAACAACCGCCTGCCACTGTGTCAGGTTCAGGTTTGCGCCGGACGGGTTGTGGCAGCAACCATGCAGCAACACGAGGTCGCCCTTCTTGATCTGCGCCAGATCTTCCATCATCCCGTCGAAATCCACCGCGCCGGTGTCACTGTCGAAATACCGATAGGAAATCGTCGGCAGGCCCATGAACTTCAGGATCGACAGGTGGTTCGGCCATGTCGGATCAGACACGAAGACGCGGACATCGGGGTTGGCCATGCGGGCCATCTCGAACGCGTGACGGACCGCGCCCGTGCCGCCGGGCGTTGCCGCAGCGGCGACGTTTTCACGTTCTACCGCATCGCCCAGTACCAAGGCGATCAGCGCGTCGGAAAAGGCCGGATCCCCGGCAAGGGCGACGTAGCTTTTGGTGGTTTCTTCTTCCCACAGGCGCTTTTCCGCGGTCTTGACGGCGCGCATCACGGGTGTGACGCCTTCGGCATTCTTGTAGACACCGACGCCCAGGTCGATCTTGGTCTCGCGCGGATCTTCCTTGTAGGCCTGCATCAACGCAAGGATCTTGTCGGCGGGTTGGGCTTTGAGGTTTTCGAACATCAGGCGTCTCCGGTGGCGACGGGAACCGTTGGGAACATGCCCCATTCGGCCCAGGATCCGTCATAAAGTGCGTGGTCGGTCTTGCCCATACGCTCCAGCGCGAGGGACAGGATCGCGGCTGTGACGCCCGATCCGCAAGTGGTGATGGCAGGCTGGGCAAGATCGACGCCCGCATCCTCGAATATCGTGCGCAGTTGCTGCGGTGGCTTCATCGTGCCGTCGTCGTTCAGCAATGTTGCATAATGGACGTTGCGCGCGCCGGGAATATGGCCCGCGCGCAATCCTTCGCGTGGTTCGGGCTCTGCTCCGGCAAATCGGCTGGGCGCGCGCGCATCGATGATTTCATGGTTGCGCAGCTTGGAGGCCGAGGCCACCTGTGTGACATCCTTGATCATATGGTTCTGGCGGCGCACTGTCATGTGGCGGTCGCGCACGATCGGGGGCATGTCTTCGGTCGGGCGATCCTCGGCCAGCCATTTGGGCAGGCCGCCATCCAGAACGGCGATGTTGAACTGGCCCATCAGGCGAAACAGCCACCAGACCCGCGCGGCAGAGAAAATTCCCATGCCGTCATAGACCACCACCTGATGGCCGTCGCCGACGCCCATCGCCCGGAGGCGTGACATGAACTTTTCAACCGGCGGCACCATATGCGGCAGGTCCGAGCGGTTGTCCGCGATTTCGGCGATGTCGAAAAAGCGGGCACCGGGAATATGCGCTGCGTCATACTCGCTGCGTGGATTGCGCCCTGCGTCAGGCAAGTACCATGACGCGTCAAGTATGCGCAGGTCAGGATCCTTGAGATGCGCCGCGAGCCAGTCCGTTGAGACCAGTGTCCTGGGATCGTCTTGTGCCATTTTTCCCCCGAGATCAGTTGCGTCTTTGCATACGGTCTGTGGGGCATAGTGGCAAGTGTCAGACGGTGCCGCAGGGCGGTCTGCGTGCTGATCGTCGCTTATTTCCCATCTTGTTGCGGGCACAATCGAGAACGGCCATAACCACGCAGCCCGACACTGTCGGCGGGATGGTGTCGCCAAGGCGGCCTTTGACCCCGACGCGAGCGTTGATCAACCTGCCGTGGGCGAGGAGCTTTCGGCAGCGCGCCCATCACGGTGCGGCCAGCCTCGCAAGGTCAAAAGCCGATAATGAGGTGCGTAACGGGTGCTCTTCCGGCCAAGGCCGGAAATCGCGCCAATTGCACGGACGTGCCATGATCCGGTCAGGTGCGCTTGCGAACAAAATCCCGAAGCTTTTTGTTTGGACGCTCAGTGGTTCTGACGCAGCAGGCGCTGTTTCTGACGTCCCCAGTCGCGCTTTGCCTCCGTGGCGCGCTTGTCGTGGTTTTTCTTGCCCTTGGCGATACCGATCTTCAGCTTCACGATGCCCCGATGGTTGAAATACATCACCAGCGGCACAAGGGTCATGCCCTTGCGCCGGGTCTCGTTCCACAACCGGGCAAGTTCCCTGCGGCTGGCAAGAAGCTTGCGGCGGCGGCGATCCTCGTGACCGAACATCGCCTGATCGTAGGGGGCGATGTACGCGTTCACCAGCCACAGCTCGCCGTCGTCGACGGTGGCATAGCTTTCAGCGATGTTGGACTGCCCGGTGCGCAGGGATTTCACCTCGGAGCCCATCAGAATGATGCCCACTTCGAGATCATCCTCGATGGCATAGTCGTAGCGCGCGCGCCGATTCTCGGCGATCACCTTGTAGTTCGGATCTGATATTGTCTTTGCCATCATGGGGGTGATTACACGTCCGCGCGTCGGCTGTCACGCTGGTTTCGTTCGGGACATCTCTGGGCTGTCTGCGTGGTGTTACTTTAGCGCAGGATCATGGCCGCGCGGCACAGGTTATCCGGACGGCACCGGGAGCAGGGCAGAGGCCCCGGATCAAGTCCGGGGCGGGTGACGCAAAAAGGGGCCGCCCATGGGCCGCCCCTTTCCTGCTTAGCCAAACAGATCAGGATTTGTAGCGCTTGATCTCGCCGGATTTCAGACGCGTGAGATAGCTTTCAAGCTCGCGCTTGACGACAGGCATCAGGAAGTAAAGACCGATGATGTTGACCACTGCCATCGAGAAGATCGCGGCATCGGAGAAGTCGATGACCGGTCCAAGGCTTGCGGCGGCACCGATCACGACGAAGATGCAGAAGATCACCTTGAAGGTCAGTTCCTTGCTCTTGCCTTCGCCGAACAGGTAGGTCCAGGCCTTCAGCCCGTAATAGGACCACGAGATCATCGTCGAGAAGGCAAACAGGACGACCGCGAGAGCCAGCACATATTTGAACCAGCCAAAGGTCTGGCTGAACGCCGCCGAGGTCAGAGCCACACCGGAATTTCCGTCGACTGTCTGGATTGCGCTGCCTGCTTCGTCCAAAAGATAAAGCCCTGTATTCGGGTCAACCATCAACTGACCGGTGATGATGATCACCAGCGCGGTCATGGTGCAGATCACCACGGTGTCGATGAACGGCTCCAGCAGCGACACGAAGCCTTCGGTAATCGGTTCTTTCGTCCGCACGGCAGAGTGGGCGATCGCGGCAGAACCAACGCCCGCTTCGTTCGAGAACGCAGCCCGCTTGAAACCCTGTATCAGCGCACCGACCATGCCGCCTGCGACACCAAGGCCGGTGAAGGCTCCCCCAAAGATCTGGCCGAAGGCCCAGCCGATCTTGTCATAGTTCACCAGAAGGATGACCAGCGCGGTCACGACGTAGAGTATGCCCATGAACGGCACGATTTTCTCTGTTACCTTGGCGATGGATTGCAGACCGCCGACGATGACAGCGAACACGATGCCGGCAAAAATGACGCCGGTAATCCAGCCGGGATAGTCGCCGACCACATTGGTGATCTGCGCATGCGCCTGGTTGGACTGGAACATGTTGCCGCCACCAAGGGCACCCAGGATACAGAAGATCGAGAACATGATCGCAAGGAAGCGACCGCCGGGCAGGCTGCGCTCTGCAAAGCCCTTGGTCAGATAATACATCGGGCCGCCCGAAACATGGCCGTCTGCAAACTCATTCCGGTATTTCACACCCAGCGTGCATTCGGTGAATTTCGAGGCCATGCCCATGAGGCCCGCCAGGATCATCCAGAACGTGGCACCGGGGCCACCGATGCCCACGGCAACCGCCACACCGGCAATGTTGCCCAGACCGACAGTGCCCGAAAGGGCCGTCGCCAGCGCCTGAAAGTGGCTGACCTCGCCGGCGTCGTCAGGATCTGAATAGTCGCCCTTTACCAAGGCAATGGAATGCGGAATGGCCCGAAACTGGATTACCCCGAAGTAGATGGTAAAGATCGTGGCCGCGACCACCAGCCAGGCAACAATCCAGGGAAAGGATGTGCCGGGAAACGGACTGAAAATGAAATTCACAAACCAGCCGGTAGAACTGGCGAATATCTGATTGACTTTCTCGTCGATGGATTGGGCCATCGCCGGACCGGCGAGGCTGCCCAATGTGGTGACGATGATCGCCAGCAAAAGTGGAAAACGTGACATTGTATATCCCTGTTCTTGATTGCTGTTCTTGTGCGGCAATTTTACGGTACGATTGTGCACGGTACCGGGGCGATCTGGACAAGCGATCCGGCGACAGAGCCGAACACGCGCGCAGACAAGGCACCATGACCGTCGCGACCGACAAACATCTGCGTCGCGCCCTTGTCTTTCACCACCTCGCACAGCGTGTCTGAAATATGGCCGTATTTGATGACAGTCTCGATTGTGATGCCCTTGCTGGACAACTCCTCGACCACCGGGGCCATCAGCGCCTTTTCAGCGCGTTCAAGCTCTTGGCGGCGACGCACATGACGTTCTTCGATTTCGGTCGGCGTGAGGAAGGAATAGGGCGACCATTCCAACACATGCACAACCACCAGCGTTGTGCTCTGTGCCGCGGCACGGTCGGCCGCGAAATCAAGCGCCCGTCTGGACGCCGGGCTGCCGTCATATGCGACGACGAATTTTCCTGACATTGCGATACTCCTGGTGATTTGCCGCTGCCCGATGCAGCGACAGATCAGCGAAGCATAGCAGCATCAGATGTAACGCTCTTCCCTTAATTCTGACATAAATCGACAAAGTGCCCGAAATTCACCCAGTCTACAGGCTAATTGGGCACAATAAGGCGCGCAGCCGATACATGCGACTGTTTGCATCTATGGGTTGTGACGCGTTTCTAGCTTTCGCCCCAGCCGCCTCCGCCTGGCGTCTGCATCACGAAAACGCCGCCCGCCGGCAGGTCGATTTCATCGTTGCCGTTCAGCTCCACGCGCCGGCCATCAGACAGCTCCGCCCAGTTTTGACCGACCGCGCCATCACCGCCACCATCGACGCCGAAGGGGGGTACGATGCGGTGCGAACACAGGGTTGTCACCGTCACCGGCTCCAGAAACCGCATGCGACGTAGCGCTCCGTTCCCGCCCCGCCATTTTCCACTTCCGCCAGAACCTTCGCGAATGCCGAACGCCTCCAGCCGCACGGGAAAGCGTTTCTCCAGCGTTTCGGGGTCGGTCATGCGGGTGTTGGTCATATGGCTTTGCACGGCGTCGCAGCCATTGAAGCCCGGCCCGGCACCGGTGCCGCCGGCAATCGTTTCGTAGTTCTGGAAGGTTTCGTTGCCCCAGACGAAGTTGTTCATGGTGGCCTGCGAACAGGCGATGACGTGCAGCGCGCCGTAAAGGGCGTTGCAGGTGGCCTGACTGACCTCTGTATTGCCCGCAATCACGGCAGCCGGATAGACCGGATGCAGCATGGAGCCTTCGGGCACGATGATCTTCAGCGGTTTCAGGCAGCCTTGGTTGAGCGGGATCTCTGCCCCTACCATCGTGCGGAAAACATACAGCACCACCGCATGGGCAATCGCCAGCGGGGCGTTGTAATTGCCGGAATGCTGCGGCGAGGTGCCGGTGAAATCTACGGTCGCGGTGCGGTTGGCACGGTCGACGCTCACCTTGACCTCGATCACCGCGCCATGATCCATCGGATAGCTGAATGCGCCATCCGTCAGCTTGTCGATCACCCGGCGGACGCTTTCTTCGGCGTTATCCTGAACGTGGCCCATATAGGCGTGCACCACGTCCAGCCCGTAGGTCCGCACGACCTTCAGCAACTCTTGTCGGCCGGTTTCATTGGCGGCGACCTGCGCCTTGAGGTCGGCCATGTTCTGATCGACGTTCCGGCACGGGTAGCGGCCTGACAAAAGAACCTCGCGCGCGGTGTCCTCTTGCAGCGTGCCTTCGGCCACAAGGCGGACATTGTCGATCAGCACGCCTTCTTCCTCGATCCGGGTGCTGTCGGGCGGGGCCGAGCCGGGGGTCCGTCCGCCAATGTCGGCGTGATGCCCGCGCGACCCCAACCAGAACACCGGTTTGCCATCGACAAAGACCGGCGTGACCACGGTTACATCCGGTAGGTGGGTGCCGCCATTATAGGGCGAATTCAGCATGAAAGCGTCGCCCTCGGCCACATCCGGATTGTCGCGCATCACCGTCTTGATGCTGTCGGACATGGACCCCAGATGCACCGGCACATGCGGCGCATTGGCCACCAGATCGCCTGCCTCGTCGAAGATCGCGCAGGAGAAATCCAGCCGCTCCTTGATGTTGACCGACCAAGAAGTGTTGGCCAGCGTCGCCCCCATCTGATCGGCCACGGACATGAACAGGTTGTTGAACACTTCCAGCATCACCGGATCGGCTTGCGTCCCGGCGGCGCCCGCGCGGTCAGCTTCGGAGGTGCGATCAAGGATCAGGTTGCCCATACCGTCCAGTTGCGCGGTCCAGCCCGGTTCGATCACATTGGTGCCGGTCGGTTCGGTGATGATCGCAGGACCGTTGATTGCGTTTTCGGCGTTCAGAGCCTCGCGCAGGTAAAGCGGGACATCTTGCACATCGCCTGCCAAATGAACGGGGATCTGCGCCTTGGCTGCGCCGTCACCCTCCGGCAAAACGGCCGAGGGCACCTGACCGGTATCGCCGACGGCCTCGGCGCTGAGCATTTCGAACAGGATGTCGCGCTCGGGCGAGGCAAAACCGAAGCGTTGGCGGTGGGCGTTCTCGAAATCCGCGCGCATCTTGTCCGGCGCGCCAAAAGCCACCTCCAGCGGCTGGTGCGAGCCGTCATAGCGCAGATGCGCGCGCTGCCGGACATCGATCTGTGAAACGCCCTGATTGGCAACCTCGGCGCGGGCTTCTTCGGAAATGCGGTCCAGCGCGTGCCGTGCGGCTTCGATATCCTGCAAGGGGGCGTCCACCTGCGTTTCGCGCATGGCGCGGATTTCGGCCAACCCCATTCCGTAGGCGGACAACACCCCGGCATGCGGATGAATGAACACGCGTTTCATGCCCAACGCGTCGGCCACAAGACAGGCATGCTGCCCGCCTGCGCCGCCAAAGCACTGCAACGTGTAGCGGGTGACGTCATGCCCGCGCTGCACGCTGATCTTCTTGATCGCATTGGCCATATTGTCGACGGCGATGCGCAGGAATCCTTCGGCCATATCTTCGGGCGAGCGGGGCGCGTCGCCGGTCGCTTCGGCGACCTGTTGCGCAAGGGTGGCGAATTTCTCGCGCACCACAGCAAGATCGAGCGGCTGATCGCCCTCCGGACCAAAGACGGCGGGAAAGTGATCAGGGCTCAGTTTGCCCAGCATGACGTTGCAGTCTGTCACGGTCAGCGGTCCGCCACGGCGATAGCAGGCCGGGCCGGGATCGGCACCCGCACTTTCGGGGCCGACCTGAAACCGGCCATCCTCAAATTTGCAAACCGAGCCGCCGCCGGCCGCAACGGTGTGAATGTCCATCATCGGTGCCCGCATCCGGACGCCTGCGACCTCGGTTTCGAAACTGCGTTCATAATCGCCCGCATAGTGGCTGACATCGGTCGAGGTGCCGCCCATGTCGAAACCGATCAGCCGGTCATGGCCCGCGGCCTCTGCCGTCTTGACCATGCCGACGATGCCGCCCGCCGGACCGGACAGGATCGCATCCTTGCCCTGAAACAGCCGCGCATCGGTCAAACCACCAGAGCTTTGCATGAACAGCAGGCTGCGACAGGCGCGGCCCAGATCCAGCGCGCTTGCCACCTGATCGACATAGCGGCGCAGGATCGGCGACAGGTAGGCATCGACCACGGTGGTATCGCCCCGGCTGACCAGTTTCGACAACTGGCTGACATCGGCGCTGGTCGAAATCTGGGTGAACCCGATCTCGCGCGCGATCTTGGCCGCGCGGGCCTCATGCGTGTCGTTGAGATAAGCGTGCAGGCCGGCAATGGCGACGGCGCGGATCCCGTCATCATAAGCGGATTGCAGGGCAGTGCGCGCCGCGTCTTCGTCCAGCGGTGTGAGGACGGAGCCCTCGGCATCCAGCCGTTCGGTCATTTCCTCGACCCGATCATAAAGAAGGTCCGGGCGCACGATTTCCAGATCAAACAGACGGGGCCGGGTTTGATAGCCGATCTGCAAGAGGTCACGAAACCCTTGCGTGATCAGCAACAGGACCCGCTCGCCCTTGCGCTCCAGCAAGGCGTTGGTGGCAACGGTTGTGCCCATCTTCACGGCGTGGATGGCGTTGTCGGCAAATGTGCCGTCACAGCCCATCACGTCGCGGATGCCCTGCACGGCGGCGTCGCGGTAGCGTTCGGGGTTCTCTGACAACAGCTTGTGCGTCTGCACCTGACCTTCTGGCGAAAGCGCCACGATGTCGGTAAACGTGCCGCCACGGTCGATCCAGAATTCCCATGCTCCGCTCATGTCTGCTCTCCGTGCTGCATGCGCCCAGCCTTTCCTGTTGCCTCGCAGGATGTCAACGCGATGGGCAGAGAGGCTGGCAACCTTGCTGGATGCAGGTTTCAGCTGCGCGCCTTTGAGATCTGAACTTCGCGGGCCTTTACATATTCGCCAATATGAATACATAACGGCTTAGCCATCGCATCGCCTGCACGGTTGGGCGTGGGTTTCCACAGGAACTGGACAGACTGATGACACCACCAAAACTCACCCGCGCTGCGCTGGAGCGGCACCTGCCAATTCTTACCTGGTCCAAGACCTATGGGCGCGATACGCTGACCTCGGATCTGGTGGCGGCGGTGATTGTCACGATCATGCTGATCCCGCAATCGCTGGCCTATGCCCTTCTCGCGGGCTTGCCTGCCGAGATGGGGCTTTACGCGTCTATCCTGCCGCTGGTGGCCTACGCGATCTTCGGCACCAGCCGGGTGCTGGCTGTGGGGCCGGTGGCGGTGGTGTCGCTGATGACGGCGGCCGCGGTGGGGAATATGGCGCTGCAAGGCACGGCGGAATACGCGACGGCGGCGGTCACGCTGGCGTTCCTGTCGGGGTTGATCCTTGTGGTGATGGGCGTGTTCCGGCTGGGGTTTCTGGCGAATTTCCTGTCGCATCCGGTGATCGCGGGCTTCATCACCGCGTCGGGCGTGCTGATCGCCACATCGCAGCTAAAGCATATCTTCGGGATCGATGCGGGCGGGCACAACCTGATCGAGCTTGTGTCCTCGATCATCGACAAACTTGGCCAGACCAACCTCATCACGCTGATGATCGGGGTATCCACGATCGCTTTCCTGTTCTGGGTCCGCAAGGGGTTGAAGCCGCTGCTGTTGAGCGCTGGGCTGAATCCCCGGCTTGCCGATATTGTGGCCAAGGCCGGACCGGTGGCGGCGGTTGCTGCCACGACAATTGCCGTCTGGCTGTTCGGACTGGGTGACAGGGGCGTGAAAATCGTGGGCGAGGTGCCAAAGGGCCTGCCACCCCTGACGCTGCCCAGCTGGGATATGGATATGTGGGGCACGCTGTTCGTGTCGGCCTTGCTGATCTCGGTCATCGGGTTTGTTGAATCTGTTTCCGTCGCGCAAACGCTTGCCGCGAAGCGGCGCCAGCGGATTGTTCCGGATCAGGAACTTGTGGGCCTCGGCGCCTCCAACATCGCTGCGGCAATTTCCGGCGGCTACCCGGTGACGGGCGGCTTTGCCCGTTCGGTGGTAAATTTCGACGCGGGCGCAGAGACGCCGGCGGCGGGTGCCTTTACCGCAATTGGCATCGCGCTGGCCGCGCTGTTGCTGACGCCACTGTTGTTCTTCCTTCCCAAGGCCACGCTTGCCGCGACGATCATCGTGGCGGTTCTCAGTCTCGTGGATTTCTCGATTCTCAAGAAGACCTGGGGCTATTCCAAAGTCGATTTCACCGCCGTTGCCGCGACCATCCTGTTGACGCTGGGATTCGGGGTGGAGGTTGGTGTCTCGGCAGGTGTGTTGCTGTCAATCGGGTTGTTTCTTTACAAGACGTCGCGCCCGCATGTCGCGGAAGTGGGGCTGGTGCCCAGCACGCAGCATTTCCGCAACATCAACCGGCATGAGGTGGAAACCCGGCCTTCGTTGGTGACGCTACGCATCGATGAAAACCTGTATTTCGCCAATGCGCGCTTTCTGGAGGATTACGTGACCGACCGCGTGGTCTGCGACGAGCCGATCACCGATGTCGTGCTGATGTGCTCTGCCGTGAACGAGATCGACATGAGCGCGCTGGAAAGCCTGGAGGCTGTCATGCACCGGCTGGCCGATATGGGCATCCGCCTGCACCTGTCAGAGGTCAAAGGGCCGGTGACGGACAGGCTTAAACGCAGCCATTTTCTGGACGAGCTGACTGGCGAGCTGTTCCTGTCGCAATATGACGCGTGGGTTGCACTTGCAGGTGCGTCCACGCAGTCGCGTGCAGCGTCATAGGCTGATGCGCTGGCGTCCCGAGAGCAGGCTGACCTTGTTACCCTCGATCAGCGCTGGGTAAAGCGGGCGACCGTAGCCCGCGCCGCCATCAAGGTTGACGCGGTTGGTGTAATGTTGCGGGACCTGTAGCGCCGTGTGCCCGTGGACAACCAGACGGCCGTGATCGCGCTCGTCTTCCAGAAACCCTTTCCGGATCCAGATCAGGTCTTCTTCGACCTGATCCTCCAGCGGCACGCCGGGCCTGATCCCCGCATGCACGAAAACATGGTCGTCGGTCACATGCATCAGCGGCAGATTGCGGATGAACTCGATATGGGCCTTCGGGATTGCGGCCAGAGCATCGGCATGTATCGCCTCTGGCGACCGGTCGCTGCCCGTATCGATACCATATGATGCCAATGTCGTCCGTCCGCCAATGCGGTCGTCAAGCCAGTCGAGCAGATCGCGGGTGTTTGGGTCCCGGTAGCGGGGATCTTCGAGGAAGTTCAGCATGTAGCGGTCATGGTTGCCCAACAATGCAATCCAATCCCGTCCTTCATCCATCCCGTCGATCAGGCACTGGATGACTTTTTTGGCCTGCGGCCCACGGTCAAGATAGTCGCCCAGAAAGACTACCCGAGCGGGAAAGGCCGGGTCCGCCTCGATGTGATCCAGCGCGCGCTGCATGGCGTCGTATTGGCCGTGAATGTCTCCGATGGCAAAAATCGGCTGGGTCATGAAAGCGTCCTCTCGTTACAACGTGATCTAGCGCGTTTGGAGTGAGTTCTAAACCCTGCCCGTCAGGGCAAACGCAAACGCCGCCACGGATAGCGTGGCGGCGCTTCGTATCATGTATCTAAGGGCGCGTCAGGCGACGTCAAATTCCAGCGTCTTGACCTGCTGGAACATGCCGGTGCTCTTCAACTTGTCCAGAACCGCTGCGGGCACCGCTTCATCGACATAGAGCAGGGCAATTGCTTCGCCTTTTGCGGCGGAACGACCGAGGGTAAAGTTGGCGATGTTGACGTTATTCTCGCCCATGGTCTGCCCCAATGTGCCGATGATGCCCGGCACGTCTTCGTTGGTGGTATACAGCATGTGGTTGCCGATCTCGGCGTCGATATTGATGCCCTTGATCTGGATGAACCGAGGCTTGCCGTCCGAAAAGACCGTCCCGGCAATGCTGCGCTCGAATTTGGAGGTGACGACGGTGACTTTCACATAGCCTTCGAAAACGCCGGACTGTTCCTGATTGGTGGTCGAGATCTGAATGCCACGCTCTGCCGCGATGACCGGGGCGGACACCATGTTCACATCCGGATTGGCACGTTTCATGATACCCGAGATGACGGCGCAGTTCAGCGCGGCCAGGTTCATTTCCGAGACGATGCCATCATATAGAATGTTGATCGCCTTGATCGGCTCGTCCGTCATCTGCCCGATGAAGCTGCCAAGATGTTCTGACAACTTGATCCACGGCCCCATGACCTTGGCTTCTTCGGCGGTGACCGACGGCATGTTGAGCGCGTTGGTCACAGCACCGGTCAGCAGATAGTCCGACATCTGCTCGGCCACCTGAAGGGCCACGTTTTCCTGTGCCTCACTGGTGGCAGCCCCCAGATGCGGGGTGCAAACCACGTTGGGCAGGTCGAAGAGCGGGTTCTCGGTTGCCGGTTCCTGCGCAAAAACGTCAAAAGCGGCACCCGCAACATGGCCGGATTTCAGCAGATCGGCCAGCGCTTCCTCGTCCACCAGACCGCCGCGCGCGCAGTTGATGATCCGCACGCCCTTCTTGGTCTTTTCAAGGTTCTCACGGCTGAGAATGTTGCGGGTCTGATCGGTCAGCGGCACATGCAGAGTGATAAAGTCGGCGCGTTGCAGCAGCTCGTCCAGTTCGACCTTCGCCACGCCCATCTTGTCGGCCTTTTCGTGACTGAGGAACGGGTCGTAGGCGACAACCTTCATCTTCAGCCCACGTGCACGGTCGCAAACGATGCCGCCGATATTGCCCGCGCCGATCACGCCAAGGGTCTTGCCGGTCAGCTCGACCCCCATGAACTTGGACTTTTCCCATTTGCCGGCATGGGTGGAGGCAGAGGCCTCGGGGATCTGGCGGGCCACCGCGAACATCATGGCGATGGCGTGTTCGGCCGTGGTGATCATGTTGCCGAAAGGCGTGTTCATCACGATCACGCCCTTCTTGGAGGCGGCTTCGCGATCAACATTGTCGACGCCGATGCCGGCGCGGCCAATGACCTTGAGGTTGGTGGCATTCGCAAGGATCTTTTCGGTGACCTTGGTGGCCGAACGGATCGCCAGACCGTCATACTGGGCGATGACTTCGGCAAGCTTGTCCTTGTCCTTGCCGAGGTCGGGCTGGAAATCCACGTCGATGCCGCGATCCTTGAAGATCTGGACGGCGGCGGCGGAGAGTTTGTCGGAAATGAGTACTTTGGGCATGGTGTGTCTCTGCGTGCCTCGGACTTGATCCGAGGCCTCCTGCTTAAAGGGGAAGGGGTAAGGTCCCGGGTCAGGCCCGGGACGCGTGTCGCTATGTGAAGGTCAGGCCGCTTCGGTCTGCTCTGCCAAGACTTCCTCAAAGGCCCATGTCAGCCAGAGGGTCAGCTTTTCGACGTCTGCGGCTTCGATAGTCGCGCCGCACCAGATACGCAGGCCCGCAGGGGCATCGCGATAGGCACCGATGTCATAAGCTGCGTTATAGTCGGCCAGCTTTTTTGCGACGGCCTTGGCGAAGGCAGCGCCATCCTTGATGCGCACGTCCGTGAACTTCAGACAGACCGACGTGTTGGACCGCGTTGCCGGATCGTCGGCAAGGTTGGCAATCCAGTCATTTCGGTCGCAGAAGTCCCACAGCACTTTGGCGTTGGCATCAGCACGCGCCATCAGGCCTTTCAGCCCACCAACCGATTTGGCCCATTCCAGTGCAACAAGGTAATCCTCGACCGCCAGCATCGACGGTGTGTTGATCGTCTCGCCCACAAAGATACCTTCGATCAGCTTGCCGCCCTTCGTCATGCGGAAGATTTTCGGCAGGGGCCATGCAGGGGTGTAGTTTTCCAGACGCTCCACTGCGCGCGGGCTGAGGATCAGCATTCCGTGCGCCGCTTCGCCGCCCATGACCTTCTGCCAGGAGAACGTCGTCACATCCAGCTTGTCCCATGGCAGATCCTGCGCAAATGCGGCCGATGTCGCATCGCAGATCGTCAAGCCTTCGCGGTTCGCCGGGATCGCGTCACCATTCGGAACGCGCGCGCCCGAGGTGGTGCCGTTCCATGTAAAGACAACGTCATTGTCAAAATCGACTGTCGCGAAATCGACAATCTGGCCATAATCGGCGGTCTTGATCTCGGCGTCGATTTTCAGCTGCTTGACCACATCGGTGACCCAGCCCGCACCAAAGCTTTCCCACGCCAGCATCTCGGCCTTGCGTGCGCCCAGCAGGGACCACATCGCCATTTCCATCGCACCCGTGTCGGATGCAGGCACGATCCCGATGCGGTAATCCGCTGGCACGCCCAGAATGGCGCGCGTTTCGTCGATCGCGGCCTTCAGCTTGGCCTTGCCAACAGCAGCGCGGTGCGACCGGCCCAATGCGGCGTCCGACAGCTTTGACAATTCGAATGTAGGGATTTTGGCACAGGGGCCAGAAGAGAAACGCGGATTGTCCGGCCGCGTGGCCGGTTTGGTCATAGCCATTTAAGCTATCCTTCCAGATAAGCGCCCTTCGTTGGGGAAGGGTGTCCCACCGCCGGATATACATATCCCCCACAAAGACAGCAATAGACAAAGATACTTGCCTTGCGGGTAAATGTAGCTTTTTGCAGAACGATGCAGGAACGCACGTTTCCTACCGCCGCAAATCCGATACAAGGAAATTTGGGTTTGTTCCCCGCCAAGTAAGCCCAGAGTAGAGGGGGCTCACGTCGTCGAGATCGGCGATGTGCGGATGCCGGACAAAGAAACGCCGGTAAGAGATCTGGCACACGCCTCAACGGCCAGTTCGAGAAGTCTCCCTCCGCTCAACAAAGCGCAATCTTCCCATCTCTGGCAAGGCGTCCAGTCCAGAATTTTCGACATCTTCGGAACCGGCGGAACGCATTGTTATTCCGAAGCGCGGACTTCGCGGACCCAGGCCACGATGGTCTTGCGGGCGTCGTCGTCCATCTGGATCGCATTCGGCGGCGGCATCGCGTGGCTCAGGCCAGCCTGAAGATAGATTTGACCGGCATGGCGCGCGACATCTCCGGGCGTTTCAAGATAGACGCCTTTGGGGGCCCATTTCATGGTTCCCCAGACCGGCTCTCTTGCGTGACACATCGAACAATTGCCGACCACGGTATCATAAGCGTCTTCGAAACCTGCGGCAGACGCATATTTCTGCTCATACGGGGTCAGTTCGCGGGCTTCGGCATCCTCCCATGTTTCGCCGGTGCTGACTGTCGAAAGCCACGCGATCAGAATCATCAGGAGGACGGTGACTGCCCATGTCCAATGCGGGCCACTGCCTGTGGCATGCATCGTGTTGAAGTAATGCCGGATCGTGACGCCTGTCAGGAAAATCAGGCTTGCGATGATCCATGCATATTCCGTTCCGAAAGCCAGCGGGTAGTGGTTGCTGAGCATCAGGAACACAACGGGCAGCGTCAGATAGTTGTTGTGGGTAGAGCGCAGCTTGGCAATCTTGCCATATTTCGCGTCGGGTGTGCGCCCGGCCTTGAGGTCATTCACCACGATTCGCTGGTTCGGCATGATCTGGAAAAAGACGTTGCCTGTCATGATCGTTGCGGTGAACGCACCGAGATGAAGCAAGGCGGCCCGGCCAGTGAAGATCTGGTTATAGCCCCAGGACATTACCACAAGAATGATGAACAGCAGCAACATCAGAAGCGTGGAATGTTCCCCCAGCTTGGATTTGCACATGTAATCATAGGCCAGCCAGCCAACGGTCAGGGACGCGGCCGAGATCAGAATGCCTTGCCACAGCGCCAGTTCGGCTTTTGTCGGGTCCAGCAGGAACAGTTCTCCGCCCACCCAATAGACGATCATCAGCAATGCCGCACCCGATACCCAGGTGATGTAGCTTTGCCATTTGTGCCAGATCAGATGCTCGGGCATGTTTTCAGGCGCAACAAGGTATTTCTGGATGTGGTAGAAGCCACCACCATGCACCTGCCACTCTTCGCCATGCGCACCAACAGGCATGTTCGGGACCTTTCGAAGCCCCAGATCAAGCGCGATGAAATAAAACGATGCGCCGATCCATGCCATCGCCGTAATGACATGCAGCCACCGGACCGAAAACGCGATCCAGTCCCACATGATTGCCAAGTCGTACATGCTGACCTCCCTAGATTCGAACTTGCCATCACACTAGGCGACTTCAAATTAGTCTGGTATCGGTCTGTATTACCAAGCTGCATCAAAAAAAGCAGAATAATGTCTTACCTTGATAACATCCGAACCTTTGTGCGCGTCTATGAGCTGGGCAGCATGTCTGCGGCTGGGCGGGACCTGAGAATTTCTCCGGCGGTCACCTCGTCGCGGATTTCCCAGCTTGAAGAATATCTTGGCGTTCGGCTGTTTCAGCGGACCACACGCAATCTGAACGCGACAGAACAAGGCAAGGCGTTTTACCGCGGTGCGTGCGAAGTGCTGGAATCAGTGGAAGCAGCCGAGGCGCAAGTGATCGAGATCACGGATCGTCCGAAAGGATCGCTATATGTCGCGGCACCCCTTGGGGTTGGGCGACGCCTGATCGCCCCTCAGGTGCCAGCATTTCTGGCAGAGTATCCGGATGTCAGTTTACGCCTGAGATTGACAGACCGCAAAGTCGATCTGACGACCGAAGGACTGGATCTTGCTTATTTTCTTGGCCAGCCCGAGGACAGCAATCTGCGGATCAAGAAGATTGCCGATGTGCAGCGGGTGCTTTGTGCATCCCCGGATTATGTTCACAAACGCGGGCATCCCCGTTCCGGCGACGAGATCGTCAACGGCAAGCACGAATGTCTCAATCTTCGCTTTCCCGGCGCAACGGAGTTCCAATGGCCCCTGATGACCGAGGCCGGACCGAAACGGTTCAGGGCGGCCGGACGGTACGAATGTGATGACGGCGACATCCTTGTCGATTGGGCGCTTGCCGGTCATGGCATAACACTGAAGCCCGTCTTTGAAGTGGCAGATTATTTAAAATCAGGTGCTTTGATCGTGGTAGGTGAGGAAACGCCGCCCGAACCTATTCAGATGGCGTGTCTTTTCACACATCGGCGTCATCAGGACCCAAAGACCCGCCTGTTCATGGAATTCATATCCGACCGCATCGGCGATGCGATCAAGCATACGAAACTCCCTGATCAACTGCCGCGATAGGTCGCATAGCTGAAGGGCGAGAGCAGCAGTGGAACATGATAATGCTGTGCTTCGGACATTCCGAACCGAATTGGGATCACGTCCAGAAACCTGGGCTCTTCGGGTGGTGTGCCTGTCCGGTCGAGGTATTCGCCAGCATGAAACACCAGTTCGTAGACCCCGGTCTCGAACTCTGCGCTTGGCAGGATTTGCGCGTCCGTCCGGCCATCGTCATTGGTAACGACGGTTTTCAGCAACTCGCGATCTGGCCCGACAAGACGAAACAGGTCGATCTTCATCCCTTCAGCCGGGCAGCCTCGGGCTGTGTCAAGGACATGGGTGGTCAGATAACCGGACATGAAACGCTCCTTTGTTTTGTACATTCTGGCAAAACCGGCGATTTTTCACAAACCCCGCGGTACTGAAGACTGCTTCGTGTTTATTTTGAAAAACAAGTGCATTGTTCTGTTCTACAAGTACATCACCAAGGAGGGCATGTAGTGACACAATATCCACGCGACATGACAGGCTATGGCGCGACGCCGCCTGCCGCAAACTGGCCCAACGGCGCAAAGATCGCGGTACAGATCGTTCTGAACTATGAAGAGGGTGGCGAGAACAACATTCTGCATGGCGATGCGGCATCAGAGGCATTCCTGTCGGAAATAACCGGTGCGCAGCCCTGGCCCGGACAGCGCCACTGGAACATGGAGACGATCTACGAATACGGATCGCGTGCCGGGTTCTGGCGTGTCCACCGCATGCTGAGCGATCTGCCGATCACCGTTTACGGCGTCACCTCTGCCCTGGCTCGCGCGCCGGAACAGGTGGCAGCCATGAAGGCTTCGGGCTGGGAAATCGCCAGCCACGGCCTGAAATGGATCGAGCATAAGGATATGTCCGAAGAAGAAGAGCGCGAAACGATTGCCGAGGCCATCCGCCTGCACACCGAAGTTACGGGTGAGGCACCTCGCGGCTGGTATACGGGCCGCTGTTCCAACAACACCGTCCGGCTTGCAGCGGAAGTCGGTCAATTCGCCTATGTTGCGGACAGCTATGCCGATGATCTGCCTTACTGGATGCAATTCGACGGGCGCGACCAGTTGATCGTGCCCTACACGATGGATTGCAACGACATGCGTTTCGCCATTCAGGCAGGTTTCACGTCCGGGGATCAGTTCGAAACCTATCTCAAGGACAGTTTCGATGTCCTTTACGAAGAAGGCTGTGCCGGCGCACCCAAAATGCTGTCGATCGGCCTGCATTGCCGTCTGATCGGACGTCCCGGCCGCGCTGCCGCTTTGCGGCGTGCTCTCGAACATTTTAAATCGCACGAAGGCGTCTGGTTCGCGACTCGTCTGGAGATTGCCGAACATTGGGCAAAGGAGAATCCGCCAATGCACCGTACCCGCCCCTCCGATATGGACCGCGAGACATTCGTCGCGGAATTCGGTGGCATCTTCGAACACAGCCCATGGATCGCAGAAGGTGCCTATGAGCTTGAGTTCGGCCAGACCCACGACACCGCCGCAGGTGTGCATCAGTTGCTGGCGCGGGTGTTTCGCAGCGCGCCCGAAGACAAGCGTCTTGGCGTGTTGACAGCGCACCCGGATCTGGCGGGCAAGCTGGCAGAAGCCAAGCGTCTGACGGCAGAATCCACGGCCGAACAAGCTTCTGTCGGGCTGGATTCTCTGACCGACGAAGAACGCGCCACGCTGACCGAGATGAACGAGTCCTATACGGGAAAATTCGGCTTTCCGTTCATCATCGCCGTGCGCGACAACACCAAGGCGTCGATCATCGAGGCGTTCCGTCGCCGGATCGATAACGACCGCGCCACCGAGTTTGCCGAAGCCTGCCGTCAGGTCGAACGCATCGCCGAGCTTCGCTTGCAGGAGAAGTTGGGAAAATGACACACCGTATCAAAACCGCGCCGCTCACTGCTGAGGCATTCGCCCCTTATGGCGATCTGATGGAAGCGTCCGGCACGCCCGACAAGATGATCAACCAAGGCAAATGCGGTCGCTTTCACGACAAGGCATCGCTGGACTTTTCAGATGGGCGCGCCGGGATCAGCATTTTCAAAGGCAAAAAGGAAACCTTGCCCTTGCCACTTCAACTGGTCGAACGGCACCCGCTAGGCAGTCAGGCCTTCGTGCCGATGTCCGCCGATCCCTTTCTGGTGGTTGTCGCACGGGACGAGGGCGGCGTTCCCAAAGACCCCAAAGCCTTTCTGACGGCACCGGGACAAGCGATCAATTTTCACAAAGGCACATGGCATGGCGTTCTGACACCCTTGTCCGAACCGGGACTGTTCGCGGTCATCGACCGTATCGGTGACGGAGCAAATCTTGAAGAGCACTGGTTCAAAGAGGAATTCATCATCGAAGAATGACAAAGGCGGTTGGCAGAAAGCCAGCGCCGAACAACTCTCAGGGGAGTAAATACATAATGGCAGACACATCCATAGGGACGCCGGAACAGCTTCGGGATCCGAATTACACGCCGGCGCTTCACCGCGCCATTCCGCTGGGCATCCAGCACGTTTTGGCCATGTTCGTTTCGAACGTGACGCCGGCGATCATCATCGCAGGTGCCGCTGGTTTCGGCTTTGGCTCTGACGCCGGCGCGCAGGGCTTTCCCGACATGACCTATCTGATCCAGATGTCGATGTTGTTTGCAGGGGTCGCCACGCTGTTTCAGACCATCGGCATGGGACCGGTCGGCGCGCGTCTGCCCATCGTGCAAGGCACGTCGTTTGCCTTTATCCCGATCATGATTCCACTGGTTGCGGGCAAGGGTGTCGAGGCACTGCCCGCCCTGTTCGGTGGTGTCGTCATCGGCGGCCTGTTCCACACCTTCATTGCGACGTTCATCGGCAAGATCCGCTTTGCCCTGCCACCGCTGGTCACAGGCCTTGTGGTCACCATGATCGGTTTGGCTCTGGTCAAGGTCGGCATCGAATATTCTGCGGGGGGCGTGCCTGCCAAGGCGGCCGATCTGCCGGAATATGGCTCTTTGCTGAACTGGTCGGCGGCTCTGGTCGTGGTCTTCGTGACATTGGCGCTCAAGTTCTATGCCAAGGGGATGTTGGCCGTGTCGGCGGTCGTCATCGGCATCATCGTTGGCTATTTCTACGCCATGGGCATGGGGATGGTCACGTTTGAAGGGATCGCGCAAAGCTGGGAGCGTGCAGCGCCGGTAGCACTTCCAATACCGTTCAAATACGGCTTCGAAATGAGCTTTGCCGCGATCGTCGGGTTCTGCCTGATGGCGTTCGTGTCGGCGGTTGAAACCGTGGGTGACGTTTCGGGCATCACCAAGGGCGGTGCCGGTCGGGAAGCGACCGAAGAGGAAATCACGGGTGCGACCTATGCTGACGGTGTCGGCTCTGCGGTGGCCGGTGTCTTTGGAGGTTTTCCCAACACGTCGTTCAGCCAAAATGTCGGTCTGATCGCCATGACCGGCGTCATGAGCCGCCATGTCGTGACCATCGGCGCGATTTTTTTGATCATCTGCGGCCTGATCCCCAAGGTTGGGGCGGTTATTCGTACGGTTCCGATCGAGGTTCTCGGCGGCGGTGTTGTCGTGATGTTCGGCATGGTCGTGGCTGCCGGCATCTCGATGCTGTCGGACGTGAACTGGAACCGTCGCAACATGGTGATCTTTGCCATTGCCCTGTCCGTTGGCCTGGGTCTGCAACTTGATCCGAAAGCGGTTCAGTATCTGCCCGACACTTTGCGGATCCTGATGACATCCGGCCTGCTTCCGGCGGCGCTGATCGCCATCGTCCTGAACCTGATCCTGCCGGAAGAGCTGTCTGACGAATCGACCGAAGAGGTCTCCGGCGGCTGGTCCGGTCATGGTGAAGGATCGCTTGGCGGGAAATAACTGCTCTACGAACTACCTCATCGCTCGCAGAGCGATGAGGTACCTCAACAAGAAGCATCCCGACTTTGAACCGTGTTTACATGGAGCTAACAGGTAAGTTAGGAATGTTCGCTTTTTAGCGCGCTCGGTTTCGGTCCGCCGGTCGCCCAGTCCAAAAGCTCCACCGTATGCACAACCGGCACGCCGGTGCCTGACCCGATCTGCATCATGCAGCCAATATTGCCGGCGGCGATGATGTCAGGTGCCAACTTTTCCAAAGTCTCGACCTTGCGGGTCTTCAACTGTCCCGAAATCTCTGGCTGCATAAGGTTATATGTACCCGCAGAGCCGCAGCAAAGATGCGAATCCGCTGGTTCTGCCACCCGAAACCCAGCCTTCTTCAGCAGCGTCTTCGGGTGCGTCTTGATCTTTTGGCCGTGTTGCAAAGAGCAGGCCGCGTGATAGGCGACGGTCAGGTCCTTTGCGTCGCCCTCGGGCATGTCCAGCTTCATCAAAAGCTCGCTGACATCCATGGCAATCCCAGAGATGCGCGCGGCATCTTCGGCCAAGGAGCCATTCCGGAACATATGTCCGTAGTCCTTTACGGTCGTTCCGCAACCCGAGGTGTTGATGACGATCGCGTCCAGCCCGGCGCCGTCCATCTCATTCACCCAAGCGCGAATATTCGCGGCGGCAGAGCCATGCGCCTCTTCCTCGCGCCCCATGTGATGGGTCAGCGCGCCGCAACAGCCCGCACCCTTGGCGACAACAACCTCACAACCCAGCCGCCGCAGTAGGCGGATGGTAGCGTCATTGATATCCGTGTTCAGCGCCTTCTGTGCGCAGCCGGTCATCAGAGCTACGCGCATTTTGCGCGCAACGGTCGGTGCAAAACTCTGGGGGTCGTCGTTACGGCTGACCGGCGGGATCTGTTTCGGTGCCATTTTCAGCATCGCCTGCAAGCGCGGGTCCGGGATCAGCCGGGCAAAGGGCCGCCCCATCTTTGCGGCAAGCAGCGCCAGCCGGAAACGGCCCGGATAGGGCAGGATTTTTGCCAGGGTCCAGCGCAGCGCCCGGTCGTGCCAGGGCCGCTTGTAGTGCTGCTCGATATAGGCGCGGGCGTGATCCACAAGATGCATGTAATGCACACCCGAGGGGCAGGTGGTCATGCAGGCCAGACAGGACAGGCAGCGGTCGATATGGCGAACGGTCTTTTCGTCCGGCACACGTTCATTCTCCAGCATGTCCTTGATCAGGTAGATGCGGCCGCGCGGGCTGTCCAATTCGTCGCCCAGCACCTGATAGGTCGGGCAGGTCGCGGTGCAGAACCCGCAATGGACGCAGGACCGCAGGATCTCGTTGGAGCGGGCAGTATCGGGGTCCTGCAATTGCTCGGGAGTGAACATCGTCTGCATCGCGTTATCCCATCAGTCCGGGGTTCAATATGCCGCGCGGATCGAACTTTGCGCGCAGGCCAGTGGAGATCTTCGCAAGGGGGGCGGGTTCCGGGTGGAACACGCCCAACCGGGTCTTGATTTCGTCCGCGGCGCGGATCAGCGTGGCATGGCCCGAAAACGACCCAAGATCGGCGCGCAGGTCGGTGCCTTCGCTCACGCGCAGCCAGACCAGCCCGCCGCCCCAGTCGAACAGCGCATCCAACGGGGCGGCCTGCGCCACCAATCCCGGGGCGTCGCTGGGTTTGATGGAAAGCCGCCAGACATCGCCCGGCTGGCCAACAAACGGTGCTACATCGCGGATGCTGGACCAGTCCGCGTCAGCCAACTGCCAGTCACCGTATGGCTTCAGCAGATCGGACAGGGCGTTGGCCCGATAAGCGACTGACTCCGAGAACCCCTCGATCCGCAATAGTGTCTTGCTGTGATCTGCGTGCCGGTCGCTGTGATGCGCTGCGCCGTTGACCTCGAAGGGTGATCCCAGGGCAGCAGACATCGCCCGCACGGCTGTGGCCTCGTCAAGCCCGTCGGCGCGGATCGTCGCCGTGGCACCCGGCGCAGGCAGCACCTTGAACGCGACCTCGGTCAGCACGCCCAGCGTGCCGTAACTGCCGGCCATCAGCTTCACAAGGTCATAGCCCGTAACGTTTTTCATCACGCGGCCACCATTCTTGATGATGTTGCCCATGCCATCGACATAGCGCACCCCGATCATCGAATCGCGGCACGCCCCCGCCTGCACGCGGCGTGGTCCCGAGACATTGGCCGCGACCACACCGCCGATCGTCGGCGCGCCATCCGTGGCCAACAACGCGCGGTGGTCCATCGGCTCAAACGGCAGGCGCTGGTTTTCTTCGGCCAGCACCGCCTCGACCTCGGCCAAGGTCGTACCGGCCTTGACCACCAGCGTCAGCGCGCCGGGTTCGTACAGGCTGACGCCCGTCAGGCCAGCCACGGACAGCGCATCGCCCGCACGCGGAACGCCAATGGGGCGCGTTCCGCCACCACGGATTGCCAGCGGGCCGGGTGCCGTCCTGATAACTTCGGCAAGTTCGGTCTCTGTCTGGGGTCGCATTGTCACATGTTCCTGATTTTCGGAGGGAAAAGACCGCACCGCCCTCACTCTGCCGCCATCCGCGTAGCGCGTCGCGCCTCGGAGGAGGCCAGCGGAAACACCTTGGCGGGATTGAGCAGCCAGGCCGGGTCGAACACGTCCTTCACCGCCATCTGCGCCTCCATGTCCACGGGGTCAAACTGATCGACCATCAGATCACGCTTTTCGATGCCGACGCCATGTTCGCCTGTAAGGCAGCCGCCGACCTCGACACACAGCCGCAGAATATCGGCACCCATCGCCTCGCACAGTTCCAGATCGCCGGGCTTGTTGGCGTCGAAAAGAATCAGCGGATGCATGTTGCCGTCGCCCGCGTGAAACACATTCGCCACGCCAAGCCCGTATTGCTTCGACAATTCACCGATGCGGCGCAGAACCAACGGCAGCGAAGTCACCGGGATCGTGCCGTCCAGACACATATAATCGTTGATTTGCCCCATTGCGCCGAAGGCCGATTTGCGGCCCAGCCAGATCCGCGCGCTTTCATCCTCGGACTGGCTTTCGCGCAGTTCCACCGGGTCGTGCCGCCGCGCGATCTCCAGAATCAGGGCAAGCTGTTCGTCAATCTCGGCGGGCGAACCTTCGACCTCGACAATCAGCAGCGCCTCGCACATCGGATAGCCGGCATGGGCGAAAGCCTCGCATGCCTCAATGCAGGGACGGTCCATGAATTCAATCGCGACGGGCAGAACACCCGCCTTGATGATGTCTGACACACATTCGCCCGCGACCTCGTTCGAGGTAAAGCCCATCAGCACGGGCCGCGCTCCTTCGGGTTTGGGCAGAATGCGCAGCGTTGCTTCTGTCACCACCCCCAGCTGGCCTTCAGAGCCGCAGATCACGCCCAGCAGGTCAAGACCGCCTGCGTCCAGGTAGGCACCGCCCATTTCCACCACCGTGCCATCCATCAACACGACCGTCGCGCCCAGCAGGTTATTTGTTGTGACGCCGTATTTCAGGCAATGCGCCCCGCCGGAATTCATCGCGATATTCCCGGCGATCGCGCAGGCGAGTTGCGACGATGGATCGGGCGCGTAGAAGAACCCGTTTTCCTCAACAGCACCTGTGACCGACAGGTTGGTGCGCCCGGATTGCACACGGATGAAACGGTTGTCGTAATCCGTTTCCAGCACCGCATTCATCCGCGCCACGCCCAGGATCACGCAATCCGCTGTGGGAAGCGCGCCGCCCGCAAGCGACGTGCCAGAACCGCGCGGCACCACAGGAACGCCCTCTTCGTGGCAGATGCGCAGAACGGCCGAGACTTCCTGGGTGGTCGAAGGCAACACAGCCACCAGTGGTGGACAACGATAGGCGGTCAGCGCGTCGCATTCATAGGCGCGCGTTTCTGATTCTTCTGAAATCACCGCCGCCTTGGGAAGCACTTCTTGCAATCGCGCCACGATCCGGTCCTTGCTTGCCAGGATCGACGTATTCGGTTCTGGCATCTGCATGTCGTCCCTCCTTTTCAAAACTGGTAAACAAATATAACCAATTTTTCCATCTGGCAACCCAAAGCACAGGGACCTAAGGTCGCAAGCATGGACTGGACCGAACCTTTCTTGCTGTTTTCGCCACTGGATTTATTGGCTCTCGTGCTGCTGTTCCTTGCATGGGCGTCAATCAGTGTGTTGACGGAACACCCACCGGCGTCGCGGCCCTCTGTATCGGTTCTCATGGCAGAATACCGACGTGACTGGATGAAGCAATTCGTAACTCGGGATCCGCGGGTCTTTGACGCCCAGATCATCTCGAACCTGCGGCAGGGAACAGCGTTTTTTGCGTCGGCCAGCATGATTGCCATCGGGGGCGGTCTGGCACTGATCGGCAATGCGGAACGGCTGACCGGCATTGCAGAAAACCTGACGCAGACCAACGCGCCGGAGGTGTTCTGGGAAATCAAACTGGTGGTTATTCTGTTGTTTGTCGCCAATGCCTTTCTGAAGTTTGTCTGGTCGCACCGCTTGTTTGGCTATTGTTCGGTCCTGATGGCCGCCGTTCCGAACGACATCTCGGATCCAAACGCCTATACCCTTGCGGCGAAGGCGGCAGAGATCAACATCACCGCCGCGCGCGGCTATAATCGCGGACTGCGCAGCGTCTATTTCGGCATCGGTGCGTCTGCTTGGTTGCTGGGTGCCGTACCACTGTTGCTCGCGGTCGTTGCCACGCTGATCGTTATCGGGCGCCGAGAGTTCGCGTCGGACTCGCGGCTTGTGTTGCTGGATAGTCCCGGCAACAAAGCTCACACGCAGACGTGAGTGCGCCCGCCTGCACGGAATGTTAGCGTGTTCGGTATGAAAACAGCCGCTCTTCTTTTTGTCCTCCTGCCGATTGCGTCACTGGCGCAAGCGGACGCGCCTCGGATCGACGCCGTGGAGGCCGAGAAATCCGGTATGGGGTGGCGGTTTTCCGTTACGATCTCGCATCCCGATACCGGTTGGGATCATTATGCCGATGGGTGGGAGGTTGTGGATGCCGACGGCAACGTGCTGGGCTACAGAGAATTGATGCATCCACATGAGAATGAACAGCCATTTACCCGGTCACTCAGCGTGGTGATCGTGCCTGATGGCGTCCGCGAGGTCTATGTCCGCGCCAGATGCTCAGCCGAAGGGTGGTCAGGCGACCCGACGCCGGTGACGCTGTCGCCCGGTGGATGAGTGTCCCAAGACTCGGCGGGTATCCTCTGTTGACGGCGCATCTTGATCCAATGACCTAGCTCCGTCCCTCGCGCAGCCACGCACCAACAATCAACGCTGACGCCAGAAGCAACACCAGCCACGCAGGCAGCAGCGGCGTTTGCATGACATCCTGTGTCCGGAACGCATCACGCGGGGTCAGCCCGATCCAGCCACGACCGGCTGCGGGCCGGCCTTCGCGGACCTCGCGCAGCACAGGCAGGCCCGCCTCAAGGCGGGGCGCACCACCGCGCATCGTGTCGATCACCGGCTGCAACAGCTCCGCTGTCGCGATGGTCTGCTCAAACTCGCGCGGGGCTGCGGGACCAAGGCCGATGACGCTTTCGATCTCGTCATCTGTCAGCCGGTACAGACCGATTTCCAGGCCTTCATATATGGCTTCGAACCGCCCCGGTGACACCTCTTCCAGCGGCAGGACTTCTGTCTCGCCATCCGGGCGGGTGATGGTAACTGGCCCTGCGGTTTCTTCCAGCGTGCGGCGGACAATACGCATGGTCTGGCCGGTCGGGTCGGCCCAGAGCGCCTCTTCTTCCAACTCGGGTTCCTTCATCATCCAGTGGGCAAGACGGCGCAGAAGCTCCAGTTGCGGCCCGCCGCCTTCAAACCCCCGGTTCCACAACCACGCGTGATCCGAGGCCAGCAGCGCGACGCGCCCCTCGCCAACCCGGTCAAGCACCAGCAGCGGGCGGTCCTCCACGCCGGACATGACAACCTTGCCGTCTGTGGTGGTGATGTCGATCTGGCGCAGCCAGCGGCCCCAGCTTTCGGGATCGCCCAGCCCGTCTGTCACCGGGTGGCGCTGGCCGAGTTCGGTCACTTGCGGACGGTAGCCTTCTTCGATCACGCGCGCCGTGGGTTCGGCGGGCAGGATGGTGCCCAGTGGCGACCGATACAGGCTGTCGGCACTGGCGAAATCCGGTCCGGCGGCGACCAGAACGGCCCCGCCACCCGCCACATAATTGCGCACGTTATCAAGGTAGAGCGACGGCAGGATGCCGCGCCGCTTGTAGCGGTCAAATATGATGAGGTCGAAATCCTCGATCTTCTCAAGGAACAGCTCGCGGGTCGGAAAGGCGATCAGGGACAATTCCGTAACCGGCACGCCATCCTGCTTTTCAGGCGGTCGCAGGATGGTGAAATGCACCAGATCCACCGACGAGTCCGATTTCAGCAGGTTGCGCCATGTTCGCCCGCCGGCATGCGGCTCGCCCGAGACCAGCAGCACGCGCAGACGGTCGCGCACCCCGTTGATCTGCACAAGCGCGGCATTGTTGCGATCGGTCAACTCGCCCTCGGCCTCCGGCACGGAAAAGCGTATGACGTTGCGCCCGCCATGGGGCAGAGTGACCGGCAGTTCGATATCCTCGCCCAGCGGGACCTGAAAGCGCTGCGCTTCGCCGCCATCAATGGAAATGTCCAGCGGGGTCAGCCCGGCGGCACCGGGTGCTGCGCCGCTATCCTCGATCTTCAAGTACAGGGTCACAGGCTCGCCCAGAATGGCAAAAGCAGGCGCATTGCGCACGATCAAGCGGCGGTCCCAGTCGGTTTCCTTGCCGGTCAGCAGCAGATGCAGCGGCGCGGGCAGGTCCGGGCTGCGTTCCAGATCGTGCAGCCGTCCGTCCGAAAGCAGCAGGATACCCGCGATCCGGGCGCGGGGTTCTTCCGCCAAGGCGGCATTCAGCGCGGTCATGATCTGGGTGCCGGCATCTTCCGCGCCGTCGCCCACGTCAATCCGGCGCAGTTCGGTGTTGGGGCGGGCTTCGATCCGCGCGGCAAGCGTGTCGGCGGCCTCTTGCGTAACCCCGGCACGGTCCGCCAGCGTCTGACTGGCGCTTTTGTCGACCAGCATCAGGACAATATCGGACAGGGGCGCGCGATCCTCCACTTGCCAACTGGGCTGCGCGATGGCCCCGATCAACGCCAGGGCCGCCAAAGCGCGTAACGCCCAGCCCGACAAGCCGCGCCACACCGCCAGAGCGACGCCAAGCGCCGCAACGGCTGCGAGAACGGCCAGAACAGGCCAAGGCAGAAGCGGGTCAAAGATAATGTTGCCGGTCATTGGCCCAACCTGTCCAGAAGTGCGGGAACATGCACCTGATCGGATTTGTAGTTGCCGGTCAGCACATGCATCACAAGGTTGACGCCGAAGCGATAGGACAGCTCTCGCTGCCGTTCCCCGGCATAGCCTCGGCCCACCGGAAACAGCGGCGCACCGCGCGCATCCATTGCCCAGGCGGCGGCCCAGTCATTGCCGCCGATCACCACGGGCGTCACATTGTCATTGAGGTTTCGGAACGGCATGCCCTCGACCAGTTCGGCGTCCGGTGGCGCGGCCTCCACCCAGACATCGCGGATATTGTATCGGCCGGGAAAGTCCTGAAGCAGATAGAAGGTGCGCGTCAGCACATGGTCGGCAGGCACCGGTTCCAGTGGAGGAATGTCCAGGGGCGCGGCCAACGCCTGAAGCTTGCGCCCGTTGGGACTGCTGGCACCAAATCGCGCCACATCGGCATCGCGCGTATCGAACAGGATCATCCCGCCCGAGCGCAGATAGGCGTTCAGCTTTGCATAAGCCTCGTCCGACGGGGTCGGTTGATCCGGCGTGATCGGCCAGTAGAGCATTGGAAAGAACGCCAGCTCGTCGGTTTCGAGGTTCACGCCGATCGGATCAGCGGGTTCGACCGAGGTGCGGAAAAACAGCGTTTCCGACAGGCCGAGCAGCCCGGCCTGTGCCATATCATCCAGCGCGGCGTCACCTGTCAGCACATGCGCCAGCGTCACTTCAGACGCGGCGCGGATCGCAAACGCCTCTTCACTGGTGGATTGCGCGGGCGCGTCCTGTGGCAACAGCATGACGGCCAAGGCCAGCCCCGCAACGGTTGGTCCCGCGCCGCGCAGTCGCCCAGACAGCGCAAGGCTGGCGATCACATCGGCCACCAGAAGCAATGTTGCCAAGGCCAGCAAATATCCTGCCAGCGGAGTCTCTTTGGGGCGGACCAGCCCGCTGACTGCGATACGCGCAGGCCATGCCATTGCGGCAAGCCGGGTGTCCGCGCCGATCACGTTGCGCGCAAGGCTGCGATCCTCGCCTTGATAAAGACCCGGTTGCAGATCCGATCCCAGCGGGGCCCCGGCCAGATCCTCACCCGCCACTCCGGGCAGATTGTCAGCCTTTTCCAGCTTGCCAAACCCATCGAGCACAGAGACCGGTTGCCAGATTGTGCCCGCCAGATCCTGGGCACTCGGCGGCTCGCTCGCTGACCAGACCGAGAGCCGTTCCAGCATACGCACGAAGAGGCCGGAAAGCGGCAGGCTCGACCATTCGGCATTGGCGGTGACATGCACCAGCACGACCTGTCCGGCACCGATGCGCTTGCGCGTGACCAGAGGAGTGCCGTCCGTGAGCGCCGCGATAACGCGGTCGGCCAGCGTCGGATCCGGCTGGGCCATGACCTGCGCTGAAACCGTGACCTCGCCCGTCACCGGCAGACCAAAGAACGGGCTGTCTTGTGGAAAATCGGCGAGTTCCTTGGGCTCCCCCCAACTCATCGCGCCACCGACAGTGCGGCCACCGGCGCGCAGGCGCACGGGCATCAGGGGGTCTTCGGCCGCGCGGCTGACATCGCTCGCGGCCAGTCGTGGCCCGGCAAAGCGCAACAGCAGGCCACCCTTGTCCACCCATTCCAGAACGGCGGTTTCCTCGGCCTCTGACAGCGTTGCGACATCGGCCAAGACGATCACATCGGGATTGGCGGGCAAGACGTCCAGCAGCGCCCCGTCCAGCAGGTCGGCGGTGGGGGCCAGCGCCTTGGTGAGGTAGTGCAGGGGCGACAGCAGCTCCAGCCCTTCGCGGTTTTCCCGCCCGGCGATCAGCGCAACTTCACGCCGCCGCAGGCTGTCATCGGGCAATGTCACGGCCCCGGCGCTGCGCTGGCCTTCGACTTCGAACCTGTCAACACGCGCCCGCAATTCCGAAGGCAGCGAAAGCTCGACAGTCGCGGTCGTTTCGTCAGCAGCGAATGTCGCAGGGACACGCGCCAGAACGGTCGGGCGGCCCGCAGGATCAAGGCCATGCGCCGCGATCGAGATCGTACGCTCGCCACCGGCGCCCAGACGCTGCGCCGTCAGCACCACATTGCCTGCGTCAAATCCCGCCGGATGCAGGGCGATCAAGCTGCGCGGGCTTTCGATCACCCGAACCTCGCCACGATCTTCCAGCGCGGTCAGCAGTGATGTGCGGCTGTCACGGGCCAACCCGTCGGACAGCCAGAGCGTATCAAACGCCCCTTCGGGCAGGATCTCGGCGCTGCGGGCCATGTTGGCTTGTGTCGCTTCCCAAGCGGTAGGAAGGATGCCGCCAAGGCGTGCGCGGATCGTATCGGCGCTTTGAAACGCGGTCTCCTCGGGTGCTGTCAGGCGGATCAGCGCGGCCGGGCGGCTTTCCCGCGTGGCCTGCGCAAGGGCTGCATCCACTGCGTCTTGTCGGGCGGTCCAATCGGCGGCGCTGGCCCAGCTTGCATCCATGACGATCAACAGCGGTCCGCTGCCCGCCTGTTCCTCGGTGTCGGGGTTCAGCACCGGGCCAGCCAGCCCGACGATCACCGCCGCCACCGCCAACATGCGCAGCAAGAGCAGCCACCACGGCGTCCGGTCGCTGACCTGTTCGTCATCCTTCAGTCCCAGCAAAAGCACCACGCCGGGAAACAGCCGCCGCACCGGGGCGGGTGGCACCGCGCGCAGGATCAGCCAGAGGATCGGCAGCGCCAGCATCCCCAGCATCAGCCAGGGCGCGGTGAAGCCCAAGGATCCCAGCGTCAGCATCTAGCGGCCCCCGTCAATGGCGCGCCACAGCCACAGCAACGCGGATTGCGCGCTGTCGCCGGTGTGGTGGGTGTGAAATTGCCAGCCGGTCAGGCGACACAGTTGCGACAGCTCTGCCTTGCGGCGCGCCAGCCGTTCCAGATAGCGGTCGCGCAATTCGGCGGCCTTCAGCGTTTCGTGCCGGACGGTGTGCCCGACGCTTTCGAATATCGTCCGGCCCTTGAAGGGAAAGCTCTCTTCCAGAGGGTCGAGCACCTGAAGCAAAACCCCGCGCACCCCGCGATCGGCGGCCTTGGTCAGCGCATGGGTGATCCGGTCGATGTCGCCCAAGAAATCCGAGGCGAAAACGGCACGCGAATGCGGCAGCATCCCGCGGGCTTCGGGCGCGGCATAGTCCTCTGCGGCCTCTTGGTTGAACGCTTCTGCCAGTCGGGCGATCTGCACCTCGCCACTGCGCGGCGGCAGGTGACCACGGGTCAGACCGACACGCTCGCCACCCCGCAGCAACATGATTGCACAGGCCAGGGTCAGCAGCCGCGCCCGGTCTCCCTTGGTGGGCAGGTTCTTGTCGGACTGGAACCGCATGGACGCCCCCTGATCGACCCAGAGCATCACGCTTTGCGCAATTTGCCATTCCCGTTCGCGGACGAATTGGCTGTCGCCACGGGCAGAGCGTCGCCAGTCGATCATCCGCAGACTGTCGCCTGCCTGCACCGGCCGGTATTGCCAAAAGTCATCCCCCAGCCCGGCGCGGCGACGGCCATGTTCGCCCAGCAACACGGTTCCGGCCAGATGCTCTGCCCGCGCCAGAAGCGGTGGCAGGCGGCTGGCTTCTTCCTCGGCGCTTTGGCGCAGGGGGATGACTTGGCTCACGCGGCAGCCTCGGCACCGAGAAGACCGGTGGCCACGCTGTTGATAAGATCCGGCAGGCTCTCGCCGCGTGCGCGCGCCGAAAAGCTGAGCGCCATGCGATGCGTCAGCACCGGCTGCGCAAGATTGAGCACGTCCTCGGGCGAGGGGGCAAGTCGCCCCTGTAACATCGCGCGGGCTCGGACGGTCAGCATCAGCGCCTGCGCCGCACGCGGGCCGGGGCCCCAGGCGACCGTGTCGCGCACGCGTTCGCCGGCGGTGGGGTCCTCGGGGCGGAACGCGCGGACCAGATCAAGGATCATCTCGACCACGGCATCCCCGACGGGCATCCGGCGCAACAGCGTTTGCGCCGCGACAAGCTCTGCCGCTGTGAACACCTCATGCGCGTCGTCTTCGGTGACGCCCGTGGTGGCCAGCAGAATGTCGCGTTCGGTGTCGCGGTCGGGATATTCCACGTCGATCTGCACCAAGAAGCGGTCAAGCTGCGCCTCGGGCAGTGGATAGGTGCCTTCCTGCTCAATCGGGTTTTGGGTGGCCAGAACGTGGAACGGTGAATCCAGCAGGCGGTTCTCGCCCGCGACCGTTACCATGCGTTCCTGCATCGCCTGCAACAGCGCCGACTGGGTGCGCGGGCTGGCGCGGTTAATTTCATCCGCCATCAGAAGCTGGCAGAAGATCGGGCCTTGGATAAACCGGAATGCCCGGCTGCCATCGGCGGCGGTATCCAGCACCTCAGAGCCCAGAATATCCGCGGGCATCAGATCCGGCGTGAACTGCACGCGGTTTCCTTTCAGCCCCATCACCGTCGAAAGCGTCTCGACCAGCCGGGTCTTGCCCAGCCCCGGCAGACCGATCAACAGACCGTGGCCGCCGCAAAGAAGCGCCGCCAGAACCAGTTCCACCACGCGTTCCTGGCCGATGAAACGGCGGGTGATGGCGTGCTTGGCAAGGGCCAGCTTTTCCTCCAGCGCCTCTATTTCGGCAACCAGATTTTCGGCGTCGGCCATGACAGAACTCCCTTGAACACTAGCTTGTTTGATATGAGTGTATCTCGCAGCACGGAAATGGCAAAAGCAATGAGCGGACAAAATATCGTGACACCGACAGCAGAGACATTGGCCAGCGCCGCAAAGGCCGCGAAAAAGGGCAAGGGGCTGCCGCCCGTGCATTTGTGGAATCCGCCGTTTTGCGGTGATCTGGACATGCGGATCGCGCGGGATGGGACGTGGTTTTACCTTGGCACGCCGATTGGCCGGAAGGAACTGGTGCGGCTGTTCTCCACCATTCTGCGCCGCGACGGGGATGACTATTTTTTGGTCACACCCGTCGAAAAGGTCGGTATTACCGTCGATGATGCGCCTTTCGTGGCGGTGGACTTCACCGTCGAGGGGCAGGCAGAGGCGCAAACCCTGACGTTCGAGACGAATGTCGGCGATTTTGCGCAGGCCGGAGCAAAGCATCCGATTCGCGTGGTCCGGGATGCCGAGACCGGCGAGCCGTCGCCCTATGTGATGATCCGCGCCGGGCTGGAGGCGCTGATCGACCGCAAGAGCTTTTATCGGTTGGTCGATATCGGCGCGCATCACGACATCGACGGCAAAAGCTGGTTCGGCCTCTGGTCCGGCGGCACGTTCTTTCGGGTCATACCGTCGGCGGAACTGCCCCGCTGACGGCGCAGCTTAATGCGCCTCTGCCCAGTTTGCGCCCTGTCCGGCATCGACCACCAGTGGAACGTCCAGATGCACGACCGGATCGGCGGCACCCTCCATCACCTTGCGGGCCGCATCAATCAGCGGTTCGGCGGCGTCCTTGTCGACCTCGAACAACAATTCGTCGTGGACCTGTAGCAGCATTTTCGCGGGCAGACCGGCAATCGCGTCCGGCATGCGGATCATCGCGCGGCGGATGATGTCAGCGGCGGTGCCCTGAATCGGTGCGTTGATCGCGGCGCGTTTCGCAAAGCCCGCGCGCGGACCTTTCGCGTTAATCTCGGGCGTGTGGATCACGCGGCCGAACATCGTCTCTACCCGGTCGTGTTCGCGGGCAAAGGCGATGGTCTGATCCATATACGTGCGGATGCCGGGGAAACGTTCAAAGTAGCGATCGATAAAGCCCTGCGCCTCGGCCCGCGGAATGCGCAGATTGCGTGCCAGACCAAAGCCGGAAATGCCGTAGATCACGCCAAAGTTGATCGCTTTGGCCTGACGGCGCACTTCCGGCGTCATTTCCGCCATCGGGACGTTGAACATTTCGGACGCGGTCATGGCATGGATGTCCTGCCCGTCGCGGAAGGCCTGTTTCAGCGCGTCGATATCGGCCATATGGGCCAGAATGCGGAGTTCGATCTGGCTGTAATCGAGGCTGACCAGCACCTTGCCATCCTCGGCGACGAACGCTTCGCGGATGCGGCGGCCTTCCTCGCTGCGCACGGGGATGTTCTGCAAGTTGGGATCGGTCGAGGCGAGCCGTCCGGTCGCCGCACCCGAGATCACATAGGACGTATGCACACGTCCCGTTTCGGCATTGATATGTTCTTGCAACGCGTCGGTATAGGTCGATTTCAGCTTCGACAACTGCCGCCAGTCCAGCACCCGGCGCGGCAATTCATGTACTGTCGCCAGATCCTCCAGCACATCGGCACCGGTGGCATAGGCGCCGGTCTTGCCCTTCTTGCCGCCCTCCAGTCCCATCTTGTCGAACAGGATCTCGCCCAGTTGCTTGGGGCTGCCGACATTGAATGTCTCGCCCGAAAGTTCGTGGATTTCGGCCTCCAGCCCGGCCATCTTCTGGCTGAACGCGTTGGACATGCGGCTGAGCGTGTCGCGGGCAACCTTGATACCCGCCATCTCCATCTCTGCCAGCACCGGCACCAGGGGCCGTTCCATCCGTTCATACACCCGCGTCACGCGCGCCTTGTGCAATTGCGGCTTGAAGATCTGCCACAGGCGCAGCGTGATGTCGGCATCTTCGGCGGCGTATTTCGTCGCCTCGTCAATCGGCACAAGATCAAAGGTCTTCTGGCTTTTGCCGGTGCCCAGCAATGTCTTGATCGGGATCGGTGCGTGGTTGAGATAACGTTCCGACAGCGCATCCATGCCATGCCCGTGCAGGCCCGCATTCATCGCGTAGGACATCAGCATCGTGTCGTCGATCGGCGCGATCTTCACGCCGTGACGCGCAAGGATCTTGGCGTCGTATTTCATGTTCTGGCCAATTTTCATCACCGCCGGGTCTTCCAGCAGGGGGCGCAGCGCATCCAGCACCTCGTTGACGCCCATCTGCCCCTCGGCCAGCGCGTCAGAGCCGAACAGGTCATCGCCCCCGGCTTCCTTGTGGATCAGCGGAATATAGCAGGCCTCACCCGCCTCAACACAAAGCGAAATGCCCACCAGATCAACGCGCATCTCGTTCAGACCGGTGGTTTCGGTGTCCACCGCGACCCAGCCATGTGTCCGCGCCTTTTCGATCCAACGATTCAGCGCGGCCATGTCGCGGACGCATTCATAGGCGGACGACTCGAAAGGCGGCGCTTCGGCGGCGTTCTCGGGCGGGTTCGCGCCCTCGGGGGTCGTGTCGGGGATGACCGGTGGCTCGACGTCCAATGCGTCGGCAATGCGCTTGGTCAGGGTGCGGAATTCCATCTCCGTCAGAAAACTCAGCAGCGTCTCGGGGTCGGGTTCCCTGACTTCCAGATCGTCGAGCGTGAAATCCAGCGGCGTTTCGCAGTCCAGTTGCACCAGCTTCTTGGACAGTTCGATCTGCGCGCGATTGTCCAGCAAGGTCTGCCGCCGCTTGGGTTGCTTGATCTCTTCCGCGCGGTCCAGCAAATCCTCAAGCGTGCCGTATTCGTTGATCAGCAAGGCCGCCGTCTTGATCCCGATCCCCGGCGCGCCCGGCACGTTGTCAACGGAATCCCCGGCCAGCGCCTGCACATCCACCACGCGGTCCGGCCAGACGCCGAATTTCTCGAACACGCCGTCCCGGTCAATGCGCTTGTTCTTCATCGCATCCAGCATTTCGACGCCGTCGCCGACCAGTTGCATCAGATCCTTGTCCGAACTGATGATCGTCACCCGGCCGCCCGCTTCGCGCGCCTGACAGGCAAGCGTTGCGATCATGTCGTCGGCCTCGTAACCCTCCAGCTCTTTACAGGCGATGTTGAACGCCTCGGTGGCTTGCCGGGTCAGCGGGATTTGCGGGCGCAAATCTTCTGGCATCGCCTCGCGGTTGGCCTTGTACTGGTCGTACATGTCGTTGCGGAACGTGTGACTGCCCTTGTCGAAGATCACCGCGATATGGGTGACATCGCCGCCCGCGTTGCCTTCGACATACTTTTGCAACATGTTGCAAAAGCCGGACACCGCGCCAATCGGCAATCCGTCCGATTTCCGTGTCAGCGGCGGCAGCGCATGATACGCTCGAAAGATGAAGGCCGATCCGTCGATCAGATGCAGATGACAGCCCTTGCCGAATGCCATGTCGCGCTCTCCCATTCATTTTCTACGGGTATCGAACTCTGCCAGTCTGGCTGGACACGGCCCGACATCGGAAGCGTGCCGTGACGGCCCTTGCGCAGCCCGGTCACGACCGCCGCGCCGAACCGAAGCAGCCTAGACCTTGTCTTCGAAATCCTTGTGGACGTATTTTGCGTCGCAATAGGGGCATTCGACAAAGCCGGTTTCATGCGGGAGCTGTAGCCAGACGCGCGGATGCCCGGTTGCAGCACCACCACCGTCACAGGCGACGCGAAAGGTGTCGACGATCTTGATTTCCGGGGCTTGCGTTGTCATGTGCTGCGTTCCCTTTTCGCTGGCGATGCACTAGGTGCGTTATGGGCGATTGCGGGTAGAGGAGCAAGACCGAGCAATGACACAAGACGCGATCCGCATCGAAGGCCTGCGCAAGACCTATGGCGGCACGGGGCGCACGCCGGCCAAAGAGGCGCTGAAAGGCGTTGACCTGACCATACCCGCCGGATCGGTGTTCGGATTGCTGGGGCCGAACGGTGCAGGCAAATCGACGCTGATCAACATCATGGCCGGTCTGGTGGTCAAAACGGCGGGCAAGGTGACGATCTGGGGCTTTGATCAGGACCGCAATCCGCGCCAGTCGCGGGCGGCCATCGGTGTGATGCCGCAAGAGCTGAACCTTGATCCGTTCTTCACTCCCCGTGGTGCGCTGGAGGTGCAGGCCGGGCTGTACGGCGTGCCGAAATCGCAGCGGCGCTCTGACGAGATCCTGAAAATGATCGGGCTGGAGGACAAGGCCGAGGCCTATGCCCGCACCCTGTCTGGCGGGATGCGGCGCAGGTTGTTGCTGGGCAAGGCGCTGGTGCATGATCCGCAAGTGCTGGTGCTGGACGAGCCCACCGCGGGCGTCGATATCGAGTTGCGCCAGATGTTGTGGAACAATGTCCGCCGCCTGAACCGCGAGCGCGGAATGACGATTATCCTGACCACGCATTACCTCGAAGAAGCCGAAGAGATGTGTGACGAGATCGCCATCATCAACAAGGGCGAGGTCGTGGCCCGTGACAGCACCGACAATCTGCTGAACCATCTGGACGCGCGCACGATGATCATCCAGCCCGACGGTGATGCAGCCCAACTGCCGCAGGCACCGGGCGTCGAGGTGGTGCGCCGTGAGGATGGGGCGCTGGCGCTGAACTACAGGTCCGGGCAGATCGCGGCCGATGACGTGTTGCAGGCCGTGCGGGATGCAGGCATCCGCATTCGGGATGTGCGCACCGAACAGGCGGATCTGGAGGATGTCTTTCTGGAACTGACGCGCAGCCGTTAACGGCGCTCGCGCGAGTCCTTCAGCAGCGTCTCGATCTCGAGCAGTCGGGTCAGCACCTCATCGCGGTAACTGTCGGTCCGCTCGTCGTTTTCGGCATGATGGGCGTCCTGCATCGAGTTCACGATCAGGCCCACGACAAGGTTCACCACGGTGAAGGTCGTCACCAGAATGAACGGCACGAAGAAGGCCCAGGCGTAGGGGTAAACCTCCATCACCGGGCGCACGATGCCCATTGACCAGGATTCCAGCGTCATGATCTGGAAAAGCGAATAGGCCGATTTTGCCAGCGTGCCGAACCATTCGGGGAAGATCGCCCCGAACAGCTTGGTCGCCATGACCGCGCCGATATAGAAGATCAGACCCGTCAGCAGAAAGACAGATCCCATGCCGGGCAGGGCGCTCATCAACCCTTCTACCACGCGGCGCAGCGACGGTGTGACCGACAGGACGCGCAACAGCCGCAGGATCCGCAGCGCCCGCAATACGGACAGGCCTTGCGCGGCCGGGATCAAGGAGATGCCGACAATCACAAAATCGAAGACATTCCAGCCGTTGCGGAAAAACGCAGGACCGCGGGCAAACAGCTTCATCCCGATCTCGATCACGAAAATCGACAGGCAGATCTGATCCAGCGCGTGAATCAGATCGCCAAAGCGGGCCATGAGCGGGGCCGACGTCTCAAGCCCCAGAATGACCGCGTTGAACAGGATCACCCCAAGGATGAAATTCTGCACCGATCTGCGATCAATTAATGTCCCAACGCGCACGCGTATGGTCATAAGTCTGCTGCTCCGTCGTTTCCGTGTCGCCCGTCATGCGTTTGGTCCATATGGGGGCACAGGACGGCGCGCACAAGGTGCCGTTCAGGTGCCGTCGGCGGGTGCCAGCATCCGGCCCAGCGGTCGTCCGCCGAGAATGTGGACATGCAGGTGCGGCACTTCCTGAACCCCGGCCTGCCCGGCGTTGGAGATCGTGCGATATCCGCCTTCTTGCAGGCTTTCCATTTCGACAATACGTCCGATCGTGCGGTTGAAATCGACAATCTCGGCATCCGAGGCATCGCGCGCGAAATGATCGTAGCAGACATACGCGCCCTTCGGAATCACCAGTACATGCACCGGTGCCTGCGGATAAAGGTCCCGAAACGCCAGCGTATGCTCGGTTTCCAGCACGGTTGTGTTGGGAATCTCGCCGCGCAGGATTTTCGCAAAGATATTCTGGTCGTCATAGGTGTAGGGCATGGGGTGTCCTTGGTCGTTGGTTCAATCGGCAAACAAGTGTTCGGTCTGTGCAATCTCCATCGCCTTGTCCTGCGGTAGAGACAGAAATTCGGCCAGCACGCGGGCGGTTTCTTCGGATGCATCTGTTTCCCGTATGCGGCCAAGATTGGCGAAGCCCGCGTCGCGGATGCGATCGGATTCATGTTCAATATCCAGGCGGATGGCGGGCAGTATGGCGTTTAGCGTCTCTGTTGGCGTGTGATCGCCGGCCAACCCGACGCGGGCCGCGTGGCCGATCAGGTAGTCGTCCGTGAACTGGCATTCGACATCCAGCAAGCGGGTCAGGGCCCGATCGCGGCAGAAGTCTTCGAGAAGGTCGATATTGGCCGGATCAATGCAGACGATCAGGCGGTCCGTATCGAAATAATCGAACAGCATCCGCATGAGCGACCGCCGGTGACGGTGCCGCTTGCCAAGCGACGTCTGAATATTGCCAAGATCCGGCAGCCAGGCACCCTCTTCGTTGAACAGGTATTCGATCACGGGAATGTTCGTGGTTTGGCGGATGCGCTCCAGCAGACGTTTGGCGACATGCCATTTCTTGCACACGACGATCAGAAGTTCCCATTCGCGCCCAAAGCTTGCTTCCTTTTCCCAAAAGCGGGGGGCAAAACGTCGCCCGATCCGCCCGCGGCCCGTCAGAAATCTGAAAAGCGACTGGCCTTCGTTGGAAATCGCGAATTCTGTTCCTTCAGACGCATAAAGCGCGCCAAGCCGGCGTTTCAGCTCTGTCGCTTCGGCGCTGATCTTTCGAGCAAAAAGAAAATCCTGCCCCAGCAGCAGATCATAGTGATCGTTGTAGAACGTCACCGGCATGCCATAATCCGAGAACATCAAAAATGTCAGCGACCGGTTGTTGATCTCGGTTTCCGGCACCAGATGGCGCACGAGCGTCTGAAAGAAGGTTTCGTCCGGGATCCAGGTGGTCGAAAAGAACCGCGTCACGTCACGTCGTTCGGAGATGAAGCCGAGGATCATTTCCACCGTCCGGCGGCGCAGGCACCACCATTGGCTGCCGATCATAACGTCGATGTCATGCGGGATCTTGCGCTTCAGCCCCAGACGTTGCTGTAGCTCGAACATGGTGTAGAACCATCGCTTCTGCGTGCGCTCGTTGAACCAGTGGCGGTAGATCAGGCGTTCTTCTTTCCAGCCGGTCTTGATCCAGTCGGACTGAAAATAGTCATAGCTTTCGATGTAATCGACGTCGTGACGGTCCAGGAATTCATGCGCGTATTCCGCTGACTTGATGGCCATGCAATCGCCCGACAGCATGTAGAAATGGGTGGCGCGCGGGAAAGCCTCGACCGCGGCGCTGACGGCGTTCAGTGATGCGCGGACCAAAGACCACTCCCCCCAGCCGCATTTCACGCGTTTCCTGGCGAATGTGACATTCGGATTGTCATCCAGCGCCGCTCGGATCTGCCTATACGCTTCCAGCGTGGCGCGTGCGTCGAAATGGATCGCCATGTAGTCGCCCACGGCGGTCAGGCTTTGTGCCTGCCGGATGATGGCGTCAGGATCCTTGTGACACAACAATATGAAGGCAATTCTTGCCATTCAGAGAACCATCTTACCCATCTTTGGCCATTGTTTATGTTACTAGAGGTGAACGGACGTTGAATAAACCGGATTTCTTTGCTTTTTTGTCGCAAAGAAGCGTCTGAACACAAGGGCGGCGCACGGTGGGGGGATGGTTGGTATGGGTTTTCCAGGGGTATGGATGACCGAGAGCGAAAGCATGGTGTATCGGGTGGTCCCGAAATGCGCCTGCTCGACCATCGGTCAGATCCTGTATTACTCGGATCACGGGGCGTTTTTCGACGGTGACATTCACGACGCCACCCATGGCCTGCACAAATGGGCGCGCGAGGACAGTCAGGATCTGATCGAGGCCAATATCCGGGCGCACGCCTCTTTTGCGTTCACCTGTGTGCGCAATCCTTATACGCGCATCCTGTCGTCATTCTTTGACAAGATTTGCGGGATTCAGCGCAATGGCCGCCGCTATCGCGGCAACTTCGTGCCGATGCTGACCCAGAAATACGGGATCGAGGTCGGTGGTGATGACGGCAAGGAGGACTTCGACCAGATTCAGAGTTTCCGCCGTTTTTTGCTGTTTGCCCGCGATTCCATCCGCTGGCGAAAACCGATGGAGCCTGACATCCACTGGTCTGCCATGTCCGGACATATCAGCACGTTCATCGTCAATGGCGGGCGTTACGACCGGATTTTCTGGACCGAAAAATTCGACGAAGGCATGCAGGCGGTGCTGGATGCGGTCGAATTGCCCCACGCCGTGGATCTGGCCGCGATCCCAAGGTTCAACGAATCCGAAGGCCATGGCCCCAAGCGCGCGCATCCGGTCGAAGACTATTTCGACGACCTGTCGATGCATCTGGTCTATGAAATCTACAAGCGCGATTTCCAGCTGTTCAAATACGACTTTGACAATCCCGCCAACAAGCTGCCAACGGGCGAGATTGATCTGGACGAAGTGCACGCCAAGCTGGGCGATTAGAGCCGCGAAGCCACATAAGGCGCTTCGCGGCCCTAATTTTAATTCATCGCTGCCGACGGTGCCTGAACTAGGCCTTGTCCCCGGTCCATCAAATCCGTCCCCGGCGCAAAGCCGGACGTCACGGCCGTGGCCAGCAGTCGCGAGTCCACTGCACGGGCGGTCAGCGGCACGCCTGACTGCGCCAATGCCTGCCACCAAAGCGCGGTGATCCCCGCAACATGCGGCGTTGCCATGGATGTGCCGTTGAGGGACCGCAAACCTCCGCCTGATCGGGCCGAAACGATGCCGACCCCCGGCGCGCTGACCACCGGGTTTGTGTTGGAAAACGGTGCCACGGTCAGTCCGCTGCCGCTTTGTCCCAAGGCGCCCACCGAAACCACGCCTTCTGCGGCGGCAGGAACACTGACCGACACTTCGAAATCGGGCGAGATCTGGCGGCGGCTTTCATTCCCGGCGGCAGCTACAACGACCGTGCCGCCGTTGAAATCGGCCTGCCGACGGATCATCGACATCAGCGCGTCGAACATTCGCAGATTCATCCGGTAGCCTTCAAGCGCGACAGAGGTGGCCAGCAGGACCGGAAGATTGTTTTGCTGAACCAGCCGCTCGGCGAAGCCGGGGAAATCGAAACCCAGCGACATGGAAATCACCCGCGCGGGTTTTTCCTGTCCCGACACCCAGCGCATCGCGTTGAACAGCATCTCGGACGATCCGCTTCCGTTATCGTCCAGCACCTTGCCGATCAACGCATCGGTGACGCCGGGTGCCACTCCGATCCGGGTGCCGTCTACGTCGCGGCCAAAGATCGTGCCCGCGCAATGTGTGCCGTGGCCGTTGGCATCCTGATCGCCAGAGCCTGAAAAGTCCTTTTGAGTCAGGGTGACGCCTGCAAATGCCGGATGGGCAGCGTCAATCCCGGTATCCAGTACCGCCACGCGCACCCCGCTGCCGTCAAAGGGCGAGGTGTCCGCGCCGACGCTGGTGATCCCCCAGGCAGGCACTGCATCTGCATCGCTGACATTTTCCATTGGTTCCGGTTCGATCAACCGCGTCGGCATGGACCGGGCCATGCTCAGGATCGAAGGATCGCGCGCGGCATCGCGCATGTCGCCCGCTGACAGATCGACGGTTTCGATCACGGGCGAAGGAGGCGCGCGAAACATCCCTTCGGTGCCGGAGATACCGGCGGTCGGTCCACTGAAGGTGCCACCGCGCAAATGAGAAAGGGCAGAGGCATTTTCGTCGCGTAGAAGAATATACTGGGCCATGAGACAAGTCCTTTGATGAAAAAATAACAGCGATAAATACATGCTGTCCCGCGCGGGACAGCGTCTTTAAATGCCGCCAGTATACACTCAAAGGTTGAGTCGCGCAAAGCCCTCGCGCAGATTTGACGTGAAACCCGGTGCAGACCGGGGCTGAATAGGCTCAGGTCAGGTTGCTGCGACGGAACAATTGCAACAGGTTTGCCTCTGGTCGTGCGCCCATATGGCTGATCACTTCGCCCGCAGCGACACAGCCCATGCGCCCGGCGGTGGCCATGTCAGCGCCCGTGGCCAGTCCGTAAAGGAACCCGGCGGCAAACTGATCGCCCGCGCCGGTTGCATCCACGGGGACGACCCTGTCGACGGGAACATCGGTGCGCGCGCCGTCGCGGATGATCGTCACGCCGTCTCCGGACCGTGTGCAGACCACAAGCGGGCAGATCGCCGAAACGCGCGCCAGATCGGCATCCAGATCGTTGTTCTGAAACAGCGAGCGGATTTCAGCCTCGTTGCCAATGACGAAATCCATCTCGTTCTCGATCAGATTTAGGAAGTCGTCGCGGTGGCGTTCAACGCAGAACGGGTCAGAGATCGAGATGCCGGCCTTGCCCCCCGCCGCACGGCAGGTCCGGGCAAGACGGATGAACGCCTCTTTGCCCTTGTCCTTGTCAAAGAGATACCCTTCGAGGAAGACGATTTCCGCATCCGAGGCAACGTCTTCGGGCACGTCATCCGGGCCAAGCTCTGCCGAGATGCCCAGATAGGTGTTCATCGACCGCTCGCCATCGGGCGTGACAAAAATCATGCTGCGCGAGGTTGGCAATTCGCCGCCCGGAACAGGGGCATTCACGAAATCCGTGCCATCATCGGTCATAGCCTGCGCATAGAACCGCCCCAGTGCGTCGTCATGCACACGACCGATGAAACCGGTGCGTAGGCCCAGACTGCCCAGACCCGCCAGCGTATTGGCCACCGATCCGCCGGGTGCCTGCACCCGGTCCTTCATCGATGCATACAGCAGTTGCGCGCGCTCAGTCTCGATCAGTTGCATGATGCCCTTGCCGATGCCCATCTGTTCCAGAAAGCTGTCATCGCATTGGGTGATGACATCGACGACGGCATTGCCGATCCCGACAACCTGATATTTCTTCATGGGGTCTTGTCCTCGAATTCGCACAGATCACGGATCAGGCAGGCATTGCATTTCGGTTTGCGCGCGACGCAGGTATAGCGTCCGTGCAGGATCATCCAGTGATGCGCGTGCTGCTGGAAATCCACGGGAATATTGTCTTCTATGGCGCGCTCGACCGCGACGACATCCTTGCCCGGGCAGATGCCCGAACGGTTGCCCAGCCGGAAGATATGCGTGTCCACCGCCTGCGCCGGATAGTGCCACCACATATTCAGCACCACATTGGCAGTCTTGCGGCCCACACCGGGCAGCGATTCCAGCGCCGCACGCGAACAGGGTACCTGACCGTCGTAATCCTCGACCAGAATACGGCTTAGCTTGATGACATTCCGGGCCTTGTTGCGATACAGGCCGATGGTCTTGATATGCTCGGTCACCGCCTCTTCGCCAAGCGCCAGCATCTTTTCCGGCGTGTCGGCGATCTGGAACAGTTTGGCCGTCGCCTTGTTGACGCCGGCATCCGTCGCTTGTGCAGACAGGGCCACCGCCACGACCAGCGTATAGGCGTTGACATGATCCAACTCGCCCTTTGGTTCGGGTTCCGCCGTCCGGAAACGTTCAAAGATCTCGCGGATCGTATGATAATCTAGCTGCTTTGCCATGGCAGGCCGTATGCACCGCTTTGTCAGGTTGCGCAATATTCGGGTCGCGGGACGATGCGCCCGCGCGGTAAGATGGTCAAAACGAAAGGACGCGACATGCCAGAGGATCTTGCGGAAGGGGGCTATCATTTCCAGGTCATGCGCCGGGCGATTGACCTGATCGACGCCGCCAAAGACCCGTTGTCGCTGGAAGATCTCGCCGCCGCGATGGATATGAGCCCCGCGCATTTCCAGCGCCTGTTTTCGCGATGGGTCGGGGTGTCGCCCAAGCGTTACCAGCAATATCTGACGCTGGGCCACGCGAAGACCCTGCTGCGCGAGCGGTTCACCACGCTGGAGGCCGCGCATTCCACCGGGCTGTCAGGCGGCGGACGTTTGCATGACCTCTTTTTGCGGTGGGAGGCGATGAGTCCGGGTGAATTTGCGCGCGGCGGTGCCGGGCTGGTGATCTATTGGGGCTGGTATGAAAGCCCCTTTGGTCCGGCCTTGGTCATGGGCACCGACAAGGGCATCTGTGGTATCGCCTTCGCCGCCGAATCCGGCGAGACGGCGGCAATGGCCGATCTGACCGCACGTTGGCCGGGGGCTTCCTTCATCGAGGATACGGAGCGTCTGCGCCCGTGGGCGCAGTCAGCCTTCGGTGCAGGTGATGCGACAGCAGAGCCGACGCCGCTTTACCTGATAGGTGCGCCGTTTCAGCTCAAGGTGTGGGAGGCGCTGTTGCGAATCCCCTCGGGTCACGTCACCACCTATTCCGAAATCGCGCAGGCCGTGGGCCACCCCAAGGCCGTCCGGGCGGTGGGCACGGCGGTGGGGCGCAACCCGATCAGCCTGCTTATTCCCTGTCATCGTGCGTTGCGCAAATCCGGCGCGTTGGGGGGCTATCACTGGGGCCTTCCCGTAAAGCGCGCAATTCTCGCCTATGAAGGTGCCCGCGCGGACGCCTGAGCGCGCGATTTGTTCACGATGCGCGGAACATCGCCGATTTCCTCTTGTTGTATGGTTGGGCAGCGATAGAACATTCCCTATAGTGCTCAACGCAAAACGGACGTGCAGACACGCGCGCAATTCAGACGAGGCAATAAGACATGAGCTTAACTTTCCGCCCCACCATTCTGGCGACCGCCGGCCTTATGGCCCTGACCGCCTGCACCACGGCTGATTATCAGAACGATCCCAACCGCCAGGCAAAGCAAGGCGCATTGATCGGCGCGCTTGGCGGTGCCGTTGCAGGTCGCGTTATCGGCGGCAACAATGACGACCGCGTCAAGAACACATTGGCAGGTGCCGCCGCCGGTGCCGCAGTCGGTGGTCTGATCGGCAACAATCTGGACAAGCAGGAAGCCGCGCTGCGCCAGTCGATGGGCAACAATGTCGATATCGTGAACACCGGCGACCGTCTGATCGTGACGTTGCCGCAGGATATTCTGTTCGCCACCGATAGCACCGCAGTCCGCCCTGACCTGCAAGGCGATCTGCGCGCGCTGGCCAGCAACCTGCAATCCTACCCGAACACCACCATTCAGGTCATCGGCCACACGGACAACACGGGCGAAGCCTCTTACAATCAGGGCCTGTCGTCGCGCCGTGCGCAGGCGGTCTCGGGTATCCTGATTTCCAATGGTGTCTCTTCCGGTCGCATTCAGTCCTTCGGCCGCGGCGAGGATCAGCCGATCGCGTCGAACCTGACACCTCAGGGCCGCCAGCAGAACCGCCGGGTGGAAATCGTGATCCTGCCGAACGCGGCCTGATCCAAATCTGCCGCTCAGGCTGCACTCTTCCAAGCGCTCCGCAAGTCACTTGCGGGGCGTTTTCTATGACACGGGACAGATCGGAATTGCGCGCGAAACGCATCTGGCAGACCTCCGACGATCATGTCGGGTGTCCGCGCGTCGCAGCATGAAAGCAACGACGACTGCTTCTGTTGTCCCGCATACCTTGCCACTGGTCTGGTGGTGTCACAATTTTAGGAATTGATATGTTCGAAAGCCTGCTCGCCTTCCTGCAAAACCCCACTGGGTATCAGACCCCGCTGCCAGAGGCCGACGCACGCCACGCAATGGGTGCCTTGATGGTGCGCGCGGCAAAAGCCGACAAAGCGTACCTGTTTGAAGAAATCAGTCTGATTGATCGCGTCCTTGCCAAACGCCACGACATCAATGCGGTTGAGGCCGCGAAACTGCGTGCCGCTTGTGAAAAACTGGAAAGCGGTATGCCCGACACCGCCGAAATGACGGCGATCCTGCGCGACGCAATCAGCAGTGAAGAGCGCGAGGCAACACTAGCCGCACTTTGGGCCGTGGTCTACGCCGACGGCATCAGGCACGAAGAAGAGGATGTGTTGCTGCACCAGATCGAAGAAGTCCTGGGCATTTCGCCGGACCGCGCCAAGGCGCTGCAACTGCAAGCGAAAAGCTGACATCGTTTGATCCAGCCTTTTGGTCATCATAGCCTTGCGTCGCAAGATGCCGTTCCGCCTTGTCGGTTTGCAGCAATCCGGAACGCTTGGGCAGGTCTGGAAATTTCCATCCAATGGCCTGACTGCATTTTATAACCGCGCCAAAACAGCCCTGAGCGGTCGGCGCGGCCTCAAACAGGCTGGGTCAGGTCGCTTTTTTCAGTACCAGAAACGTCATCACGCCCAAGGGTGGCAATGCGCGTTGTTCCTCAATCTGCAAATCGGGTTCTTGCAGTACCGTCTCGATTTCAAAATCCGAATGCCAGCCCAGCAGGTTGGCAAAAGGCGAGGCGAGGTTGGCAACCGCCCCCAGAACGCCCTTGCTGCGCGCGAAATGATTGGTGATGACGACCTTGCCACCGGGCCGACAGACGCGGGCGATCTCGGCCATGACCTTTTCAGGCTCCGGCACCACCGACAGCACATGCATTGCCGCCACGATGTCAAAAGAGTTGTCCGGAAAGTCGAGGGCGCGCGCATCCATCTGGCGCAAGGACTCGACGTGGCGCAACCGCATCAGCGCCACCTTGGCGCGGGCCTTGCGCAGCATCTCCTTGGAAAAGTCGATGCCGGTGACGCGTGTTTGATCGCTGTAATGTTCCAGTGACAGTCCGGTGCCGACGCCGACCTCCAGAACCTTGCCGCCCTGCGCGCTGATATAGGTCACGGCGCGTCGTCGTCCGGCTTTGGTGATCGCGCCAAAAGTGTTGTCGTAGATCGGTGCCCAGCGGGCATAAGAACTTTCGACTGCCTTGATATCCATCAAGTCTACCCTTTGCGAATGCGTTTCCGACGATGCACCAGAAGTGCCCAGGCTACCGTTGCGATATAACCCAGACACAGCGCGATCAAGGCGATCCATGCATAAGTCAGCACTGCCGCCCCCACAAAAGCCACCGCGACAAGGAAATATTTTACGTTTTCCCGCGACACCCGCGTGCTTTTGAAAGACCATGTCGGGATGCGGCTGATCATCAGAAGGCCGACCCCCACCATGTAGATGCAGATCAGCGCATCCGGCACCAGCGACCGGTCGGTGAATGCAAAGGACAGGTACATCGGCAGCATTACCAGCATCGCGCCTGCCGGTGAGGGAACACCGACAAAATAGGCCCGGCTGATCGTGGGTTCCGTGGCTTTCGTGCTGACATTGAACCGGGCAAGGCGGACGACGCAGCAGACGGTGTAGATCAGGACGGAAAGCCAGCCCGCGCTGCGCGTGTCCTGCAATGCCCAGAAATACAGTAGCAATGGCGGGGCGACGCCGAAATTCAGGAAATCGGCCAGCGAATCCAGTTCGGCCCCCATCTTGCTGTCGACTTTCAGCGCGCGGGCCAGACGCCCATCCAGCCCGTCAAGAACGCAGGCGGCAAAGATCAGCAGGACTGCTGTCAGAAAATCGCCCTGGGTGCCGGCCCGGATGGCGGTCAGGCCCGCGCAGATCGACCCGATGGTCAACATGTTGGGCAGCAGGTGGATCAGCGCGAAATCCTTGCGGGGTGGCTCTGTCTGTGACGACATTGCTCAGTCAACCCGTGCGGGAGCATCGGACAGGTCAGCGATGACGGTCTCTCCGGCCACCATCGTCTGACCTATGCTGACGAGAGGTGCCACACCATCGGGCAGGTACACATCCAGCCGCGAGCCAAAGCGGATCAGGCCAAACCGTTCGCCCGTGGCTAGGGTCGTGCCGGGATCTGTCCAGCAAACGATGCGGCGAGCAACCAGCCCGGCGATCTGCACCACGGCGATGGACCGCCCGTCTGCCATGTCGATCCGCAGGCTGTTGCGTTCGTTGTCAACGCTGGCCTTGTCAAGCGACGCGTTCAGAAACTTGCCCGGACGATACGCCACCTGTGACACGGTGCCGGCGATGGGGGCTCGGTTCACATGGCAGTTGAACACGTTCATGAAAACGCTGACGCGGGTCAGGGCGCGCTCGCCCATCCCCAGCTCTTTTGGCGGGATGGCGGGTTCGATCAACGAGATGACGCCATCTGCCGGGCTGACCAGAACGCCTTTGCGTTTCGGCGTGACGCGTTCGGGGTCGCGGAAGAAGTAGTAGCACCACACCGTGGCACCAACGCCGATCCAGCCCAGAACCTCCCAGACGAAGAACAGCACCAGGGTGATCGCGGCGAAGATCGCAACGAATTTGCGTCCCTCCGGATGCATCGGTTTGATGAAAGTATCCAGCATCTTCATGGGCGGGTGTCCTGATCCGGTAAGAATGACTTGCCTATGCCTAGTCGCCTTGCGCGCAAGTTTGAAGGGGATGTAACGCCCTGTGGGTGGAAAACGGCGCATTGACCCGGCGGATTTACCTCAAAACCCGCTTCGCTTCATTCGAGCGTTGGGGTAGACAGCCGATAGAAGAAACACGGAGACGCCCTTGATGAGACATCCCAAACCCGTTGTTCTGTGTATTCTCGACGGCTGGGGCCTGTCCGACCGGCAAGAGGCGAATGCGCCTGCCTTGGCCGACACCCCGACAATGGACCATCTTGCGCAGACCTGCCCGCATGCACAGCTTGTCACGCATGGACCGGATGTCGGCCTGCCGACCGGTCAGATGGGCAATTCCGAAGTTGGCCACACCAATATCGGCGCGGGGCGTGTTGTGGCGATGGATCTGGGCCAGATCGACCTTGCCATCGAGGATGGGTCGTTTTTCAGCAATGAAGCGATCAACGCCTTTATCGCAAAGCTGAAAGATACCGGCGGCGCGGCGCATCTGATGGGGGTCGTGTCGGATGGCGGTGTGCATGGCCATATCAGCCATATCAAGGCCGCCATGGCGATGATCGCGGATGCGGGCGTGCCGGTTTATCTGCACGCCATCACCGATGGGCGCGACGTGGCCCCGGATTCGGCAAAAGGCTTTGTCCAGGAACTGGTGGGTTGGGCGGCAGGACGCTCGGGCGCGCCTGTGACAATCGCCACCGTCATCGGACGGTATTATGCGATGGATCGCGACAACCGCTGGGACCGGGTGGAGACCGCCTATGCGGCGATGATCGAGGGCAAAGGCACGGCCACGGCGGCCGATCCTGTCGAGGCCGTGGTGCAATCCTACGCGCAGGGCAAGAACGACGAATTCATACCCGCGACCGTGATCGGCGATTATGCCGGCATGTCCGAAGGCGACGGGTTCTTTTGCCTCAACTTCCGCGCCGACCGTGCGCGCGAAATTCTGGCCTCCATCGGTGCGCCCGACTTCGACGGGTTCGAGCGCCGCGCAAAGCCCACCTTTGCCCGGATGTTGGGCATGGTGGAATATTCCGACGCACATAAGACCTATATGCAGACGGCCTACCCGAAGCGGGTGATCGTCAACACGCTGGGCGAATGGGTGTCACATCACGGCAAGACCCAGTTCCGCCTCGCAGAGACCGAAAAATATCCGCATGTGACGTTCTTCCTGAATGGCGGTCGCGAAAAGCCCGAGGAAAACGAGGACCGGTTCATGCCGTCCTCGCCCAAGGTGGCGACCTATGACTTGCAGCCCGAAATGTCCTCGGTCGAGGTGACGGACAAGTTTGTCGAGGCCATCAAGCAAGGCTACGACCTGATCGTGACCAACTATGCCAATCCCGACATGGTCGGACATACGGGCGATCTGCAAGCGGCTATGAAAGCCTGTGCCGCCGTGGACGAAGGTCTTGGCCGCGTCGTCGAAGCGTTGAAAGAAGCAGGCGGCGCGATGATCGTCACTGCCGACCATGGCAATTGCGAAACCATGGTGGACCCGGACACCGGTGGGCCGCATACGGCGCACACCACCAATCCCGTGCCTGTGCTGCTGGTTGGCGGCCCCGAAGGCGCGACACTTCGCAACGGTCGGTTGGCGGATCTCGCCCCGACGCTGCTGGAATTGATGGGGCTGGACAAGCCCGCTGAAATGACCGGGGAAAGCCTGATCCGGCGATGAAATACGTTGCACTGTTCCTGATCTTTCTGGCAGCACCGGCGCTGGCGCAGGACGACCCCGCCGTCGCAGCACGCGCGGCGGCAAAAGCGCTGGAACAGGCGTCAGAGCAGTTGGACGATGCCGACAGCGCGCGCGACCGCGTGAAGGCACTGACCACCACGGTGCGCGCCTATGAGGACGGGCTTTCGGCCATGCGCGAGGGATTGCGACGGGTGTCGCTGCGCGAAATGGACCTGCGCGCCGATCTGGCGGAACGAGAGGCCGAGATTTCCGATCTTCTGGGCGCGCTGATGACCATCGGCAATTCCGAAACGCCGGTGCTTGCCCTGCATCCGTCCGGCCCGACCGGAACCGCGCGGGCGGGGATGCTCTTGGCCGATGTCACCCCGGCGCTTGCCACGCGTGCAACCGCGCTGAAGGAAGATCTGAAAGAAGTGTCCGACCTGCGGCAATTGCAACAAGAGGCAGAGCAACGCCTGACCGAAGGGCTGCAAGGCGTGCAGCTGGCGCGGACCGAACTGAGCCAGGCCATCGACAGCCGCACGGACCTGCCGCGACGCTTCACCGAAGATCCGGTGCGCACCGCGATCCTGATTGCCGGAACCGATACGCTGAACGACTTCGCCGCAGGTCTGGGCGAGATTACACAGGACGAAGAGCCGGGCAGCCTGCCGGCGATTTCGGATCGCAAGGGCTATCTGGAACTGCCTGTGCCGGGCAAGATCCTGCGCGGAGCGGGCGAAAAGGATGCGGCGGGCGTCGAACGCCCCGGCATCGTCGTGGGCACCCGGTCCCGCGCGCTTGTCACCACGCCGACGGCGGCAACGATCCGCTATGTCGGACCGCTTCTGGATTACGGGTTGGTCACAATCCTTGAACCGCAGGCCGATTTGCTGTTCGTTCTGGCAGGGCTGGATCAGGTTTACGGCCGCATCGGGCAGGTCCTGCCCGCCGGCAGTCCCGTCGGCCTGATGGGGGGAGAGATGCCGGCGGCAGATGAGGGGCTGTCACAGTCAGGTGAGGGGGGTGGCGCCCAATGGACAGAAACGCTCTATATGGAAGTCAGAGAGGGAGACGATCCCGTCGACCCCCTGACGTGGTTCTCAACCGACAAGGGATGACGCATGAAGAAGTTTGTGATGGCTGCACTGGGCGGCACTCTGGCAGGCATAGTCGCGACGACGCAGTTCGTTGGGCCGCTGCTGGCGCAAGAGCAGAGCAAATCGGGCAATGTCTATGAACAGCTCGATCTTTTTGGCGACATCTTCGAGAGGATCCGCGCGCAATATGTCGAGGAAGTCGATGAGGGCGACCTGATCGAAGCCGCGATCAACGGCATGCTGACCTCGCTTGATCCGCATTCCAGCTATCTGTCGCCTGATGACGCTGACGCCATGCGGGTGCAGACCCGTGGCGAATTTGGCGGACTCGGGATCGAGGTCACGCAGGAAGAGGGCTTCGTCAAGGTGGTCTCGCCGATCGATGGCACTCCCGCTGACGAGGCCGGTATGGAATCGGGCGACTTCATCACCCATGTCGACGGCGAGTCGGTGCTTGGCCTGACGCTGGATCAGGCCGTGGACCTGATGCGCGGACCCGTCGGGTCCGAGATTATCGTCACCGTGGTGCGCGAAGGCAGCCCGGAACCCTTCGATGTCTCGATCATCCGCGACACGATCAAGCTGACGGCTGTGCGCACGCGTCTTGAAGGCGATACCGTTGTGCTGCGCGTGACCACGTTCAACGACCAGACCTTCCCCAATCTGCAAGAAGGGCTGGCTGAACAGGTTGAGGCGGCAGGCGGCATGGACAAGGTGAACGGCATCGTTCTTGACTTGCGCAACAACCCCGGCGGGTTGCTGACCCAGGCGATCAAGGTGTCGGACGCGTTTCTTGAACAGGGCGAGATCGTTTCGACTCGTGGCCGTGATCTGGTGGATGGCGACCGCTACAACGCCGAAAGCTATGTCGAGGGCGACCTTTCGCAAGGCAAGCCGCTGGTCGTGCTGATCAATGGCGGGTCTGCCTCGGCCTCCGAGATCGTTGCCGGCGCGCTTCAGGATCACCGCCGCGCCATCGTCGTTGGCACCAAGAGCTTTGGCAAAGGCTCTGTTCAGACGGTCATGCCGCTGCGCGGCGACGGCGCGATGCGTCTGACCACGGCGCGCTATTACACGCCGTCGGGCCGGTCAATTCAGGCACTGGGCGTGTCCCCGGACATCGTCGTTGAACAACCTCGCCGCACGCCGAATGAAGAGACCGAAGAAGAAGAGGGCGCGAACCAGTTGCTCCGCTCCGAGGCGGACCTGCGCGGGAGCTTGGATAATGACAGCCTGACAGAGGATGAGATCCGCCAGATCGAGGAAGACCGCGCCAAGGCAGAAGCGGCGGCCAAGCGTCGCGAGGATGACTACCAGCTGGCATATGCCATCGACATCCTCAAAGGCCTGTCAGCCCTCGGCCCCAAGGACTGATCCAGGGTCGGCGCGGGTTTTCCGCGCCGGCCGGAACCCCCGGACAGGCCCGGTGAAGCACATCTTTGCCGGGCCTTGCCAGACGGAGAGGCGGGACATGACCCCCGAAGATATTGCTGAACTGCCCTATCGTCCCTGCGTCGGCCTCATGCTGGTTAACGCGGAGGGTCACGTCTTTGTCGGGCAACGCATTGATAACGACGCTCCCGCCTGGCAGATGCCGCAAGGCGGCGTGGACAAGGACGAAACCCCACGCGACGCCGCCCTGCGCGAGTTATGGGAAGAGACGGGCGTGCCCGCCGATCTGGTGACGGTCGAGGCGGAATCCAAAAACTGGCTGCCCTATGATCTGCCGCATGATCTTGTCCCGCGCATCTGGAAGGGCCGGTTTCGCGGACAGAAGCAGAAATGGTTCCTGCTGCGCTTTCACGGCAGGGACGATCAGGTGAACATCGCCACCGACCATCCGGAGTTTTCCGAGTGGCGCTGGCTGCCTGTATCGGAACTGGTCGAAAACATCGTTCCCTTCAAGCGCGAGGTCTATGCCCGCGTGCTGGCCGATTTCGAGGATCATCTATGACCCGAACCAGTATCGCAGCCCTGTTGATGCTTGTGGCAGGTCAGGCAAATGCGCTGTCCTGCATGCGCCCCGACGTTGCGCGTGACTACGCACAGGCGGCCTCTGCGGACGAGACCTATTTTGTTGTGACGGGAATGCTAAGCTTTGATCCGTCGGGCCTGCCGGTTGTGGACTATGACAACCAAAGCGCGACCCCGCCAGAGACGGACATTGCCGCGCATCTGACCGGAAAAACGCTGACAAGTGGCGGATTCACGGCAGAGTTTGACCGCGATGTCATCCTGCGCGTACATTGCTTCGGCCCGTGGTGTGCCAGCCCGCAACCCGACACGCGCTATCTGAGTTTTGTCGAAAGCACAGAGCAAGGCCTCGTGATGCATGTGGACCCGTGCGGCGGCCTCAGCCATCCCGAACCAACACCGGAAATGCAGGCGCGTGTTCTGGCCTGCACCACGGGCGATTGCCCGCTGGACGACGTGCAGCGCCCCTAGCGCAAACGGTTCAGCAGGCTTAGCGAGGCATAGCCGTCCGGGATCATGCCGACGGATTTCTGGTACGCCTGCATCGCGGCCTTTGTCTTCGGTCCGACTCTGCCATCCACGCCGCCAGTGTTGAACCCGGCTGCTGTCAGCCGCTGCTGCATTTCCTTGCGCTCTGCATATTTCAACGTCCGGTCGCCGGTCGGCCAAGCCGCCTGAATCGGGGCGGCGCCGCGCAGGCGGTCGCTGAGGTGGCCGACACCGATCACATAGGCATCGGCGGCATTATAGCGCTCGATTGCCTTGAAGTTGGAAAAGATCAGGAACGCGGCCCCCTGCGCGCCCGCAGGCAGCATTACCGAGGCCTGCCCGAAATCTCGAACGGCGTTGCCATTCATGTCCGTCACGCCAAGCCGCGCCCATTCGCTGGGCATCTTGGTCAGGTCGCGGCGCGCTTGTGAATAGTCAAAGCCGCGCGGAATGCGGACCTCTACCCCCCAGGGTTGCCCTTTTTTCCAGCCGCTTTTGGCCAGATAGTTCGCGGTCGAGGCCAATGCGTCGGTTGGATCATCCGACCAGATGTCGCGTTTGCCATCGCCCGTGAAGTCCACCGCCAGAGCAAGGTAGGAGGTCGGGATGAACTGGGTATGCCCCATCGCGCCCGCCCAGCTGCCGGTCATGCTTTCGGGTGTGGTGTCGTTCGATTGCAGGATTTCCAGCGCCGCGATCAACTGCTGCTCGAAGAATTTTCCGCGACGTCCGTCAAAGGCCAGTGTCGCCAGTGAGCTGATCACCGGGTCTTCGCCGCGCCGCGTGCCATAGGCGCTTTCCATGCCCCAAACTGCGGCAACCACCTCTTTTTCGACGCCGTAACGCGCCTCTATCGCTTCCAGCGCGCGGCCATGTTCGCGCAGCGCGGCCTTGCCATTTTCCACGCGCGAGTCCGAGGCAGCAGAGGCAAGGTAATCGCCGATGGATTTGGTAAACTCCGCTTGGTTGCGGTCGCGGCGGATTGCCTCCGGGTCATAGCGGACGTTGCGGAATGCCGCATCGAAGACCGAAGGCTTGATGCCTGCCCCCAAAGCCCGGCCGCGAAACCCCGCGACCCAGCGCATCAGCTTGCTTTGCGAGGCCGTGTCCACCACCGGTGTGACGGTCGCGGTAACCGAGCGCGATTTCGGTCGCATTATCGGACGGATCGAGGATGCTGGCGCGACCAGTTGAACGATTTGCGCCACCAGAGGATCTGACGGGCGGGATACGGGCCGGACAGAGCTGTCGACCGGGTTCGCGCCCGCGCCTGACGTCATCAATATCAGCGACAGAAGGGCGGGGGCGGAGCAACGAAACATTGGATACCTCAATCGGGCAAAATCACCGGAATCATAGCCAATTTTCGTCTCTTACGAAAGCGCCCCGCGTCCGGTTCGCGGGGTTTCGCCCATCGCCGGATCGCCGCCGCGTAACAGTGCCAGATGCGCGCGCAGCAATGACGTCCGATGAGGACGAAAGCTGGGACCGGTAACCTCCAGTTCGGTGATGCGATCCAGCCGGAAGGCGCGGAAATCCTGCCGCAGACAGCACCAGGCCAGCAGGCAATGGCTGTCCTGAAAGAACACGATTTGCAGCGGGCGTACCTGGCGGGTGGTCGCACACGCGTTCTTGTCGCGATAGGCGATGCGGATTTCCATCTCGTCCCAGGCGGCCTTTCGCAAACTGCGCAGATCCACCGTCGCTTGCGGTGGCGGCGCAAACCGGTGCGCGGTCAGCACGGCATGTTGCAACCTGTGCGCCTGACGGTCTGGCAGTCGACCGCGCAGCTTGGACAACGCCGCCGTCGCGGCTGCGGCCAGATGCGGATCGGCCACGGCTTCGACCTCACGCAAGCCCAGCACCAGCGCCTCCAGCTCTTCGTCGTCGAAGGCAAGCGGTGGCAGGCTGGCGTCCTCGGTCACGGTATATCCGAACCCCGCCGCGCCATCTATCACAGCGCCCAACCCGCGCAGCGTGGCGATGTCGCGGTAGATCGTGCGTTCGGTGACGTCCAGTTCGCGCGCCAGCCGGGCGGCAGTCACCGGCGGGTCGAGGCTGCGCAGCCCCTGCATCAGGTGCAATAATCGGTCGGTTCGGCTCATATCGCGATCATGCTGCCAGATGCTGACAGAAATTGACAGGAGGCCGACGTTCCACCCCAGAATTGCGGAGAATGCCCAGTCTCACGGTTGTTTAGCGGCGGCGAGTGCTTTTGCGTTTGACGCTTGCCGCCTTTTTCTTTGCCTTGCTGGCTTTACGACGGGGCGGGGCGCCGCGTTTGCCGGATCGGGCCCGCCCGGTCGGCATGGTCTGACCGTCCAGCGCCAGAAGTTCCAGCGCAATGCCCCCCGTTACCGGCACAGCTTCGGTCAGACGCACGGTCACGCGCTGGCCAAGGCCAATCTCTATGCCTGAATCCGCGCCCATCAGCGTTGCCGTTTCGGCGTCAAAATGGAAATATTCCGACCCGATATTGCGCATCGGGATCAACCCATCCGCCCCGGTTTCGTCCAGCTTTACAAAGGCACCGAACCGCGCAATCCCCGAGATCCGTCCACCCATTTCGGCACCGACCCGTTCGGACAGATAAGAGGCCAGATACCGATCCGTGGTGTCGCGCTCGGCCATCATCGACCGGCGTTCGGTATCCGAGATGTGCTGCGCCGTGGTCTCCAGCCCCTCGATTTCCTGAGGCGACAAACCGTCATCCCCCCAGCCATGCGCGGTGATCAGCGCACGGTGCACGATCAGGTCGGCGTAGCGCCGGATGGGCGAGGTGAAATGCGCGTAGGATTTCAGGGCCAGCCCGAAATGGCCGAAATTTTCCGCGTTGTAATAGGCCTGCGTCATCGACCGAAGCGTGGATATGTTGATCAGTTCCGCCTCATCCGTGCCAGCCGCGTCATGCAACAGTTTGTTGAGATGCGCAGTTTTCAACACCTGCCCCTTGGCAAGCGTCAGCCCGGCCGCCTGTGCCGTCTCGCGCAGCGCATCCAGCTTTTCGGGCGGCGGTTCCTCATGCACCCGGAACAACAGCGGCGTGCGTTTGGCGATCAGGGTTTCGGCGGCGGCGACATTGGCCAGCACCATGAATTCCTCGATCAGGCGGTGCGCGTCAAAGCGTTCCGAAAAGTTCACCGAGGTCACGTTGCCTTTCTCGTCCAGAACGATCTTGCGTTCCGGCAGGTCAAGATCCAGCGGCTGGCGCGCGTTGCGGGCATCGCGCAACGCGTAATAGGCGTCAAATAGCGGGCGGATCACGTCGTCCATCAACGGCGCAACCTTGTCGCTTGGCGTGCCATCCATCCCGTCCTGCACCTCGCGGTAGCTTAGCGCGGCAGGCGAGCGCATCATCCCGCGCACGAAGCGGTGATCCAGTTTCTGACCATGCGCGTCAATCCGCATCCGCACGGCCATACAGGCGCGCGGAACGCCTTCGTGCAGCGAGCACAGATCCCCCGATAGCCGGTCCGGCAGCATCGGCACAACGCGGTCGGGAAAATAGCTGGAATTGCCGCGTTTGCGCGCCTCGTGATCAAGCGCAGAACCGGGGCGGACATAATGCGCCACATCGGCAATGGCGACCCAGACGATATGGCCGCCGTCATTCTTGGGATCATCATCAGGCTGGGCAAAGCATGCGTCATCGCGGTCGCGCGCATCCACGGGATCGATGGTGATCAGGGGCAGGTCGCGCAGATCCTCGCGGCCCTTCAGGCCTGCGGGCTTCATCGCGTCGGCCTCTGCGATGACCTCGTCGGGAAAGCTGTCCGGGATGCCGTGCTGGTGAATGGCAATCAGCGACACGGCCTTGGGGGCAGACGGGTCGCCCAGCCGTTCGACAATGCGGGCGCGTGGCAGGCCCATGCGGCCCTTGGGGCCTGCCTGTTCCGCCTCGACCAACTCGCCGTCTTTCGCGCCGTGTGCCGCGTCGTCAGGCACGCTCCATTCCTTGTCAGAGCCTTTGTCGATACCTACAATGCGCCCGCCCTCGGCACCCTTGCGGAAGATGCCGACAACGCGCTGCGGATTGGTGCCGATCCGGCGGATCACGCGCGCTTCGTAATTGTGGTCCTCTTCATGCACGACCTGAAGCTTTCCAAGGATGCGGTCACCCTCGCCCAGGGCCGGATCACTGGCGCGGGTGACGATCAGGACGATGGGTTCCACCCCTTCGCCATGCCATTCCAAGGGCCGCGCGAAAAGATCACCATCGGCGGTCGGTGCCTTGACCTGCAAGACGCTGACCGGCGGCAGGCGGTCCGGGTCGCGATAGGTTTTCTTGCGCTTTTCAAGATGCCCTTCGGCCTCCAGCTCCTTGAGCAGGCGCTTGAGGTCTATACGCGCGGCACCTTTGATGCCAAAGGCTTTGGCAATGTCGCGTTTGGCGCTGAGGGTCGGGTTGGCGGCGATCCAATCCAGGATCTCCGCCTTTGTGGGCAGTGTTTTCATATTCAACGGCGTATCACGCCGCATGACGCGCGTCATTGCGAAAAATGTGCGGTTCTTTGGGGCACCGCGCGTCTGCCCGCCGTCTCTGAAAATATCAGGCGAAGTAGTCTTGCAGCATCCGGGTGTAGATACGTTTCAGCTGATGGATCTGAGCAACCTCGACACGCTCGTCAACCTGATGCATCGTCCGTCCGACCAGTCCAAATTCGACAACCGGGCAATGGTTCTTGACGAACCGCGCATCCGAGGTGCCGCCGGTCGTCGAAGCCTCTGGCACGGTGCCGGTTTCCGCCTCCACGGCGCGCGCGACTAGATCGGACAGTGGGCCGGGCGGGGTGAGGAAGCTTTCGCCCGAAATCTTGATGGTCAGATCGGTCGTTGTGCCAAATTCCGCGTCTGCTTTGGCGGCCTCTGCGCGCAGCCATTCCGACAGGCTGGCACCGGAATGCGCGTCGTTGAAGCGGATGTTGAGCGTTGCGTGCGCCTCTGCCGGGATCACGTTGGTGGCCGGGTTGCCGGTGTCGATGGTGACAACCGCGAGGGTCGAGGCGTCGAAATGGTCCGTTCCCGTGTCAAGCTCGTGGCTGGCCAGCCGGTCCATCAGCCGGACAAGCGCATGCAGCGGATTGATCGCGCGGTGTGGATAGGCGGAATGGCCCTGAACGCCCTTCACCGTGACATGGGCATTGAGCGAGCCGCGTCGGCCGATTTTCATCATCTGGCCCATATGGTCGGGGCAGGTGGGTTCGCCGACAAGGCAGACGGACATCGCTTCGTCTGCCTTGTCCATCCAGTCCAGCAGTGCGACAGTGCCGTCCACGGCGTCGCCTTCCTCGTCTCCTGTGATGGTTAGGATGATCGCCCCGTCCGGGGGTGTTTGGCGCACGAAATCCACCGCAGCGGCGGCGAAGGCGGCGACGCCGGACTTCATGTCGGTCGCGCCACGGCCATAGAGAAACCCGTCCTTCACCTTTGCGCCGAATGGCGGCATGGTCCAGTCAGCCGGATCCCCCAACGGCACGACATCCGTGTGTCCGTTGAAACCGAATGTGCGGGCATGCCCCTTGTCGCCCCACCGCGCGAAGAGATTCGACACGCCGCCACGGTCCACGCGTGTGCAGATGAAGCCGGCATCTTCGAGAAGGTCTTGCAACAAGATAAGCGCACCGCCTTCGTCGGGGGTGACAGAGGCGCAGCGGACCAGCGCTGCGGTCAGGGTTTCTGGATTGATCTGGGTCATGTGCCCTCCTGCGGCTTGACGGCTGTTCTTGCTCGCGCTGCGGATCTGGAAGGGCTGCACGGGTTTGCGGTTTTTAAACCAATCACGCTGTGCGGGGCAAGCGGGGGGCAAAGCGCCACGGCGGTGTGCTTCCTACCGGGCGCAGCGTGATCCAAATGAGCGCTTCCGCGCACTCTTTATTCAGCAAGTGGAGAGGTGACGCGTCATTTCTGACGTATCGGCAGTTCGGGATCAGGGTTTGCCCTTGTCGAAGAATGGTGTGACCTGGGCCACGATCACAGAATTTTCTTTAAGCGCGCGGTCCATGAGGGCGGTTTCATCCTCGTCCATCTCGTGGCCTTGTGCAGCGCGTTCCTCGGCAGTGCCGTACCCTGTGACGTCGAGCGGTGCCATGTCGGCCTGCTTGAGGATCGCTACGGTTTCGCGCACGGCTTCGGCCTCGTCAATGCCGGAGGCGAAGCAGATCAGCCCGGCACCGCTGGCACCTTTCGGCAGCCCGTCGCCGGTCTTGCGCCCGACCTCCACCAGAAGGGTATAGACCTGTTGCGGCTTTTTCTTTTTTTCGGTCATGTCCGCCAAGTTCCTTGCTCGCAAAATGCGAAACCCCGCGCGGGAATGCGCGGGGCTGTCCTAGACGTTAATTCCGGTGATGGGAAGCGTCAGCTTTTTATGGCGCGGTAGCCCCATATAAGGATACAGGCACCAACAATCCCCACGATCAGCTGCGGGAGCCACGATCCTGCGGCGAAGATGCCGAGAATACCAAGGATGGCATTGGCGACGATCGCGCCGACGATGCCGAGAATGATGTTCAGGAAAATCCCTGTATCGGCTTTCATAATCATGCTGGCGATCCATCCGGCGAGGCCGCCCACGATGATCGCTGCAATCCAACCTATTCCTTGCATGTCATTCCTTCCCGCTATTGCAAAACTGTCCTGAGGAACAACGTCGCAACAAGCGGGAAGGTTCCGACAAAAAACAGATTCAGTCGCGCAGCAACTCGTTGATGCCGGTCTTGGAGCGGGTCCGGGCGTCCACGCGTTTGACGATCACCGCGCAGTACAGGTTGATGCCGTTCTTCGATGGCATGGAGCCTGCGACGACCACGGAATAAGGTGGAACCTCGCCATACATGACGTCACCGGTTTCGCGATCGACGATCTTGGTCGACTGGCCGATGAAAACGCCCATGCCAAGGACAGAGCCTTCGCGGACAATGCAGCCTTCGACCACCTCGGAGCGGGCACCGATGAAGCAGTTATCCTCGATGATGGTGGGGCCGGCCTGCATGGGTTCCAGAACGCCGCCGATGCCGACGCCGCCCGACAGGTGCACGCCCTTGCCGATCTGTGCACAGGACCCGACGGTCGCCCATGTATCGACCATCGTGCCTTCATCGACATAGGCGCCAAGGTTCACGAAGGAGGGCATCAGCACCACGCCGGGCGCGATATAGGCCGATTTGCGGACGATACAGTTAGGCACCGCGCGAAAGCCCGCGGCTTTCCACTGGTTGTCGCCCCAGCCCTTGAACTTGCTGTCGACCTTGTCCCACCAGCCAGAGCCCTGCGGGCCGTTGTCGTGCAACTCCATGTCCTTGATCCGAAACCCGAGCAATACCGCCTTCTTGGCCCATTGATTGACATGCCAATCGCCATTGTCCTGACGCTCTGCCACACGCAGTTTTCCGGAATCGAGCGCGCTAAGCGTGTCTTCGATGGCTTCGCGGGTCTCGCCGCCGGTGGATGGCGTGATGGTGTCGCGCGCCTCCCAGGCGGCTTCGATGGCGGTTTCAAGCTGTGCGTTGGACATCGGTATCTCCGTTTGGGCGAATTGTCGTTGCCGCCCTATACCCGTGTCTGGGAGGTGCGGCAATCACAGATGGCGACGCAACGTCAAGCCACCGGATCGGGGGCGAGGTTCCCACCGCAGATCAAAACTGCGACCCGCTCGCCGGGTTTGGGCCGATAAGAGCCGGACATCAGGGCCGCGAGGGCCGTAGCACCCGCGGGTTCGACCAGTTGCCGCGTCTCGTGCCAAAGCGCCTGCTGCGCCTGTGCGATGGCAGTGTCGTTGACCAGTACGGACTGCACGCCGTGCCGGGACAGGTCAAAACAGATCTGGCCGATCCGTCTGGCACCGAGCGCATTGGCGGCGATGCCCGAAACCTCGACATCGACAGGGGTGTCGGCCTTCAGCGCGGCGTGTAGGGTGCAGGCGGTGTCAGGCTCGACAGCCACGACCTTGCGGCGGTCGCCCAGCCAGGCCAGCGCGCCTGCGATCAACCCGCCGCCGCCCACTGCGATCAACACGGTGTCAGCCTCCAGGCCCTGTTTCTCCCATTCGCGCATCACCGTGCCTTGACCGGCCACCGTGGCGGGGGCGTCATAGGCGTGGATCTGCATCGCACCGGTTCTGTCTTCGTGATCGCGGGCGGCATCCAGCGCGTTCGAATACGCACCGGGCACCACCGTCAGGTCCGCACCGGTCCGTTGGATCAGGGCGATCTTCGCAGGGCCGGCCATCTCGGGCACAAAGATCCGGGCCGGGTGGCCCAGACGCGACGCGGCAAAGCCCACCGCCGCGCCGTGATTGCCGCCGGATGCCGCGACGACACCCGCCTTGGGTACGTCTGACGACAGCAGCGTGTTGAACGCACCGCGCGCCTTGAAACTGCCGGTGTGTTGTACCTGCTCCAGCTTCAGCTCAACCGGGTAAGACAGGCCGAAGCCTTCCGCGCGCAGGGTAGGTGTCTTGCGAAGAAAAGGCCTTATACGCTGCGCCGCGGACTCGATCTCATCCTGCCAATTCACCTGCCGTCTCCTGCTTGCTGGTATCGCCTTGCCGAAGGCTATAGGCATGGAAACATGCGAACAAGGACACATGCCCATGCAAGATGACCGCCACAGCCCCTTCCGCGATGCGGGCCTTGACCGACGCACCGCTGACGAGGTGCCCGACACGCCGCAGACGCGGGCGCCTTCCTATCGGTTGGCCTTTGACGATCATGAATTCATGTGCCGCGAGGAGTTGCGCCCCGTCCGCTTGCAGTTGGAGCTTCTTAAGCCGCAGATGATATTGGACGAGCGTGGCGTGGAATCGACCATCGTGCTGTTCGGCGGTGCCCGCATTCCTGCACCTGCCAACAAAGACACGGCCCGGACCAAGACGCTCGCCGATCTGTCTCATTTCTATGATGAGGCTCGGACATTCGCACGGCTGATGACAGAAAAAAGCATGACCGGCAAAAGGCTGGAAAATGTCATCGTGACCGGTGGCGGACCGGGTGTGATGGAAGCAGGCAACCGCGGCGCGCAGGACGCGGGCGGGCAGTCGATCGGTCTTAACATCGTGCTGCCGCACGAGCAGGCACCCAACGAATACGTCACGCCGGATCTGTGTTTCAATTTCCACTATTTCGCGATCCGGAAAATGCACTTCCTGATGCGCGCACGCGCGATCTGCGTGTTTCCGGGCGGGTTCGGCACGCTGGACGAAATGTTCGAAACACTGACGTTGATCCAGACAGGACGGATGAGCCGGGTCCCGTTTTTGCTGTTTGGCCGCGCGTTCTGGGAGCGCATCATCAACTGGGAAGCACTGGCAGACGCCGGGACAATCTCGGATGAAGATCTTGATCTGTTTCGATATGTCGAAACCGCACAGGAGGCTGTAGAGCTTATTGAGGCTTGGGAACCCGCGCCCGCGCGCGCAGATATTCCGGGCCGTTAACCTGTACTTTTGGAATGCGCATTGTGGCAATAAATAGTTGTTCAAAAGGTAAAAATTCGCCCTTGGGTTAGAGTTTGAAACTCTTGGGCAAATCTGCCGTGACTCTGGTAAGTCGAGTTGGTATCACGCAGCAAATTTAGACAGCAAGGAAAGTTGTTCTTGGACATAGAGCAGACAGCGCTGGATGGCGTTCTGATTTTAACGCCAAAGCGGTTCAGTGACGCGCGAGGAAGCTTTTCCGAAGTTTGGAATCGCAACACCATGCGCGACGCCGGATTGGATCACGATTTCGTGCAAGACAACCAGTCGATCAGCGAAGCGGTTGGCACGGTGCGCGGTCTGCACTATCAGGCACCGCCCCATGCGCAGGACAAACTGGTGCGCACCGGACGCGGTTGCGTGTTGGATGTTGTGGTGGATGTGCGCCGTGGATCGCCGACCTACCTGAAATGGCTGGGGGTGGAACTGTCAGAGGATAATGGCCGCCAATTGTTCGTGCCCAAAGGGTTCCTGCACGGGTTTGTGACGCGCGCGCCGCGGTCCGTGCTGCTTTACAAGACAACCGATGTTTATGCGCCGGACTGTGACGGGACCGTGCATTTCGCAGATCCGGAGATTGGCATCGACTGGGGTATCGACCCCGCAAGCGCTGTCTTGTCCGACAAGGATGCCAAGGCGCCGATGCTGGCGGATTGGACATCCCCGTTTGAATATGAGGGCTGACTCATGAAAATTCTCGTTACCGGCGGTGCTGGGTTCATCGGTTCTGCCGTGGTGCGGCAGGCCATTCGTGATGGCCATGCAGTCGTCAATCTGGATGCGCTGACCTACGCGGCCTGTCTGGAAAATGTCGCCTCGGTTGAGGACCGTGATTTTTATGCGTTCGAGAAAGCCGATATCTGCGACGCCTCGGCGCTGAAATGGATCTTCAAGGTGCACCAGCCCGACGCTGTGATGCATCTTGCCGCCGAAAGCCATGTCGACCGATCGATTGACGGTCCGGGCGATTTTATCCGTACCAATGTCGAGGGCACTTATACGCTGCTGGAAGCCTCGCGGCAGTATTGGCTGGATATGGGTAGGCCAATGCATTTCCGGTTCCACCATATCTCGACCGACGAGGTTTATGGCACGCTTGGCGATACGGGCATGTTTACCGAGGACACGCCCTATGCGCCGAATTCGCCTTATTCTGCATCGAAAGCGTCCAGCGATCATCTGGTGCGCGCCTGGGGCGAAACCTACGGACTGCCCTTTGTCCTGACCAACTGCTCGAACAATTACGGTCCCTATCATTTTCCGGAAAAGCTGATCCCCGTGGTGATCCTGAAGGCGCTGGCCGGAGAGCCGATCCCGGTTTACGGCGCGGGCGAGAATATCCGCGACTGGCTGTATGTCGAGGATCACGCCGATGCGCTTTTGACCGTGTTGCAGCACGGGGTGAACGGGCGCACATATAATATCGGTGGCGAGAACGAGGCCAAGAATATCGATCTTGTGCGAATGATCTGCGCCATTCTGGACGAGAAGCGCCCCAAGGATGCGGGTTATGCCCAGCAGATTACCTTCGTGACAGACCGTCCCGGCCATGATCTGCGCTATGCAATCGACCCGACCCGCATTCGCAAGGAACTGGGCTGGCGTCCCTCGGTGACGTTGGAAGAAGGCCTGCGCAAGACGGTGGACTGGTATCTTGAGAACGAGGACTGGTGGCGCGCGCTTCAGGCCCGTCAGGGCGTGGGGGTCCGTCTGGGCACCAACGCATGACGATCCTCGTTTTCGGCAAATCCGGGCAGGTTGCGACAGAGTTGCAGCGGCAGGCAGAGGTCACGGCTCTGGGCCGTGACGCGACGGATCTGACGGACCCTGAGGCGTGCGCCAGGGCGATCCTTGCCAGCGACGCAACAGTGGTCATCAACGCGGCGGCCTATACGGCGGTGGACAATGCCGAGGACGAGCCTGATCTGGCCAATGTGATAAACGGCGATGCTCCGGGGGCAATGGCGCGGGCCTGCGCGGAAAAAGGCATTCCCTTCATCCATATCTCGACCGATTATGTCTTCGACGGTGGCGGCACGCGCCCCTGGAACGTTGACGACGAAGTGGCACCTCTGGGCGCTTACGGTGCCAGCAAGCTGCGCGGCGAAGAGGCCGTTCGCGCGGCAGGTGGCACATTTGTCATCCTACGCACCAGTTGGGTGTTTTCCGCACATGGTGGCAATTTCGTCAAAACCATGCTGCGCCTCGGTGCAGAGCGTGATCGGCTCACCATCGTCGCCGATCAGATCGGCGGACCAACGGCGGCTGCCGATATAGCGGCGACTTGCCTGACCATCGCGCGCGCCCTGCAGGAGGACGCTAGCCTGTCCGGAACCTATCACTTCAGTGGCGCGCCGGATGTCAGCTGGGCCGATTTCGCCCGCGAGATCTTTCGCCAGTCCGGGCGGACCCCGGAGGTTGTCGATATTCCCAGTTCCGACTTTCCCACCAAGGCCGTCCGCCCCGCCAATTCGCGGTTGGACTGTTCCAGCCTTTTGGCAGCCTTTGACATTCACCGTCCGGATTGGCGCAAAAGCCTGACCGACGTATTGAACGACCTGAAAGGAATCTCACGATGACCGACCGCAAGGGCATTATCCTCGCAGGGGGATCCGGCACGCGTCTGTATCCGATCACCATCGGCGTCTCAAAGCAGCTGATGCCAATCTATGACAAGCCGATGATCTATTATCCGCTCAGCGTATTGATGCTGGCCGGTATCCGCGAGATTGCGATGATCACCACGCCACAGGATCAGGATCAGTTCAAGCGCGTGCTGGGCGATGGCAGCCAGTGGGGCATCAAGCTGACCTATGTGGTGCAACCCGATCCGGGCGGGTTGGCGCAGGCCTATACGCTGACCGAGGATTTTCTGGATGGCGCGCCGTCTTGCATGGTTCTGGGCGACAACATCTTCTTTGGCCACGGCCTGCCGGAACTTCTGGAAGAAGCCGATGCCAAGACAGAAGGCGGCACCGTCTTTGGCTATCACGTCGCCGATCCCGAACGCTATGGCGTGGTGGCAATGGATGACCAGGGCAATGTCACCGAGATCATCGAGAAGCCAGAGGTGCCGCCATCGTCATATGCGGTCACCGGCCTGTATTTTCTGGATGGCAAAGCGTCCGAGCGCGCGCATCAGGTCAAGCCTTCTGCACGCGGCGAGGTGGAAATCACATCGCTGCTGGAAATGTACCTCCACGAAGGTTCGCTATCGGTCAAGCGCATGGGGCGGGGCTTTGCCTGGCTGGATACCGGAACGCACGGGTCGCTTCTGGATGCGGGCAACTTCGTGCGTACCTTGCAAAAACGTCAGGGCATGCAGACTGGTTGTCTCGAAGAGATCGCCTACGCCTCGGGCTGGATAGATGCCAAGATGCTGGAAGAGCACGCCGATACGCTGAAGAAGAACGATTATGGTCACTATCTGCGCGGCTTGCTGCACGAATAGGGCTTAGTCTTCGGCGCATATCTCATCGTAGACTTTCAGGATCGCCGTTTTCCAGACGGGCGATGAAAATCGTTCTCGCCATTTGGCATGGATCTTGCCACCGAGGTCGGCCCGGTTTGCGCGAAAGCGGTCGGTGACCCTGACGATCTGGCCTGCCGTGCGTTTGGGGTGCAGCGCGTCGATGATGTGCATTTCCGGGTGGTGGCGACTTAGCAAAGCCGTGCCGCCCACAGGGGTCGAAAAAATAGGCAACCCGTATTCGAACGCCTCCAGCATGCCGATCGACAAGCCCTCGTAAAGCGAGGTCATCAGATATCCGTCAGCCTGTGCCAGAAGCGGGCGTACGTCGTTGACTGGACCGACAAAATTGACCCGTGTCATCGCTGGGGCCGACAGGATGCGCCTGAACCGTTTGTGCAGCCCTGGCCCATCCGTGTGCATCCCCGCGATAGTCAGGCGAAAGTCCTGCGGCAATTGCGCAAATATCCGCGCCGCAGCGCTAAGGTTCTTTTGACGTGCGTATCTGGTGGTCATCACCAGATGCGGTGGTCCGTCTGCAGTTGCGGTGGGAGCAAAACCGCCAAGGTCAGAGCAATTCGGCACGATATGGCTGCTGTGCTGTGACAGCATGTCCGGCGCGAATGCGGCATGATCCTCTTCGGTCAGAAAAATCAGGTGATGTTGCGGCGTGACGCCGAGGAAATGCCGCTCCAACCGTCGAAAGAACGTGGCGGCGGCGCGGCGGTGGCCGGGGCCAAACGGCACGCCGTGATAGGTGCAGGACAGCCGCAGATCGGGTCGCTTGCGCGCGACGATCCGTGCTAGTGGCAAGGTCAGTCGGGCATGCGCCCACAGGATGTCCGGCTGCACTGCTGCCACGGCCCGGTCGAGCTGTGCGGCCGCCGCGCGAATCCGGGCTGGCTGAAGCGAGGATGCAAGGCCGGGAATTTCCAGATGGGTTCGGCCGTTTTCGCGGGCAAAGCCATAGCCGCCCGTATCGGCATCGGACGCGATGACCACCTCGGCCCGGTCGCTTAATGCGTTGGCCAATTGGTGGATATGCCGCGGCACGCCAGAACGACCACCGTCGCCACCCAGAAGCATCACCTTTAGCCGTTGCTCGGTCATTTCAAATACGTCCCATCAGCGCAGCACACCACAACGCCAACGTGCCGGAGCGGCCTTGCCGGTAGACACCCAATGCGCGCAGTCGTTGCAGACGGGTTAAAGGACGTTCTGCCTGGGCGGCTACAAAGCTCTCAAGCAGGGTGTGGTTTTCGGCCGTCAGCCTGTGGGACGATCGCAACAAGGCATTCGCATGGGCCGCGCTGACCTTTGCATAGCGCCCGGACAGTACCCTGAATGGCCGCGTAAGGAAGCCACGCAACGTGCGGTGGCCAGAGCCGACTTCGTTGTGCCGATGCTGTCGATATTTCAACGACGGTACGTCGTCGGTCAAGACGGTGCCGCCTGCCCCCGTGATCAGTTGGTAGATCCACCAGTCATGGTAGGGGATCTCGCCCACCTCCGCCAATGCTGCCTGGATCAGGTCGGTCGCGGCACGGTTCATCACCATGCAGTTGCCGCCGGCGATGTTCTGCACCATGGCGTGACGAAACCCCGGTGCCCGGCTGGGCAGCGGTGCGATGCGGCAGGTGGTAAGGTCCGCAGAGCAGATCAATGGGCGAGCACAAAATAATGCGGGGATCGCGGCCGGGATCGCCCTAAGGGCAGCGGCCGCCCGTTCCAGCTTTTGCGGCAGCCAGACGTCATCCTGATCGGAAAGGGCCACCAGATCTGTCTGAGAGGGCATTGCGAGCAAATGCAGGAAATTGGCTGACGCGCCTGCGCAAGGACCGTCCATCACAGTCAGGTCGCGTCTTTCTGCGTAGCGCTGCAAAATTTCGCGCGTGCCGTCCTGCGATCCGTCATCGCTGACGATCAGACAACGCGGTGAAAGCGTCTGGCCAAGAATGCTGTCAATCTGTTCGCAAAGCGTCGCCGCGCCCTCATGTGTCGCCATGAGCACCGTTACCGAAAGAGTTTGCGCGTCGTCATCCATCGGCCCGTCATATACCCGCTTTACCGTCTCCTTCTAGCCGAAACTCACGGCAATGCAGTAGAGCGAGGCTACCGGGGCGGGAAGAAGAGCGTTCACGGCAATTTCGGGTGGACAGAACGAATTCATCAAGAGGTTATATCGGATTTTACCCGGAACTATCGGCTGGCTTGCGGGCCAAGAACAGTTTCCTGCACGCTCCGGCGTGGATCTTTGCCGGAGAGTGCGTAAAATCTGTCTGAAACGGGTATTTGACCGCGCTCAGGCGTCCGGCGAATGTTTCACTGCCATAGATCGGAAACGGCAGGCTGGGTTCCATGCCGTTTCCCGGTAGTGTCTTGATGGCCTATACGACCTGATTGTCTGACATTTTCCGCCAATTCGTGCCGTCGCTATAGGCCGGCTGTGCTCCTCCGGCAGCATTTGAAACAAAGGCGATTCCGCCCGCGCCGACGGTTGACGCCGCAGGCAAAGCTGACTTGCTCAAAGGCTTGAGCCGCGCAATGCCGTCAATATCCAGCTTTGCCGCGCCGGGCGCTTTGCCGATGCCAACGTGGCTGTTCTTGTCGATATATAGCGCGTTGTTCATTGATGCAGAACCGGGAAATTCCAGCACGACGGGGCTGCCCTTCCAGACACCAGCCGCGTCATAGGCGGTGATGTTGAACTGCTCGAAGCCCGCATGCACAAGGCACGCGTAGCGCCGCACGCCGCCGAACCCCATCTGGATTGACGATGCCACCGGGTCGGCATGGCTGTTGTTCAATGTCATGGTCAGATAGCTGTGCTTGTGGGTGGAGGAGATCAACCGATCCGCGGCGACATCCTCATCCACGATTACCGGCGTGCCAAACTGTGTTGCCGAGCCATCGGCTGCCATCACCATGACGTCGGTCCAGCTCGATCCGTCGGCGCTGACCTTGACTACGAAGTCGTCGCTGCCGGTTGTGCCCATCTCGGCGCGGCCACCCCAGGTGGTCTGAAAAAGCAGGCTGGCAGTATCCGCAGCCATAGCCTTGTTGATCTTTAGCTGGTGTCCATTACCCGCATGGGACAGCAATGTAGCGTCGGAGGCAACGGCCAATCGGTTGGTCTCATCCGCGCCGGTCGCGACGCCAAGCTGTGGTATATTCTGCAACGGCTGGTTGGCATACAGGCCCAACGGTTGCCAATCGCTGCCATCAAAAGCGCACAGAGTGTTTTCGTCGCGTACATGCACGACCCAGCCATGTTTGGCCGCGAAAAAGCTCCACCCCAGACCTTCTTCAAATAGCGCCAAATCGCCGGCATGCGCCGCCCAAAGCCCAGAGGCCGATGGCCCCACGACATAGCGATCGCCATGCGAGGGCGAAGCCGGCGGATCGCCTGCCGTACGGCTTGCCACAGTGGGCTGCACAAGGGCATCCAACACCCGCAATGCCTCATTATGGGTGACGTGTTTCTGCGCCTGAGCCGGCGCGATGTACGGTAGTGACAGAACTGGCGAAACCTCAGACATGGATTGCTCCCCGTTAACGATGTTGACGGGAAAGCTGCCATGGCTGGGTTACGGTTTTCTGATCTGACCGCGCGCACCCCGTTGCGTGGCTACTTTCGCATCCATTTCGGACGCGTGCCGCGCATCGTGTGCTTGTGGTGTTCAATCGCGTGTTTGACGTTCGGATAATAGGTTAATTGCCCGTCATCCATGACGGCGCCGCTGGTGCACATGCGCTGCAACAAATCCAGCGAATGGGAGACGATCACCGCGCCGCTGGTTTCCAGTCGGGCTTTCAGGATCGCTTCGCTTTTGCTGCGGAAAGCCGCATCGCCAACCGAGGTGACCTCGTCAATCAGGTATGTGTCGAACTGGATTGCCATCGAAAGACCAAAAGCCAGACGCGACCGCATCCCCGAAGAATATGTCCGTACCGGCAGTTGGAAATGCGCGCCCAGTTCTGAGAACTCCTTGACGAAATCGCACATCTCATCGGTGTCGACGCCGTAGATCCGCGCCACGAATTTGCAGTTCTGCGAGCCGGACAGATCGGGATGAAAGCTACCCGCAAAACCCACCGGCCAAGACACTGTTCCTGTCGACAGGATTTCGCCCTTGTCGGGGTCCATCGTGCCTGCGATCATCTTCAGAAGGCTAGATTTTCCTGCGCCGTTGCGGCCCAGAAGTCCGACGCATTCGCCTGTTGGAAAGGTGAAATTAATGTCGCGGGCGACATGTTTGGTAACACCGTTGACCGTGTAGTATTTGGAAAGGTTGCGAAGCTCGATCATCTCCGGCTCAACGCCTGTCGCGCACGCTGTAATAGATGAGAACGACGATCGCCCAGGTCAGGAACGCGAAAACCCCAGTCAACAACGTCAGCAGCCATCGCTGTGGGTAGCCGGAACTCTCTGCCAGAGTAGGGCGGGTATATGCGGCAAGATACCTGCTTTGGCGACGCGCTTCGGCCTGCGCCCCGTCGAATGCAGACAGTGCCGACACATAGGCCTTTTCGGCAAATTCACGGTCCACAACGAGGCGCTCGTATTCGCCCACCAATGTCGAATAGTCCTGCCCGCCGGTTGCATTGCCCGTGCCGACACCGAATTTCGTGCGCTCTTTTTCGATCAACTGTTCGATGACGGCGATGCGCCGCTCGCTTTGCTCGATGCGCGGGTCGGCGGCGCGGGTCGTTTCGCGCAGCAGGTTCATCTCGATGATGGCTTCGGCAAGCTGTGCTTCCAGTGAATTAAGCAGTCCCATCTGCCCCTGAATATCGGCAGAGGGATCGACGATCTGTGTTTCAGAGCGGAACCGTGTCAGCGCCTGTCGTGCAACTTTCAACCGTTCCTCGGCTTTCACCAGTTCTTCTTCTGCATAGCCGGTGGCGTCGTCGCGGGCGATCGCGGAGAGTTGGTTGATCATCGCAGACGATTCCTGAAAGATTTCCGTTGCAATATCCTGTGCGTCCTGCGGCTCGAATGCGTGGACACGCAGTTCGATCAGACCGGTGCCACTGTCGTAGAAAATCCGCACCATGCGTCGCCAGTAAGCCACCAGATCCTCGATTGACCCGGCCTCGTCATAGGCGAATATCGGGTCGAAATCGGGTTTCGAATAGATTGCGCGCAAATCAAGCCTTTCATCAAGGCGCTTGACGAGGTCCTGACTCTGGATGAATTCATACAGGATGTCGGTATCAGACGAGCTGGTGCCGGATAGGCTGTTCAATCCGCTCAGCAAGTCGAGGGAGGAATTCAATTCTTCTGATCGAACGGAAAATCCGACCGTCGAGGTATATTGGTCCTCTGCAATCACGAAAAGATAATAGGCGGCGACAATCAGCGGCGCGACCACGATCACCAAGAATGCCGCTAACAGCCCGAAATGACGTGGTTTCACGTCTGCGGCGGTAACAGCTTGCGGGATTGTTCGGTCTGATGAAGCCTTAGGCTGGGGGGCGGGTTTGGCCTCGTCTGCCGGTTGCTGGCTTTTGGCGTTGTCGCTGTGTGCCGCATCCGCCGCCGGATTCGTCGCGGCCTGCGCGGGGGCTGCCGGAGCTTCGCCACTATTGGCCTGTTGTGCATTGGCATTGACGCGTTGCCTCGCTGCAGCGCGCTGCTTCGCCGCTGCCCGCTGCTTCGGAGTAAGGCGCGGTTGATCGGGTTGCGCGGATGTCTGAGGTTGTGTCGGCTTTTCGGCGGCCTGCGACGGACGCGTCTGCGTCACAGCTTCCTTGGCTGCCGAAGCGCTCGCTTTCGGCTTTGATGGGGTGTCGCCCTTGGATGCTGCGGAAGATGGTGGCGTCTTGGAAATGGTCAACTCGCTCGATACTGGTTGCCCGTGGCCGGGGTGGTAGGGATGGTTTACACCTTCACACGCCGGGTGCAATACGGCAAACCTTAACATGTCCGCAGCTGGGCAGGAAAGACCGGCAATGCCGGGGAGGGAGTTCGAAAGCGATGTCAAGCAAGCTACTGGCGCGAAAGACCCGGAGGTTCCCTGGATTGCGGGCAATCTTTGCGCTGTTGCTGCGCGAGATGTCCACAACCTACGGCAAATCACCCGGCGGGTATCTCTGGGCGATCGCAGAGCCGATCGCTGCGGTTACCCTTCTTTCAATCGTGTTCTCCTTTGCGTTCCGCAAGCCACCTCTCGGAAATGATTTTGCGCTGTTTTACGGCACGGGCTTCATACCATTTATGCTCTACAACGATGTTACCCGGAAAATCGGGGTGTCGATCCGGTTTTCCAAACAGCTTTTGGCTTATCCCAGCGTGACATTCGTTGATGCGGTCCTGAGCCGGTTCATCCTCAACTATCTGACGCAAGCCATGGTCGCTCTGCTGTTCATGTCCGGGCTTATCGTGGCGCTTGGTGTGAACGCGATTCTGGATTGGGGTGCGATTGCGCAGGCCATGGGAATGGCCGCGGCAATCGCATTGGGATTGGGCATGCTGAATTGTTTCCTGATCCACATGTTCCCGGTCTGGGACCAGATCTGGGGCATCATCAACCGTCCTGCGTTCATCCTGTCAGGTGTTCTGTTCGTGGTCGACGAGATCAGCGAACCGTACCGGACGATCCTGCTGTTTAACCCGATTGCGCATATCATCATGGAATTTCGGGCTGGGTTCTTCGTAACCTATGATGCGGTCTTTGTATCGCCGGCCTACGTTTACATGATTTCGGCAATATGCCTGTTTTTCGGGCTGTTGCTGTTGTCGCGTTACAATCGCTATATACTGAATGAGGCGCCATGACGCCGTAGCTTCACATTCCCATTTGCAGGGGGGTGTCCGGATTGGTAAGGGATCGTGAAGCCGCATCCAGGACCGTCAATGTCATTTTTTTCGAAGTTTACCGCCCAACGTATCGCCCGTTTTGCGCGCCTTTTTCTCCTGAAGCCCAGCGAGCAGCGCTACCTGGCCGAGGCTTCAAAAAGCGGTCTCTTTGACCCAATCTACTATCGCGGGGCCTATCCGCACATCCACCCGCTCTATCATAGGCTGCCGCTGCGCCATTATATCGTATACGGCGAGAGAATGGGCTTTCGACCGAACCCCGATTTTTCACCCTCCGCCTATCTGCGTTACAATCCCGATGTGGCGGCGATTGGCGTTCCGGCCTTCGAGCATTGGGTCAGAGGTGGGCACAAGGAAACCCGTGTCCACAAGGAACTGCCAGAGGTGGTGGAAGTCCCGCAGACAAAAATGCCGGTTTTGCGCGGTCACGATACGGGCGGAACCGCGCCCTATGCCATCGTCATTCACATTTATTACCCCGACCTGTGGGAGGAGTTCCGCGAGACGCTCGAACAGGTAAAGATCGATCACGATCTTTACATCACAATCACCTATCGCGGTGACGAAACTGACGACTTGGCCAGCAAGATCAAAAAACAGTTTCCAAACGCGCTGGTGGCGTCAATGCCCAACCGTGGCCGTGACATTCTGCCATTCGTGCATCTGGTGAATTCCGGCATGCTGGACAGCTACAAAGCTGTTGCCAAGTTTCACACCAAGAAATCCCCGCACCGCGCGGATGGCGACAAATGGCGCCGCCATCTGATTGAGGGGATTCTGCCAAAACAGGGCCTGCAAGAGAAGCTTGATGCTTTCGTTGCGGATGACAGTGCTGGTTTCTGGGTCGCTGATGGTCAGCACTTCACTGGCGAGGAATGGTGGGGTTCGAACTTTGAGACGACGCGCAGCCTGATGCGGCGGATCGAGGTTCCCGTTGATCATGGCAAGCTGTCGTTTCCCGCCGGTTCAATCTACTGGGTCAAACCCTTGCTGCTGGGCATGATCAAAGGCCTGAAGCTTAATGAAAATACCTTTGAACCGGAACAGGTTCAGGTTGACGGCACACTGGCCCATTCGATCGAGCGCGCATTGGGCTTTTTATGTGCCGCCACCGGGCAAAAGGTGGTGCAGGCCAGCCAGATTGACCCGAAGGCGCAGGTCAAGCGACCCGAACCGCCGGAATATGTCAGTGCCTTTTACCTGCCGCAATTCCATCCGATTCCGGAAAACGATGCATGGTGGGGCAAGGGCTTTACCGAATGGCGGTCCACCGTATCGGCCGAGTCGCTGTTTCCGGGACATCTGCAACCAATGCTGCCCTCTGATCTGGGATATTACGATCTGCGCGCGACCGAAGTGATGGGCGAACAGGCAGAGTTGGCCCGAGACGCGGGCATCGACGCGTTTTGCGTCTACCATTACTGGTTTGACGGCAAGCGGGTGCTGGAGGCGCCTCTCAACAAGCTTCTGGAACAGCCAGAGATCGACTTTCCTTTCTACCTATGCTGGGCAAATGAAAGCTGGCGTCGCAATTGGGATGGGTTGTCGGGAACCGTACTTCTGGAACAAACCTATGCCAAGGGTTTTGAGAAGCAACTGGTTGAGGACAGCCTGCCCTATATGCGTGATCCACGCTACCAACGCCCCGATGGCACCCGGCCCAGGTTTGTCATCTACCGTCCCGAAGATATGCCAGACCCGGCTGCAAGCGTCGCCGCGATGCGCGACGCGTGGCGCGAGGCGGGTATCGGCGAGGTCGAGTTGGGGGCTGTCTGTTTCCACATTTCCGGCGAAAATCAGGTCGCGGACGATCTGTTCGACTTCTGGATCGAGATGGCCCCGCATGGCATGGTCTCGGGAAGTGATTACCTGTTCGGCGGTCCCGACGGCAATAAGCTGGGCTTTGAGCCTGCCGAAGGATTCGAGGGCTTGATCTACGACTATAACGCGGTGGCAAACAATTCGACCACGCCAGCCTATTACAAGAAGTTGCCGAAAAACACGATCTGCGGCGCGATGCCAAGCTGGGACAATACCGCCCGGCGCGGGCGCATGGCCCACATCGCGTATGGCGCGAACCCCGGCTCTTTCAACCGCTGGCTGCCCCAACTTCTGGAAAAGCGTGTGCCGCAATCCTACCGGAAAGAGCTGTTCCTGAATGCCTGGAACGAGTGGGCAGAAAAGGCCGTTCTGGAACCCAGTCAGACCTTCGGGACCCTGTATCTGGACGTTTTGAAACGTCATATCGGGAAGTAGAGGGCTTGTAGCTTCGTTCTGCAAAGCGACAAGCGTAATCGCAGGACGGTCCGGCCGACATGTCGTCAGGCCAACCGCCCCATCGCCAGCCAGACATCATCCGTGTCGTGGCGTTCGATCTTGATTGTTTTCCCGTGCCAGAGCAGCTCGACATTCCGCCTATCCAGTCGGGTCAGCGTTTCGGCCGGGACAGTACGCAACACGGTCAGGATCGGCGTACCGGTCAGCTTTGCCACAACTTCCAGAACGGTCCACGCCCGCAAAGCTGACCCTGGGGACAGCTTCGGCAAGGCGCGAGCGATCACGTCGGGCAGCGGGTCCCCGCGCGGTTCTGCGTCAATCGCAACCGCGTTGCCTGCGTCGGTGTCAGAGACGAAAACCAGCCGGGTTCCGCAGGGCAGATAGGTGGCTGGGCCGGGGGTGGCGGCCGCAACGATGCGCCCGCCCGAGACTTTCAGAGATAGATCAGCTGGTGATCCCGCCATCGACGAACACCACCTGACCCTGCATGTTGGTCGTTCCAGAAATCACCATATCAACGACCTTGAAGATGTTCTCGTCATTGGACAGCGATCCCGACGGCGTCCGACGCTTGATCGTGTTCAACTGTTCGGGGCGCAGGACCGACGACATCTCGGATTCGAAGAAACCGGGGGCCACGCAGTTGATGAAGATGCCCGCCTCGCCCACTTCACGCGCCAGCGCGCGGGTCATCGCGTCCAGATAGCCCTTGGAGCCGGCATAAACCGACAGGCCCGCATAACCGCGCGAGCCACAGATCGACGAGATGTTGCAGATATTGCCGCCGCCCTGAAGCATCATGCGCTTGATCGCCGCGCGGATCAGAATGGTCGGGCCGACGATGTTGATGTTCACGATTTGCTGGATGGTGTCCAGATCCGTGTGCATCAGCAATTGGTCCTGACCAATCGCCGCATTGTTGACGATGCTGTCCAGCCGCCCGCCGAACTTGTCGCAAACCTCGGCCACGAAGCCGTTGACCTTGTCGGCATCCACGGCATCGACCGAAGCAAAATGAAAACTGTCACCGTACTCCTTGTCCAGGGCGTCCATTTCCGGTGTACGCGTCCGGGCAAAGGTCGCGACCTTGTTGCCGTTCTTCAGAAGCTGGCTGACCAGATGCAGGCCCAGCCCGCGAGAGCCGCCGCTGACGATGATGTTCTGTCCGTTGGTATGCATGTTCTCGTTCCTTGGTTCAGCTTTTCAGACTTGCGCGCATGGGGATGCTGTCAAGAAACTCCCACATGCGCGGCACGGCATATTCGGCCAGCCCTTTGCTACAATATTCAGTCAGATCGCGCTCGGCGGTCGTTTTGTCTGCCTCTTTCGTCAGCACCACTTTCGCCACCGGCAGGTTGCCCATCAGCGGCGCACGGCGGGCGGTGACCTGCGACCAGACCACATTCGGGTGCGCGTTGAGATAGGATTCAATATCCGGCGGAAAGGCTTTCTGGCCGCCCACGTTTATCATGGTGTTGCCAGCGCGCCCGCAAAACAGAAACCGGTCGTCACGGCGTTCGACGATGTCGCCGGTATCGACCCAACCGGAGGCGTCGGCCTTGTTGGAATAGGGCGAGCGGATATACAGCCGATCCTCTTCCACCTTCACGCCGATGGCGCGGGCGGGATCGGTCAACTTGACGTCGAACCCGGCTTTGCCATCCGTCACGACAATCGCTGCCCCAGCCTCGGAGCTGGCATAGATGTGGCGGATCGTGGCATTCGGGAAAATTCCGTTCAGCTCGTCCAGAATGGCTTGGTCGACAATCTCGCCGCCCATCGAAATGGACGTCAGAGGGGCCGATTGTATCAGGTCGAAGTCGATATTCATCAGCGCATGGCGCCAGAATGTCGGGGTAGAGGAGATCGCGGTGATCTGCCCGGTGCGCAGCGCGGCCTCAAAGCTGGCGGCAAGGTCGTTGAAATCACCGCAAACCAAGTTCTGGCCAGGCTTGAACAGCCCAAGTGCCACCATCTGAAACCACGCGTAGCTGCCGATCTGGTAGGGCAGGAACCAAGTGTTTGCGGGTAGTTCAGCCACCCGGTCGAAGGTGTTGAGCGTATCCCAGCTATGCGGGATCAGTTTCAGTAACCCGGTGGTGCCGGAGGTCAACACCGTGACGCGACCCGGCTCCAGCGTGTCGCCCGCGTGTTGTGTATCGCCCATGTCAGCGACCGCCGCCCAATCGAACAGGACCACGCCGTTCTCGGCAAAGCGTCCCGCCACCTCGGGCGAGACGCGGTGGCGTTCCACCACGCCGTAATCCAAGCCATGCGTCAGCCCGTAGATGATCGCGCCGAATGCTTCTTGCATCGTGTCGACCACGAACACCACGCGCTGCCCGTCGAACCGGTCAGGTGCACCGATCCGGGCATCGGCATTTTTCAGCAGGGCGGTCCAGTTGGACTGACCATCTGGAAAGATGATCGTGTTGTTATGGGCGACGTCGGGCATGGTTCAGGCCGTGGCCTTCTCGAAGAAATCCAGCACGTCCTTGACCGTGTCGATGTTGCGCATAGCCGCGGCATCGAAGGTCAGTTCGCGGCCCAGCTTGGTTTCGATCCGCAGGGCAACTTCGGAAAAGTCGAGACTGCGGAAATTGGCGTCGCGGGTGGCAACGGTTTCATCTGTGATTGGCGCGCGTCCCTTGTTGGTCATCACAAGGTTCATCGTGTCGAGGATTTCCTGGCGTTCCATTTACTCAGTCCTTTGGAGTGGTTTGCTTACATGGCCGCCAGCAGGGCGGCCTCGATTTCGGTGCCAAGCGCCTTGATCCGGTCCTGTGCATGGTCCGGATAAGCGTCGGCGAAATGCTTGTGCCACGGATGGCGTGTGCGGGTGGCCATATGCATGGCAAAGTTCACCGGCCCCTCGATCCCGTTGCGGCCAAGGATCTGGCCTTCGGGGATCTCGCCCTCGGCCAGAGCGCCGGCCGCAATCAGGCAGCCTCGCCCAATCTGCGTGCCGGGCATACATTGCGCGTTCACACAGACGGTGACCATGTCGCCAATCGTGACGGGGTCATGGATATGGCTAGGCGGGAGCGGGTCGTTCATCGTGGTGGTCAACGAAAACAACCACACGAAATCGCCGATTTGCGTGCCCTTGCCAACATGGGCGTAGCCGTGCAACCGGGTAAAATCGCCGATCTTGCAGGTGCCTTCGATGTCCGAGAAATTGCCCACCCGCAGGTTCTCGCCGATCTGGCTTTTCTCGCGGATGACGATGTGGTGGCCGGTTTCCAGCTTCGGCCCAATGGTCGAGCCTTCGTAGAGCACGGAATGTGACCGTACCGTTGCCCCGGCGCCAAGGCGCAGCGGGCCGTTTTCGTCCGGTCCGGGATGGCCGAGGATGCAGAAATCACCAATCGTGCAATCATCGCCAATCTCGGCATTGGCGTAGACACGGACACCTGCACCGAAGCGCACATTCGCGCCGATGCTGGCCTTGGGATCAATCATTGCATCCATATTTTCTTCGTCCTCAGAAGCGTCTCTTGCGACGGTTTGTCCGGGCCACCCATTACCGCAGGGCCGGTCCTTTGACAAATCCCGTTTCACTGCATGTTAATTGCGGTCCCAGACTTCGAGCAGCAGCTGTTGAAACTGTGTGGAGTAATTGTCCACGTCAAAAAATGGCATTTTGCCGTCGTAGTTGCTCAGCCGGTCGCCAATTGCGGCGCGCGTTTCCGGTGAGCGCCCCAGATCAGAGGCGATGCGGATGAAATCATCATCATCCTTCGCCACCAATTCATTCAGCCCGACAGATCCGACGAGGAACTGGTCAATGGACCGGGACGACACACGTTTGGTCACCACCACGGGTTTGGCCTTGTCCAGCGCCAGTGTCACGGTCGTCGCCCCGCCATGCGGCCAGGTGGTCAGATAGACATCGCAGATCTGCACAAGGTTGCGGGCCTCTGCCAGCGTCAGTTCGTTGGTGATGACGATATCTTCGAGGCTGAAATCTTCTTCTGCGGCCACGCGCCGCAGACGTTCCCAGAAGATGTTGGAATGCAGATTGCCGGACCAGCCAGAGTTGAACGGTGCCAGCACCAGCTTGCCATTTGGCACCTGCGCCACGGCGCGCATATAGGTGCGCAGACAGGGCGCGCGCAGACGGTCGACGGAGCTGCCATTGTAGAACATCACATCGTCGTCGCGCAGCCCGATGGTCGCACGGTCCAGCACGGTGCGCGTCTCTTTCCCAAGACCGAACGGGTAGCAGATCGACGTCGGGTCCAGAAAGATCGGCGGCTCCATGATGTCGGAATAGGCGATTTCGTCGGATGTATCAGGGCAGCTGGAGGTCAGAAAATGATCAAACGCGCCTACAGAAGTTGGCAACGGGTTCACCGTGTTGGAAGAAATCTGGATCGGTGCCACCCGGTGCGAGATCAGCAGATCCGCTGTTCCAACCCCAAAATGCGTGGAGTTGGCGAGGATGAAAATGTCCAACTCGTCGTCGCGAAGCTTGTACACGATATGCGCCGTGCCTTGAACATAGCGCAGCAGGCGGCGTCCGGACAGCACTTTGTCGAAGGCTTCGTCAAACGCCTTGTCGGCTTTCACGACGCGGTCGAAATGATCGATCGTGTAGGCGTAAATCTCGAACCGATCAGTATCGAAATCACGAAATAGCGCGTAAAGCGACTCGCTGTCCGGGCCTTTCTTCAATGTCCGCGCCAAAAATCCGACACGGATTTTGCGAGTGGGATCATTGGCACGGGCCGGGGGCTGATAGGGCGGGATTTTGCGAAGTGTGGGATCAAGCCTTCGGATCAGGTCGATCATTTTCTTGCGCTTTTCAAGAAGTGGCGGCGCATCGATTTCGGCCACATAGTATTCGCCCAGATTAATTTTCTGCACAAGATCCAGAAGACTTTTCTGGATTGGCGCGATTTGCGGGTCTTCAAGCAGGTCGCAAATCCAGTCGATCAGGTCCGGGGTGAATTTGCCATATTGGACTTCGTCCTCTTCGGTCAGCAGAACCGGACGGTTGAGCAGGATGCCGAGGTAAAATCCCAGTTCATAACGCGGCATTTTTGCGATCTGCGCAGGCGAGAGCAACGGCAATTCATGCGGCGAAAGATACATCGTCAGCACTGCGATGTCCCGGAATACAGTCACGCCCTCGGCTGTGGTCAACGATTTCAGGCAGGTGTCAATCAACGCTTTGTCGGCTTCGTCCCGTTCCAGAACCGGATAGCCCAGCCAGATCCGGAAATGCGGTTGCGCCATGAAAACCGTTCGGCAAATCGTCTCGCTGTCCGGCGGCTCGTCTTTTGGGTGATCCCCCTTGCCGTTGTTCGACGTAGCGGGGCTGAGATAGTCGAACAACATGCGTGCGACGTTGCTGCGCGATTTCCGGATGGCAGTAATTTGCGACGTCCCAACGGCATGCGCGACGATGCCGAATGTCGACAGGGCGGTCTGATAAAGTTGCAGGTCCTCAATCAGTCGGCTGTTGAGGCAATCAATCAGCTTTGCTCTTATCGGCATCGGAAGCGCCTCCGCTGGTAAACACACAGAAAAACAGACGTATATGGTTCGGCTCTGGCAAGGCTTAGCTAAACCGGTGGTTGATGACAGCCTTGTAAAGGATAGGTGGCAGGGTCGCAGTACCGCTGGTGGGGTTGATAAGCGTTGCGCATGGGATCCATTGCAGATCCAGCCCGAACAGGGTGGCGATGTTGTGCCAACTGTTATGGTCCTGCGAGTCGTCAAGATTGCTGATCAGGTAAATTCGGGTCCCCGGCCGCGCCAGCATCAGGGCCGGTCCGGCTAGTTCGGCTTCACAGATGACAAGCGTGCGCGCATCCCCGATCAACTGCGCGGTATCGGCAATGCTGCGATGGGCAAGGGTTTCCGTGTCGAACCCGGACGCCCCGAAAAGCGTGCTCACGTCGTGCCAGTTGGTGATCCAGCTCGGTACACCGCTTTTGCTGAGAACGAGATCAGACGGGCGCTTGGATTGCGGCCGGTTTATATAGGTCGCTTGCAGGACGTTGCGGGCGGCTTGCAGTGCATCCATGTTCAGGAAGCTGTCGGTTTCTTCCCCCTTGCCCTTGTCAGGCGCGTTTACATAGGCAACAGGCGGGGTGACGATGGTCAAGCGCGTGACGTTGGTGACATGCCCACGCCGAAGGATCGTGATACGGTTATCGCACAGCCTGCGCAGCACTTCGATGCAACGCGAATCCATGGTCTCATCAACCAGAAGGCGCGCGCGCGGGGGCAGGCCGGTCTCAAGCAGGGCCATCAAGGACCCGATCACATCAATCGCCCAGTTGCCCTGCGGCTCATTTGCCGTACGCAAGAGCACGCCATGGGAAATCGTCTCGGTCCCGACATCCGCATAAGACCACCGAACGCAGTCGCCTTGAGCTTCCACGCCAATCAGATCTTCGGGCCACGGGGTCTTTTGGCTTTGGTTGGGGGCCTGGGGCAGCAGGATTTCGTTGGTCTCAAGATCAATCACGCCAGGATAACCGCCGACAACGGCCACTTTGTTCATCTCATGGATATGGATTGGCTGGCTTTGGTTGCGAGTCGTGTGGGTCGCAAAATATGCCCAGCCCAAAGACCGGGGCTTGTCGAAAAACGCAGGCTGCGGTGCCGCTGGGATCTTTGATGGATAGATCCGGGAGGGTGCGGGGGTGTATGTTCTCCAGCGGGTCAGAAGGGTATTGGCAAAATGCTTCGTTGCGCCTTTCGCAAATGGAAATCGCGTGTGTGCGCCGGTGATCGCATCCGCCATCGCACTGTCGCCTTCGCTGATCGCGCGGGACAGTTGCAATTCTACCGCGTCGCGCAGCGGATGGGCGTCCGGCAGACGCAACCGGTGCTGAAAGCCGTCGCGGGCGAAGGATTCCATTGTCGAGCGGCCTTCAGTTTCCCATTGGGCGCGGGTCTTGATGGCAGAGGCGACAAAGTCGCTGCGCGGCTGGTCGCCGCCACGGCCGGCCAGATAGTAGGTGAGCGGGTGCAATGGTTCCTGCCATAAATGCGGATATTGCTGAAGTACAAACGCGGTATCGAAAAGCGGATGCGGATTGATATGCTCGCCCATGGTCTTCCATTCATGGAAGAACATGTTCAGCGCCGCGGACGAATTTATGCGGAACCCGTGTTGCCGCGACAGGAAGTCATTGGACACCATCGCATGAAAATCCAGACCTTCGGACATGCCGTGCCGGTAGTAGTGCAACAACGCTTTGGCGTTGGCGGGAGGGCGCGCGATATGCCGATAAAAATTGGGATCAAAGGCGGTATGCGTCTTTTGGGCAGCGTCAGGCGAATAAAGATAATACAGCAGGTCGGGCACCTGGGTCAGCGTCTGGCCGCAATTGTGAGAAAACAAGGCACGGTCAATCAGCGTGCAGTAAATGCGGCTACCTAGAAACTCGGCATAGCCATATTCAAGATAGTGACGCAGCGGATCAATCGCGGCATCGCGCACATCCGGCGAGCTTTCGAAATAGCGCGCACCGTCAAAAAGTGGATGTGTATGTGCAGGGTCTGCGTGATTGCGCTGTGCATACCATGTCAGAAGGTCGGTGCCTTCGGGCGGGGTGCCGCTGTCGGCAAGCCAGTCTGGTTCCAGAAGCGGATGAGGCTGCAATCCACGCATATGCCCGACCCGCAGGTAATGCAGCAACGGCGCGTTCCAGTAACTATCGTCTTCCAGCACGAACAAACGATAGAAATCGTCGTCAAAATACACCGAGAGATTGTCACCCGGAACGTGCGCCTCTTGGGTGATTGTGGTCAGAGTTGCCTTGATGTCCTGCTTGTGGAACTTGGGCGAACAACTGCGCTTGACCAGATTTACAAGCCAGTCCACTTCCGTTTGTTGCAGCTTGTGGTCCGGATCGGATGGGATGTCAGGGCTGTGATGGTCGGCTTTGACCGCATTGGCCAAGGCCGTCCTGAACACATCGTAGCCAAACTCTTTGGCGAAGTGTTCTTTCGCCTGGTTCCGAAACATTTTCAGCCGCGTTTCGTCCAGATTGGCAACAAGCTGCCCCAATTCGTCGGGCGTATCCCAGATCATGACGCCGGGCGGGCAATAGACCAGTTCACTGAAAGCTTCGAAGGGCTGGTTATGCGCCGCGACGGCGATACCGTGGGACAGTGCCTCGATCAGGGACATGCCGCCCCCAATCGGAAAGGTACAGACAAACAGGTCGGCGGCGTATTTTTTCAGGAAAGTTGCCAGAGAAGGATAGAATGCGATGTGCAGGAAGCGATCTTCGTCGATTGTGTGGCGGCGCAACTCTTCGCGTATCGCAATCAGATCGGCAGGGTAAAGATCGCCGATATGCACATGCACAGAGTCATCGCGCAACAGCAACTGGCTGACGATTTCCTTGTACTTCACCGGATAGCTGAACGGCGGGAAGAACTTTATCCTGTTGCCGATCGAGACAGAAATGAACCCGGCATCCGCAAGCGCGGTTTCCTGCACGGCGGTCAGCGCGGGCATCTCGTGGGTAAATGTCGCAGGAGACAGCGGTATGTAATGTTTGCCGCGCGACCCCGGCAGCGCGAAATCATCCACCATCGAACGTTTATGCGCGAGGTAGATGCAGCCGGGTTGAGCAAGCCCCAAAGTTGGCCGAATGTCTGCGTGGTGGTAGAAAAATACATCCGGAGAAGTGCGCCGCTGCATGCGCTTGAGTATTGTTTTTTTGGGTTCTTTGCGTCCCCGGTTGATCGCGGCGACGGCTGTTACGGCTGCCACGTCATGCGGATGGTTGAACAGGTGAATTTCTGACGGACGATTCTCCCTGGCGACCCAAAGCACATCGCCGATGGCTTCTGGCAGGGTTTTCGCCGGATCCAGAAGGATCACCTCGACGTTGCTGTCCGTCAGGCCGGGATATTTCCAGTTGACTGTATTCAAGTCAGTTTCGCCGCCGTCGAACTGGGTCACCAGAATGATCACACGCCGGTCCCCATTGGCGCGCACGAAATTGGAGACAAGTGCGGTGTGCCCGCCGGTCGGGTAAAGTTGCGTGGCAAGCAACATCACTGTTTTGTCGTCCGGACGCTGCTCGGGCAGGATGTAGGCGTCACGTTTGGACAGGCGGCGACACAGCTGATCGCCGAAACTTGCCAGCCGGTTGACCTGATCGCCCTCGACGTATTCAGGATCGGGCGTCATCGTCCGCATCGCGCGGGCGATACATCGCGCGGCTGCGTCGTCATGGCCGTAACGCTCGTATAGCGCGGCCAGGTAAAGCAGGTCGCGCTGTTCTTTCAAATTCGGTGCCATTGGGGCCGGTCCGCCGTCAGCTTTTGCTCAGCACATGTTCCATGTCGGCGAAGTCCGCCGCATAGATTTGTCGTACCAGTTGTTCAGTTTGGGGCGTGACAAATTTCTCGAAACCCGGAAATTCCTTGTGGTCGATGCAGGCGAACTTGTGGTCAGCATAGTTTTCGCCATCAAACGCGTCGCCGTCATAGCTGGCGTGATGCAGCGCGCTGATATGGGTAAGATTATGCGCCACGCGGGCCTTTAGTTCTGCATCTTCATCTGCCGACGTGTCGGCATTTCCCGCATCACCAAGACGCTGATCCAGGTGCTCGATCAGCTCGCCTTCCATCGCGTCCAGCAGGATGTAGTCAATGCGTTCACGTCCGACCACATCCTCGACGGGGTGGTGTTGCTGGCGGAAATGAATATCGCAGTTGCGAATATCCAATTGGCTGAGAAAGTTCAGGAACGTGTTGTAGGAAAACCCTTCCGACGCGTCGATGCCCATCTTCTGTTCCACCTGCACCCGAGTGTCATCGAAGCGCAGCGCATGACGATAAGAGCTGACAGACCGCCGGAACGGATCGCGCATCACCTTGACGTATTTATACTCTAGGTAGTTGGCAGCGGCGTCGGCGAGCCACGCTTTGTATGTTTGCGATTTGACCAATACGTCGCCGCGAAACCTGTGCGACCACTCGCTGTAGAAGTTCGCAGCGTAAAGCAGGCCAATGTCGCGCAAATACCACGTCAGAACGATGTTGCTGGCAACCTTCGGTGTCCAGATGATGGCATAGCGCTTGGTGCCATTGATCATCGGCAACGGGGGGTGCAGGAACAGGTTGCGGTTCTGTGACATTGGCGGAATGTTTCCTCGTATTTTCTCGTGCCAACTGCGGCCTGCTACGCAGCGCTTACCAGTAGTGGCTCTTGTTTTCTCGGTAATAATCAAAGGTACGGCTGAGCCCATCCAACAGGGTTGTCTGCGGTGCCCAGCCGGAGATCCGCTTGATCTTTTCAAGGCTGGGGTAGAAGTCGCCGGGTTCCTGGATCTTGCGCTCTTTCGAGAATTCGGCAGGTTCCCAGCGACCAGTCCCACCGGCTTCGACGATCGTGTCGGCAAGCTGGCCAAAGCTGAACGGCCTGTCGCCGCCAAGGTTGAACGCCTCGCCATATGCGGCTTCGGTCTGGGCGCATTGCATGATCGCGTCCACGCAATCGCCGACATAGAGGAAGTCGCGCAGGATCGAGGGGCCGAAAATCTTGACGGTATCGCCGTCGATGATCTGGCGCACGAACCAGTTCACCACGCCGTAGCGCGGATGTTTCATCTGCGCCCGTTCGCCGTACAGGTTCGAGATCCGCAGCATGATCGACTTCACGCCGTAATTGTCATTGTAGATCGACGCCAGCTTTTCCGCCGTCAGATTGGTCAGCTCGTACACGCCCTTGGGATTGGTCGGCGCATCCTCGGTCACTGGCAGATCGGTGACCGAGCCGTATTGCCCGCGCGTCCCGGTATAGACGAAACGGGCTTCGGGGTTGAACTTGCGCACGGCCTCCAGCACCACGGTGGTGCCGACGACGTTGAAGTCGATGTCGATAAAAGGGTTGGTCTGGCTGAGAATATGGTCGACCTGCCCGGCAAGGTGGAAGACGAAATCCTGCCCCTGCACCAGTTGGTTCATCGCTTCGGCATTGGTGACAGAGGTTTTGTGAACCTCGACCTTGTTTTCAATGCCCTTGAGGTTGAACAGGTTGGCACCATAGTCAGGCAGCATGTTATCGACTGCCGTGACCTGCACGCCTGCATTGACCAGCCCGTGTACAAGATTGCTTCCCGTGAAGCCAAGCCCGCCCGTGACGAGCGCTTTTTTGCCGTCCCAGTTACTCATGAGCTTGCAACGACCTCGTTCACCATATCGGCCACATATTTGATGTCATCATCGTCTAGCGAGAAGTGCAGGGGCAGCGACAGGACCTGATTGGCGGCGCGCTCGGTCTCGGGCAGGTCGCCTTTCTTAAGGCCGAGGAATTCAAAGCTTTCCTGCATGTGAACCGGCAGCGGGTAATGCACCAGCGTGCCGACGCCGCGTTCTGCCATCTGTTCCTTCAACCAATCGCGGCGCTCGGAGCGGACAACAAACAGGTGGTAGACGTGGCTGCAATTGTCACTCGTGACGGGCAGGGCCAAACCGTTGATATTGGTCTTGTAGCTGGCACCGATGCGCTGACGATATTCCGTCATGTCATCCAGACGCTTGACCTTTTCGCGCAGGATTGCGGCCTGGATCTCGTCCATCCGGCTGTTGCGGCCCATCATCACCGAATAGTATGTAGCACGCTGCCCGTAGTTGCGGGTCTTGATGCACTTGTCCGCCAGATCGCTATCGTCCGTGGTGATCACGCCCGCATCGCCATAAGCGCCAAGGTTCTTGGTTGGATACAGGCTGAATACCGCGACATCGCCATGCGTTCCGACTTTGCGCCCATCGAACAGAGCACCATGGGCCTGGCTGCAATCCTCGACCAGCGCCAGCCCGTGCTTGGTGCAGATCGCCTTCATCGCGGCCAGATCAACTGGATGGCCGTACAGATGCACCGGCATGATCGCGCGCGTGCGCGGGGTCACCAGGCTTTCGACATGTGCAGGATCGATGAGGTATGTCTCGGGATCGATATCGGCGAAGACCGGTGTGGCACCTGACTGACACACGCCGACCGCCGATGCGATGGCCGTATGCGCGACGGTGATGACCTCATCCCCCTGACCGATTCCAAGCGCATTCAGGGCAATCTCTATCGCGTCCGTACCGTTGGCCACGCCGATCGCGTGTTTGTTGCCGTTGAATTTGGCAAAATCTTGCTCAAACCCTTCCAGCTCTGGGCCCAGGATATACCAGCCCGACTCCAGAACCCGTTTTACGGCGTCCTCTATGCTTTGGCCAAAATACGCATGTTGGCCCTTCAGCTCATTAAACTTGATGTTTTTCAAGGCGGCCTCGCAGCGTAGATAGTTGATTACGTCCCAGTGTGGTCGCGTTATCGCAGGTTGAGCCATCTTTGCAACGCGATATTCTGCTGTCTGAGAGCGCCCGCAAAAGAGCATCAAGGACTTTGCACCACAACCATAGGCACAGTGCTGGCCGAGAGCCGTGGCTAAGAGGGCGGCAAGTCGGAAGGTAAGCAATTCATTACTGTGATCGGTTGCCTATGTGGTGTAGCATTCTGTCAGAATAGATGCTGTCCGGATCGGGCCAGTTTTTTAACAAAATTTCGCGCTCGGCTCATTTTGGGCAGTAATTTTTTTGAGGCCCTGACTTAAGGGCGGCGCAACTTTGAAAGGAACCAGATTATGGTCACCACTCCACTTGAATGGCTCTCCGAGTTTCAGGTCAACAATGGCTCCACGACCGATCAGTATTACGACAGCGACATTACGCAGCTAAGCAACGGAAACGTTCTGATCACCTGGACGACCGGCGACGATGCCGGTGCCGGCTCGCCGAACGGGACCGACATTGTTGGCCAGATATTCGACCCGCTGGGCAATGAGGTCGGCGGCGAATTTCGCGTCAACACGCTTCGCAACGCCGACAATGAAGGCAGTCCCTCGATCACGGCAATCGACGGTGGCGGTTTCGTCATCACCTATCTCGATGCCGAAGTCATCGGTGGGCCGCCAGTCGTCTTCAACTACGATATCATCGCCGAAACCTACAACGCCACCGGCGGCTATGTGCGCGGTACCACCGTGCACAACAACACCAACAACGAGTTCCAGTTGACGCCGCAGATTGCCTCTCTGTCGGCCACCAATTCCATGGTGACCTGGCTGAACACGACCAATGGTGACATCATGGGGCGCACCTACAACCCGTCCACCGGCGCTTTGGGCACTGAATACGTTGTCGCGAACCTGGCGACCGGCAGCGGCGAAGGCGTGACCGGGGTCGAGATCGCCGCGCTGGAGCAAAGCAGCCGCTATGCGGTCAGTTATGTCGATGTCGATCCGGGCAACGATCAGGTCTACCTGCAAACCCGCTCCGCTTCCGGGGCACCTATTTCTACCGTGTTGGTCGATAGTGGGCTGGCCACGGCGCGTGACACCCATGTGACAGAGCTGTCGAATGGCAACCTTGTGGTCAGCTGGACGACCGACGGGTCCGGTGGCAGCAATTCAGGTGTTCGCGCGCGTATCTATACCTCGACATTGGCACCCGTCACCGGTGCCTTTACGCCGGCCACCAGCGTCGCCGGCAACCAGGAAAACACGGCCATCGCGGCGGTGGGCGACAATGGTTTTGTCGTGTTCTGGTCTGACGACGAAACCTTCGACCTGCACGGCCAACGCTATTCCAATACCGGCGCGCGGATCGGTGTTGAATTCGACGTCGAGAACTTTGGCGGTACCACCCTTGACCACCTCGCCGCCGTCGGGCTGGAAGATGGCCGGGTGCAGATCACCTGGACCGCGGAATTCTCCAACGGCAGCGCCGATGATGTTTTCACCGCGATCTGGGATCCGCGCGACAGCAACGAGACAAATGATCCCGCAGATGCCAATGGCTATCAGGTTGGAACGCAAGAAGCGAACACCATCACCACGACGGCAGACACCCTGTACGTTTTGGGGCATGGCGGAAACGATCGCATAATCGTCAGCCCAGCCGAGGTGAACCCGGCGGTCCTGTTTGACGGAGGTGCCGGGGCCGATGCACTGGTGCTTGAGGCCGTGTCCGGCACTTGGGACTTCCGCGGCGAGACGGTCCAGAACTTCGAAGAACTGGAATTTGTCACCGCGTCGAACCCGACGATCAGCCGATACGCGTATTTCTACGACACCCAGATTACGCAGTTCGGCAGGTTCGATTTCGATTCCGACAGCAACACGTTTGAGCGCCTCTTCGTTAATATGTCGACGATGACCACGCTCGACCTGTCCGGGGTGATCATTCAGGATCAGGGCGCGCAGGACTACACCTATATCTATGGCGACCCGTCGAACGAGAACATCACCGGCACCACGGGCCAGGATTCGATTTGGGGCGGCTCTGGCGATGACACGCTGAACGGTGGCAGTGGGGATGACACCATTCTCGGCGGCACCGGTGCTGATTCCATGAACGGCGGGGCTGGCACCGACACGCTCTACCTTGCCAGTGACGGCTACGCGAGCGGCGTCACCGTCAATCTGGGGGCCAACACCATTTCGGGGCCCGACACGATTAGCGGTTTCGAGAACGTCACCGGGACCAATATTTCCGCGTCGGGCGACAATCTGACCGGCTCTGCCGGTGCCAACCACATCATCGGCCTTGCAGGCAACGATGTGCTTACCGGGCTTGCCGGCGTGGATACGCTGGAAGGTGGCCTAGGCGACGATCGTCTGATCGTCTCGGCCGTTGCGGATGTCAGCGGTGCCAACGTCTTTGACGGCGGCGCGGGCACGGACACTTTGGATTGGCAAGGGTTGGGCGTTCTTCAGCTCTATGATGACAGTTTGGTGTCGATTGAAGAGGTGGAGTTTGGCAATTTCGATAGCACGAACATTCAACAGGTTCGCGTCAACGCCGATCAATTTTCGGCCGCCGGGCTTAGCACCACGCTTCGGATTGACGGTTCGAACGGCGGCGGGGACGACTGGCTTGTCATCTACACCAACGGCACGAGCGGTTTTGATGCGTCCGGCTTCACGTTCCAAGACTGGCAACTCCTCAACGATGATCGACTTTACATCATCGAAAGCGGCACTTCGAGTGACGTGACGCTTACAGGGTCGTACGGTGACGACTCGATCGTTTCGTATACTGGCGACGATACGCAGTTTGGTGGGTTTGGTGACGACACCATGAGCGGTGGTAACGATAATGACGTATTGAATGGTCAAGAGGGCAACGACTCGTTGCTCGGCGGAAACGGTGATGACGCGCTTTACGGTGGCGATGACAACGACACGCTGCGCGGTGGCATCGGTGAGGATACGTTGGCAGGCGGCGAAGGCAATGACCTGATCGTCGGCGATAGTGGCATCGACGCGGCCAGCTACTATAACGCCGATGGTGCCGTCACGGTCAGCCTTGCAAATCTTGGAGCACAGTTTACCGGAGCCTCCGGCACTGACACTCTATCGGGTATCGAGAACCTGCTCGGCAGTGCTACCTACGGGGACAATCTGACCGGCGATAACAACGCCAACATGATCTATGGCTATGGTGGCAATGACACCATGAACGCTGGCGGCGGCAATGACTCGCTGTTCGGCGGTAATGGCATGGATCAGCTTTACGGCGGTCTGGGCGACGATTCGATCCTTGGGTCGGGTGGCAACGACACGGTGTCCGGTCAGGGCGGCAATGACTGGCTTGAGGGCGGTGCGGCCAATGACGGTGTCTACGGCGGTGCCAACAACGACACCCTGCTTGGTGGCACTGGCAACGACACATTGGCTGGTGGGGACGGATTTGACTTGGCCCATTACGGCACCTCGTCGGACGGGGTGCAGGTGCGCTTGGCCGTGACCACGGCTCAGTTCATTTCGACAAACCAGGGAACGGATACGATCTTCGGTATTGAAGGTGTGATCGGTTCTAATCACGATGACCGGTTGTTCGGCAACAATGCCGCAAACTATTTCGCCGCAGGCGATGGCGAGGACCGGATCTACGGTGGTGGTGGCAACGACACGATGGATGGTGGCGCAGGCAATAATGACTTCCTGAACTACTACTTCTCGTCCGATGCCGTTAACTTCAGCCTCGCAAATCAAGGCGCGTTCCAGTTTGTCAGCGCAAGTCAGGGCACGGATTATGTCACTAATTTCGAAAATCTTCTGGGGTCTTCGAATGGTGACAACCTGGACGGCGACGGCAATGCCAACGTCATTCAAGGCTATGCCGGTGCCGACAATATCGACGGCGCGGGCGGCGACGATTACCTGAATGGCGGGAGTTGGAACGATACCGTACTTGGCGGTGACGGCGACGATACCGTGCTTGGTGATTACGGCAATGACTTGCTTGGCGGCGGTAACGACAATGACAACCTTGCTGGTGGGGCCGGTGACGACTCGATCTACGGTGGCGCAGGTTCCGACCGGCTCAATGGCGGCACCGGAGCGGACATGCTTTACGGTGGAACGCAGGCTGACGTGTTCATCTATACGAATTCCAACCAGTCAACGATCGCCACTCGCGACATCATTCAGGACTTCGTCAGCGGTGTTGACGAACTGAATCTTGCGGGCATCGACGCCAACACCACGGCTGGCGGAAACCAGGCGTTTACCTATATCGGGAACGGCGCGTTCAGCGGTATCGCTGGCCAGTTGAACTGGGTCACCTTCGGATCCACGACCTGGGTGCAGGGCGACACTGACGGCGACACGAATGTCGATTTCAGCATCCAGCTGAACGGCGTGACGTCGCTGGTTGCAGGCGACTTTGTGCTCTGACCCGAGTTGGGCATCAATACTGAAAAGGGCGCGGGGGACCGCGCCTTTTTCATGTCAAGCGTCACGCGTGAGCTGATTGGTACGATCGGTTTCTCAAGTGACCATTCCGAAGTTTAGCTAAAAGCCAAGCATTTGAAGATGGCTGATTCACTCTAGGCTAATACTCGGCACTCATCTTGCGGGCAGGTCTGGATTGAGGGTGCGAAAATGCCGGTATTTGGAAGCGGTAAGGTCGTGCGTGGGCTTGGTGGCTCCGCCGGGTTTGGGGAAATGGAAATGCAGCGCGGTGATGACTTGGCGCTGCGGTTGGACTTGTCGAGTGTGTTCCCCGACGGGTTCAATTATTTCGGAACGCGGTACGGCGTTTGGGGTCTGTTTGTGAACACGAATGGCACACTTTCCTTTGGGACCCCATTCGCGTCTTATCCTGACGTCGGCAATCGCAGCGTCGCTCGGAATCTGATTGCCCCGCTTTGGTCGGATGTGGACACACGGATTGACGGCGAAGGCACTGAAAGCGGCAGCATATGGATCGATCTGGATGCAGTTCGTGATGTGGTGACGATCACTTGGGCCGATGTTGGTGCTTACCGAAGGAATGCAGATCAGACAAACCTGTTCCAAGTACAGCTTTTTGACAGAGGCGGCGGCGATTTCGATCTGGCGATGCGTTATGAAAGGATCGAGTGGACGCAGGGAACCGGCACTTATGATGATGGCGGCCGAGCGCTTCTCGCGGCGCGAAATTTTACGAAACCACAGTGGCTGTCGCCTTTTGGCAGCAGCGCCGCGTTGATGGACCTGCCGGATACCGTGGGCAACACCGGTGTTCGCGGGCTTTGGGTCTATGAAATGCGAGACGGCAAAGTGACTGACCTGGGAACCGTTGATGGGATCGAGCGAACCGGAACAGGTCAGGACGATGTTTTGGAAGGCACAGAGTTTGATGACAAGCTGACCGCGCTGGGTGGGGATGACGTGCTGTTTGGTGAAGACGGGTCCGACTATCTGTACGGCGGTGACGGGTCGGACACGCTGGTTGGTGGTGGCGGAGATGATTTCATTTTCGCCGGTGACACCTCTGCCGATCTTCACGACGTGGTTTTCGGAGGAGACGGCAATGATCTGGTAGAAGCAGGCTATGGCAATGATCTCGTCTACGGTGGAAATGGCGATGACGATCTCAGGGGTAGCTACGGCATTGACACGCTGATGGGGCAAGACGGCAACGATACTTTAACCGGGGGCGCATTATCTGACTATCTGTACGGTGGCGCAGGCGACGACTTCATCAATGGCGGCGTAGGCTATGATCGGCTCAGAGGGAATGCCGGTGCCGATCGTTTCTACCATGGTGGAGCCACGGAGCATCGCTGCGACTGGATCCGCGATTACTCTCAGGCGGAGGGCGACATACTGGTTTTTGGCTTAAAGAACAGGTCGCCGCTGTTGTTCCGGGTGAATGTCGGCGAAACACCCGGTGCCGGTGAGGACGGTGTACCCGAAGCATTTGTTGTCTATCGCCCGACCGGCCAGATTCTTTGGGCCCTGATTGATGGCGGAACGCAAAGCAGTGTGACCTTGTTCATGACCGGGCAGGAATACGAACTGTTCCTGTGAACGATCGCCCTTTGGAATATTGCATCCTAAGCGCGTAAAAAGCTGCCCCTATAATATGGCCTGCCAACAGCTGCTTTCGCGACGTTGTTGCTAAGTATTGACCAGAGCCTCAAGTTCCTTCCACGCCAACCGGTCAGATCATTCGATTCTTGTGGGTGGCGAAGATCAGGACGAGATCAATCTACAGATCGACGGAATGTGTTTGACCTGATGGACGAGTATGGCAGGCCTTGTGTTTCGCCCAGGATGTCGGCGTCAGAAAATGAAATCACTGTCGACCCATGTATCCGGGTCGATGGGCTGGCCGTCCATGCTTTGCACGCGTAAATGCTGATTCTGCCAATGGATATCGACGCCATAGGGCCGTTCGCGCAGGAACAGATCCGATATGTCGTATATCATGCCCCAGTCATCCAGATTGATAATGTCGCGACCGTGTTCGAAATCCGTGATGGTATTGCGCACGCCGTCGCGCGTCAGAACAAACGTATCCGCGCCTGCGCCGCCTGTCAGACGGTCTTCGCCGGTTCCGGCGATCAGCACGTCATCACCCGCACCGCCATCAAGCCAATCCATGCCACCGTTGCCGATCAGCAAATCGTCGCGTGCGGAACCAGTGATCATGTCGCGGCCATCGGTGCCGATATACCGGCCGCCAATTTCGGTCCGATCCAGCGTCAGTTGAGTGATGCCTTCGCTCCCGGCCCCCGCGACAAAGATCTGCTGGTCGTTGCCAACCTGAGCGGTCCCGATAGCCGTAACATTTTCGATCGTCCAGCCATTGTGGTTTTCCAACGCGTGATGGTGAAACAACTCTCCGCCCGGCAGGACCTCCAACAGGCTGATACCATCATCAGAACCTCCCGCCAGCACAAAGCCGCGCTGCCCGACCTCGAAACTGGCCAGCGCGTCCGCATCGGCGAAACGGGTGAGGGGGGTGTCGATCATGTGGTCGGCGATAAAAAACACGCCCATGTCGTTCACCCGGACCGATGTCAGGGAGTTGCTGGTCGTGGACGCGGTGATGACGAAAGTTTGACCTCCCACGCTGACGCTGGCGATTGAATCTATGCCAGTGACCCAAAGCCCGTCTTTGACACCCAGCGTATCGACGAAGCGGCTGACCCCGTTCCCGGCGACGCTGTAGCTGGACAGCCCGTTATCAGAAACCGAAGCCGAGATGAGAAAGGTGTCGCCGCCAGCGGTTACCGGCAGCAGATCGACCACATCCTTGGCTGTGGATTTGGGGGTATCCGTATGGGTGGACCGGTGCAAAACAGTGCCGCTCTTTGCGACTTCCCACAGCTGAATGCCATTATCGTCATGCGCGGCAGTTGCGAAAAACTGGCGCGCACCGATATCGAAGGCGGTGATGCGGCTGATCTCGGACGCGTCTTCCGGCAGACGTAATGCCCCTGCCGAAGACATCTGTGCGGTCGGGCTGAGCGCCTGAAGGTCGACGCGCGCCCCGTTATTGGCGACAGACAGCATATTGGTCTGGTTCCCATGTGAAATGATCGTCATGTCGCTGGTGGCAAATGTCTGCCCCAGACCATTGATGACCGTATCACCGCGCCGCACCGCGCCTTGACCCTCACGCAGTTCGAACACAGTTGTTGTGCCGGTGGCAGATGAGGCGCCGTAAAGCCACGTCCTACCGGCGTTTTCAAACACTCCGAAGGCGGAAACCAATGCCATCTGGTGTGCTGACCCGAAGGCCATCACCTTTTCAAACCCGAGCTTCATTTTAGCCACCCACCTACAACGTACTTCTACGAGCGGTCAGCGTGGCGCAGGGAGGGTGTCGTGTTCGGGCGAAATTCCGGCAAAGTTGTGAAGCATCGTTAAAATGCAACAGGCCCCCGATTGTGAGGCCTGGTTGATACAGAAACGCTATTTATATCAACTGATCTGCGCGTCCTCGATGCGATCATCGTCGGCAGAGCGTTCCACCCAGCGCGCGATCACCGCTTTGGCGGCGTCTTCATCCAGGCTGTCGATGGCGCGGCGCAGGTCCTTCATGGCGTTTGCCATTTCGATTTCCGACAGATAGCTTTCCTGAGCGCGCAGGATCTTGTTGTGTGGCGTGGTCAGCATGTCAGGAGAGATCAGCAACTCTTCATGCAGCTTTTCGCCCGGACGCAGTCCAGTGATCATGATTTCGATCTCGCCATCCGGATGCGCGGCGTCGCGCACGGTGTGACCGGCCCCTTCGATCATCTGGCGCGCCAGTTTGTGGATCGGCACAGGGTCCCCCATATCGAGCACGAAGACATCGCCACCGCGTGCAAATGACCCGGCGAGCAGGACCAGACGCGCAGCCTCTGCGATGGTCATGAAGTAGCGGGTCACAGACCCGTGCGTCAGCGTCACGGGACCACCGCGTCCGATCTGTTCTTCGAACAATGGTATGACAGACCCGGAAGAGCCAAGAACATTGCCAAAGCGAACCATGGAAAAACGCGTATTCGCAGATCGTGTTGCAAGATCCTGCACCACCAGCTCGGCCAGCCGTTTCGACGCGCCCATGACATTTGTTGGCCGCACGGCTTTGTCGGACGACACAAGGATGAACCGCTCCACACCGACGTCGCGCGCAGCGTCGGCGATGACTTTCGTGCCGATCACGTTGTTGCGCAGGCCTGCGATCGCATTGCATTCGACCAGCGGAAGATGCTTGTAGGCCGCCGCGTGCAGCACGACGTCGATTTTGTATTTGGTCAAGACCTGACGCACGGTGTCGTCATCACATATGCTGCCAAGCACCGGCACAAGTGTGAGATCGCCCGCCAGATCCCGCATTTCCTTTTCGATGTTGTAAAGCGCCAGCTCCGAATGATCCAGCAACACGATACAATGCGGACGGCAGGCAATCAGTTGTCGGCACAGTTCTGACCCAATGGACCCGCCGGCACCGGTGATCAGAATGCGGCGGTCGGAATAGGCGTGGCTGACGCCCGGCAATTCTGTCTCCAGCCGATTGCGTCCAAGGAGATCGTCCAGTGAAACCGGCGTTACCTGCTTGCTCATCTCGCCTTGGCCGACCAGCTCGGCGAAGGAGGGCAACGCGTGGACCTCGCAGCCCAGTTCGCGAAGATCCAAGGCGATGCGCGACTGACGCGCCTGTGGCAAGGACGGCATCGCCAAAACCACCCGATCAATGGCCAAACGCGTGATCAGCTCCTTGATTTGGCTTGGTGCGTGGACTTGAAGCCCCGCGACCACATTGGTTTGCAATGTCGGGTTGTCGTCCACGAAGACAACCGGCAAGATCGCGTCGTCTGTTCGCAAAGCTGCGACAAGCTGCTGACCTGTTCGTCCCGCGCCATAAACCAGCACGCGCATCCGTCGTTGACCCTTGCGATAGACGTAATTCAGCAAGAATTGCCGCAAAGCGATACGCCAGCTGGCGCTTGCCACCAGGTAGAACAGCGAGAAAATGAAGAAGACCTCGCCGGGAATGGAGGGCGTGAACAGCATGTTCACAACCGCACCGATAATCCCCAGCGCTGTACCGTGCAGTGCTGTTCGGATAATGCCGCGCGTTTCGTAGGCATTCAGCTTTATTCGCGGAATGGACAGGTAGATCGAAACCCCGGTGCCAAGCACTGCCATCGCGCCCATCAAGGGCACCAGCTTCGTCAGAAGCGAAAGTTGTACTTCGGTGGAGCCGTTGAGCAAGAGGGCGGCAAACAATGCCAGCGGAATCATCAGAATGTCGAGAATTACGAAAATGGCTCTCTTCTGAAGGCGCGTCAATGTGGTCGCCAAGTAGTAAAACACTGGCCCAACCCTTCTAAACATTCCACCAACAGTCATATGCGGTCATGTACCTATCGCGTTAAAATTGTAAAGCTTATCCCAGGCACCGATGTCAATCCCGCCCGAACTGAGAAACACGGACACTTCTAAGCCCCTGCCGGAATGTTAGACAAGTATTCATTTTCTGCGACTGCGAAAACAGGCGATAATCCACCGATATTGTTGATATTCGTGCCGTTTCAAGCGCCTTCAATCAAATGTCGTCATCACATCATCCGAAAGAACTTTTGGGAAGTTGCGCGACATAGCCGGTTCATTGCCCGTTTCCGTGGCGCCCCAGAGACGTGAAGAATAACGCCGTCTGACAACAAACGTGGTCGTTCTAGGGTTGAGCGCAACGACACCGGCCAGATCGGCTGCACGTCAGGCGGGAATTGGGCCTTTCACCCATCTTGCCTGTGCGATATGACCCGGCCGATCCGGACCGGCACTGCCGGTTCGTCGAAAAACCGAAAGGAGAGCCTCATGGGCTACAAGATCGTAGTCGTTGGCGCCACCGGGAACGTGGGCCGCGAGATGCTGAACATACTGGAAGAACGCCAGTTCCCTGTTGATGAAATCGCCGTTCTGGCCAGCCGCAGATCGCTGGGCACAGAGGTCAGCTTTGGCGAGCGCACGCTCAAGACGCAGGATCTCGATGCCTTTGATTTTACGGGCTGGGACATGGCGTTGTTCGCTGTCGGTTCCGAAGCGACCCAGAAATATGCGCCGCTCGCTGCCAAGGCAGGCTGCGTCGTGATCGATAACTCGTCACTTTATCGGTATGATCGCGATATTCCGCTGATCGTACCTGAAGTGAACCCGCAAGCCATCCACGATTATGCCAAGAAGAACATCATCGCCAACCCGAACTGCTCGACCGCGCAGATGGTTGTGGTGCTCAAGCCCCTGCATGAGCGCGCAAGGATCAAGCGCGTGGTGGTGTCGACTTATCAGTCGGTTTCGGGCGCGGGCAAGGATGGCATGGACGAGCTTTGGGATCAGACCAAGAGCATCTTTAATCCGGTCGATGACAAGCCGGCCAAAAAATTCACCAAGCAGATCGCCTTCAACGTGATCCCGCATATCGACGTTTTCCTGGACGACGGGTCCACCAAGGAAGAATGGAAGATGGTCGCTGAGACCAAGAAGATCATTGATCCGTCGATCAAGGTCACGGCAACCTGCGTCCGCGTACCTGTCTTTGTCGGCCATGCCGAGGCGATCAATATCGAGTTCGAGGACTTCCTTGATGAAGACGAGGCCCGCGATATTCTGCGCGAAGCGCCCGGCATCATGGTGATCGACAAGCGTGAAGACGGCGGCTACGTCACGCCGGTGGAGTGCGTGGGCGACTATGCCACGTTTATCAGCCGTATCCGGCAGGACTCGACCATCGACAACGGCCTGAACCTCTGGTGCGTGTCCGACAACCTGCGCAAGGGCGCTGCATTGAACGCGGTGCAGATCGCCGAATTGCTGGGTCGCGAGGTCCTCAAGAAGGGCTGAGTCGCCTTTCATCCGTATTGCTATGAGGGCGTCCGTGACCGCGGGCGCCCGCTTTGGTTGTAATTCGTGTCGTTGCGGCCATTAAATTCGTCAAATTTACCACATTTACGTTACGTCTTTGTCAGGAATGCCGACGACTTGTATATTATGAAACTTATTGCGTGTTGTTTAACTATAGCTTGGCAGATTGTGAGTAAGCCTATGTCCCAATTTGAAAGTCATCTTCCCACTCAACCAGATAGCGAGACTGTCTCGCTTTTGCGGTCATTCCTTTGCCCCATTCTCGAACAGGCGAAAGATTGGCACCACCTGCGCGGCACCCTGACACAGCGGGGCTATTCGCTCGCGTTTCAGGAGGGCCACATGGTCATCGTGGAATCGGACACCAACCGGGTGATGTGTACCGGCCAGCATATTGGTACGCCGCTGCGTTCGCTTGTCGAGCGGTTTGGTCGGCCGTGCGTTGCGGTGCACCGGGGTGGTACATCGGGCGAATTGAGCGCCTAGACCGGTTGGAAACTACGGTCGGACGGGCAGAGATATTCCAGCCCGCCCTCGCCGATTTCAGTCCATAGCCCGTGCAGGGACAAGCTTCCCTGCTCGACTGCTTCGCGCACGAAAGGAAAAGTCATCAGATTCTCAAGCGAGACGATGACCGCCTCTTTCTCAAGCATTTGCAGACGCAATTCTGCGTTGCTCTCGTCTTTGACCCGGTCATAGCCGGGGCGCAGGATGTCCATCCAGCGTCCGACAAAGCTGGATTTTTCTTCCAGTTCGGGGGCCTCGCCGCTGCACATGCTCATGCAGCCTTGCACGCCGCCGCAATTGGAATGCCCAAGCACGATCAGATGCGCCACCTTCAGCGCGGTCACGGCATATTCCACGGTTGCAGAGGTGCCGTGATGATCGCCATCGGGTTCATAGGGAGGCACCAGGTTGGCGATATTGCGGTGGATGAAAAATTCACCCTGATCCGCCCCGAAAATCGACGTCACATGCACGCGGCTGTCACAGCAGGAAATCACCATCGCGCGTGGGCGCTGCCCGTCCGTCGCCAGACGTTTGTACCAAGCGCGGTTCTCGGTATAGGTCGTTGCCTTCCAGCCCTGGTAGCGCTGTACAAGATAGCTTGGCAAAGGTTTGGCGTGTTCCATGCCCGTCTCTCCGAGATTATTTCGACGCAGGGATAATTGCATTTCGTCTCGAATTCGAGAGGAAAATGACTTTCGCCTCAACCTTTTGAGAACGCCTCCGACGCAAGCTGCGCGTGCCGTGGGGGTTTAAGTTAGAAGGGTGATTTTGTGGAACGGGTGACTTTGCTTGCATATTCCGAACCAGTTCGGATGGAATCGGAACAATTGGACGGGCTGTATTCGCAGCTTGGTGTTTCGGGGGCCGAAGATGTGGTCTGCCGGGCGATGGAAGAGATCGCGTTGCGGATGAACAAGGCAGTTCGGCAATTTGGCGATGGGGAGTTGGAAGATCTGCGTAAGAATGCGCGGTCTGTGGTGTCGATTGCGGACCAGATCGGGCTGAGCGGGCTGTCAACGACCGCAAGGGACGTGACGCACTGCATCGATGATGGCGATCATGTCGCCTTGTCTGCGGTACTGAACCGGTTTCTGCGGGTGGGGGAGCGATCCTTGACCGCAATCTGGGATCTTCGGGATATTTCGATCTGACCCCTTGCAGGCGGGGTGTGCGCAGGTACTTTGTCGCCAAACCGCCGCATCAGGAAAGATCCGACCCATGAAGCCGAGTTTCGCTGACCATAGCGCCAAGGCGTTGCCCCTTACCTTGTTGGTGCCGGAGGAAGTGCCTGTTTGGATCGAGACGCAGGATGTGAGGACCCGCGCCTGGGTGGAGGCCAGCAGCTTTGCCGGGGCAATCGGGCAGGCGCTTGTGATCCCCGGTCCGGACGGCGCGCCGGTGGCGGCCTTGGCCGGGTATGGCACACAGGCACAGCGGCAGCGGGGTCGGTATGCGCTGGCCGCCGCAGTTCCCGCGCTTGGCAATGCCACCTACCGGATCGTAGCGGGACTGCCCGAGGATCACGCCGAAGAAGAGGCTTTGGGATGGTTGCTCGCCGGATATGTTTTCGACCGTTACAAGGCGCAGACCCCCGCCAGGGCACGGTTGATTGCCCCGGACGGTGTCGATGCAAGACGGGTAGAGGTTCTGGCCGCTGCCGAGGCGTTTACCCGCGATCTGATCAACACACCCGCTGCCGATATGGGGCCGGAAGCTCTTGAAGCCGCGGCGCGTGGATTGGCCGACGAGTTCGGCGCGCAGTGCGACGTCACCGTAGGCGAGGCTTTGCTGGAGCAGAACTTTCCAATGATCCACGCCGTTGGTCGCGCGGCGTCGCAGGCGCCCAGACTGATTGATTTCTCTTGGGGACAAAGCGGCCCACAGTTGGTTCTGGTTGGCAAAGGGGTTTGCTTTGACACCGGGGGGCTGAACCTCAAACCCGGTGCCTCGATGGGGTTGATGAAGAAAGACATGGGCGGCGCTGCCAATGTGCTGGGACTGGCCCGGATGATTATGGCGCTGGATCTGCCCCTGCGGCTGCGGGTGCTGATCCCGGCTGTGGAAAACGCAATCGACGGGAATGCGTTTCGCCCGCAGGACATCCTGACCAGCCGCAAGGGGCTGACCGTCGAGATCAACAATACCGACGCAGAGGGCCGGTTGGTGCTGGCCGATGCGCTGGCGCTCGCGGATGAGGGCGCACCCGATCTGATCATCAGCATGGCCACGCTGACCGGGGCTGCCCGCGTGGCGGTGGGGCCGGATCTGGCACCATTTTATTCAACCCAGCCGGGACTTGCGAATGCCTTGCGAACCTCTAGCAAGGCTACTGCGGATCCGGTTTGGGAACTGCCATTCTGGGACGTCTATGAGCCGATGATCGAACCGGGCATAGCTGATCTGGATAATGCGCCGTCAGGCGGGCAGGCGGGATCAATTACCGCTGCCTTGTTCCTGCGCCGCTTTGTCGAAGCCGCGCCTTACGTTCATTTTGACATTTACGGATGGAATCCCAATGCCGCGCCTGCCCGGCCCAAAGGCGGTGCCATGCAGGGCGCACGCGCCATTCTGACTGCGCTACCGGAAATGCTGGGCCTATGACAGACCGCCGCCGCCTGATGTGCAATGCTCGCGTGGCGCATGTGTCGCTGCAAGGGCAGGTCGCGGCAGAACGCTTTACCGAGGGCGAGTGGCGTCAGGTCTGCACTCCGCGACTGGACTTGCTGAACGCACCGGATGGCGCGCGTGACAGAGAAGTGTTGATGGGTGAGTCGGTTCTAGTATTGGACGACTTTGAAGGCATGGCTTTTGTCAGGCTGCAACGCGACGGGCATGTCGGATATGTCAAAAGCGCCGCGCTGGCATCGCCCCCGTGGACGCCCACGCATTATGTCAGCGCGGCGCGCAGCCATGCCAAGGCCACCCCCGATTTCAAGGCGTTCGAACCGATCATGGATCTTTCGTTCGGCAGCTTGCTGAGCGTCACCGGTCAAGATGGTCGTTGGTCAGAAATCGCCTTGCGCGGCCCCAACTATCCGGAGGGTCAGCGCGTCTTTGTGCCGACTGCGCATCTTCAGCCAGTCAATATGCTTCCCGACGATCCGGTTGCCGTGGCTGAACTGTTTCTTGGCATGCCCTACCTGTGGGGGGGCAATTCCGCGTTCGGGATCGATTGTTCGGGACTTGTGCAGATAAGCCTGCTGGCTTGTGGCATTGCGTGCCCCGGTGACAGCGACATGCAGGCGGCGGAACTGGGCGAAGGTGAAGCCGATGACAGTTACCGGCGCGGGGACCTGCTGTTCTGGAAAGGGCATGTCGCCTGGGTGGCTGATCCTGAAACGATCCTTCATGCAAATGCGCATCATATGGCCGTGGCATTCGAGCCATTGAGCGATGCGATTGCCCGCATCGAAGCACAGGGCGAGGGGCCGGTCACCCGGCACGCCAGGCTTTCTCAGAACATCTGACACCGTCATCCGCCTGTATCGTGGGCGGATCGGTCGCGGTCAGTCTACCGAACGAATGAGCTTACGCTCCAGCACGCGCAGCACGGCGCGCAGGTCGTGGCCACGTTTCAGGATCTGCCCGTCCATGCCGATCACCGCATACTGGCCCTGTCGATTGCGCAGTTTCGGGCGTTTCTCGATCCGGTAGAGAGGGTGTTCTGCGGCGCGGCGAAAGATCGAAAAGATCGCGACGTCACGAAGGCTGGAAATGCCGTAGTCGCGCCATTCTCCGGCGGCGACCATGCGGCCGTAAAGCGACAGGATCACCCCCAGTTCGGTGCGGTGAAAGGATATCTGAGCCGAGGCCTGATTGCCCGGAAATGGCGTGAGACTGTTCATGTCCCGACAGTTGCCCTGCGCGCACGGCAAAGCAAGCGTTTTGAGCACGGATTTGACCACCCTTCAGAAAACAATGCCGTAATCCAGCGGTATCGGCTTAGCCGATGCTCGATTCCTGATTGGCGCTGCGTGGCAACTGGTGCAACCGGACCCAAGCGCAGTGTGTTTGGCCAACCTTGCATGGTTTGACGGCATCCAACCCAAGGCGCGTTGCAACCAAGGCCATGATCGCACAATGTGGGTGACAGGCCGTCGGAACGGTGCTGACTAAGGGTGCCGCCTGAACGGCCTATTGGTGTGGGTGCCAGGTGGCTTGATCGGGCGCGGATCGGCCCGCGGGATACGTTGGCGAGGAGGCGGGATGGTCAAGAGCTGGTTGCGATATCTGTACGAAGGCGAGAGTGATCGCGCCCATACCTTCCGTTATGCGCTACTGGCGTTTGACCTGTTCACAATCGGCTATGTGATAACAACGTCTTTTGGCGATCATGGCAGGGTGGTCGAGACAATCGATACGGTGTTCGGCATCGTCTTTCTGGTGGATTTCGTTGCCAGACTGACGCTTGCAGAGCGGCGTTTGAAGTTTCTGATCCTGCCCGTGACCTTGGCAGACATCGTGGCGATCATCTCGTTTCTGGCCCCGCTCGCCGGAGAAGGACTTGGCTTTCTTCGTATCCTGCGCACCTTGCGCCTGTTGCACACTTACCAATTGCTCAGGCGGCTCCGGCAGGATTTTCGCCTGTTTCGGCAAAACGAAGAGCTTCTGGTCGCCGCGATCAATCTGGTGGTATTCCTGTTCGTGATGACGGGGCTGGTCTATGCCACGCAATATCGAAGCAATTCGCAGATCGGAAATTATGCCGATGCGATGTATTTCACCGTGACGGCGCTGACCACGACCGGGTTCGGGGATATTACTCTGAACGGGACGTGGGGGCGGCTGATCTCGGTCGTGGTGATGATCTGCGGCGTCACATTGTTCCTGCGGCTTGCACAGGTCTTGTTTCGGCCCACAAAGGTGCGCCAGCCCTGCAAGGTTTGCGGACTTTTGCTGCATGATGCGGATGCAGTGCATTGCAAACATTGCGGCGAACCCATGCGGATTGAGACCGAAGGTATGAAATGAGCGATCTTGTCTTTCGAACGGCCGACCCTGTCGATGCAGGCGTGCTTTGGGCGATGCTGAAACCGGTATTCCGGGCCGGTGACACCTATGCCATCGACCCCCAGATCTCGCGCCGGGATGCACTGGCCTATTGGACGGGGACAGGGCGCGAAGCATGGATCGTCGAGGAAGACGACGTGCCACTGGGCAGCTACTATCTGAAAGCCAATCAGCAGGGCGGTGGCGCGCATGTCTGCAATTGCGGCTTCGTCACCTCGCTTGACGCGCAGGGCCGCGGCGTGGCGCGTAGGATGCTGGATCATGCGCTGGACCGGGCGGCGACGGTTGGCTTCCTTGCGATGCAGTTCAACTTTGTCGTGGCCAGCAACACCCGCGCCATCGACGTCTGGCAGCGCGCAGGGTTCGCCGTGGTGGGCCGGTTGCCGGGGGCTTTTCGCCACCCGGATGATGGGCTTGTGGATGCGCTGGTTATGTACCGCCATCTGTGACAGGCTAGGGGCAAACCCGTATTACCCATCCACAAGGAGCCCTCCGTGGCAGACAAGGCACAAACCCCGCTTCTGGCGGTGCTGATCGACGGCGACAACACGTCTCCGAAACATGCCAAGGCGATCTTCGAAGAGATCGCGGCGCTGGGGGAGGCAAGTGTGCGGCGCTGCTATGGTGATTTTTCCAGCCCGCAGATGAATGGCTGGTCGAAGGTTCAGTCGGAATTCGGCATGGTGCCGCATCACCAGCCCGCCAATACCGTCGGCAAGAATGCCAGCGACATCGCGTTGGTGATTGACGCGATGGACCTGCTGCATTCAGGCCGGTTCGACGGGTTTGTGCTTGTGTCCTCGGACAGCGATTTTACCCGTTTGGCCAGCCGCATCCGAGAACAGGGGCTGGACGTGTTCGGGATTGGTCAGGCCAAGACGCCGGAAGCGTTCCGTAAAGCCTGCAAAAGGTTCATCTTTGTTGAGAACCTTGGCGGTGACGATGCACGCGCTGAAAACGCGCCGCGCGCAAGTTCCGGCAAGCTGGACGAGGCGCGCCGACTGATCGCAACAGCGATGGATTCGATTGAGCAGGAGGATGATTGGTACACGCTGGGTCAGCTTGGCCAGTTCATCGTCGCCTCCAACCCCGATTTTGACACCCGGACCTATGGCAAACGCAAACTCAGCGACCTTGTGGCGGATCTGAAGGTGTTCGAGACAAAGCGCGGAGCTGGCAATCAGATCATGGTACGGCGACTGGACTAGCGCAGGGGATGCAAAAGCGGCGCTGTTTCAGGTGCCGTAGCGCGCCATGAACGTGTCCACGGCCCCGGTGACCACCCGGTCGATATCCGTATTCGAGTGTTCCTGCGCGATGCCAAACACAAGCTGTGTCCACAGATCGGCTTTGCACAGCTCTGCAAACTGACTGGCGGCAAGGTCAAGGTCGTCTATCCGCAACTCGCCGCGCGCGATGGATTGACGAAAATACTCGATGATCATGCGCTGCATCGCCATCGGGCCGGATTCGTAGAAAGCGTGGGCAAGATCGGGAAACCGGTCGCCTTCCGCCACGCAGAGCCGAAAGATCTGCTGCCCGAATTTTGACGTGATAAAACGCAGGAAGGTGCGTCCGACCTGATCGAGAACAAGCTGCGGTGGCCCGGACATGTCGATGTCCTGCGGTGCCTGATCCGATTGCCGACAGCATTCGGTTGTGGCCACCTCCATGAACAGCAGCCGCTTGTCTGGGAAATAGCTGTAAAGCGTCGCCTTCGACACCCCGGCCGCGCGGGCGATGTCGTCGACGCTTGCGCCTTCGAACCCGTCAGCCATGAAAACCGTGCGCGCACCTTCGAGCACTTGATCGAATTTCCGACCCTTGCGGATCGAAGTCTGCGTATTCATTCCCAATCTCCCGTGATCGTCTGGACTATAGACCGGACAGTTCAGTTCAGGCAAGAGACGGCGTCACTTGCACACTGCATCAAACGTCGTCAGACACTCTGTCGGCACCGGGTGCGTCGGGCCGGTCGTATCGGGGCAAAGCGCCACTGGTGGATCGACGGGCCCCCGCGATGCCTGCGCGGCAACCGGCAATGTCAGAAGCGCCGTCAGCAGAAATGTCGAGCGGATCATCGGAACGTCCTTTCAGGTCTGTCATCTCTGACTGGCATCTAAACAAGGTGGTTCAGTTCACAAGGAGTGCGGCAAACGGTTCCGTTCACGTTTTTGCGCTTGCAGCCTTCTGGGAAGGAGTTACATTAGAACCATTCTAAACGGAGTCAGTGATGCGGTATTTCACTCAGCGGCGACATTTCAAAGACCTGAGCGAGCAGGAAGTGCTGGCGCTTGCTATTTCGTCGGAAGAGGATGATGCGCGGATTTACCGAAGCTATGCAGAGCGGTTGCGCGCGGATTTTCCGGAGTCAGCCAAGGTCTTTGACGGTATGGCCGTCGAAGAGGACGGCCATCGCGCGTCGTTGATTGCCCTGCATCGCAAACGGTTCGGCGAGGTCATTCCCTTGATCCGTCGCGAACATGTCGCAGGTTATTACGCACGCCGCCCGGTCTGGCTGATCGAAAACCTTGGCTTGGATCGGATCCGTGATGAAGCCGCAGCGATGGAAGCTGACGCAGAACAATTCTACCTGACCGCCGCAAAGCGCAGCACCGATGCCGAAACCCGTAAGTTGCTGGGCGATCTGGCCGCTGCCGAGGCCGGACACCAACACGCGGCCGATCGGTTGGTGGAACAACATCTGAATGATGATGCCCGCGCCGAAGAGGACCGTGGCGCGCATCGCAAATTCATCCTGACCTGGGTGCAGCCGGGCCTTGCGGGGCTGATGGATGGCTCTGTCTCGACGCTTGCGCCGATCTTCGCGGTTGCCTTTGCCACACATGACACCTGGACGACCTTCCTTGTCGGGCTTGCGGCGTCCGTCGGGGCTGGTATCTCGATGGGCTTTACCGAGGCGGCCTCGGATGATGGAGAGTTATCGGGGCGCGGATCACCGATCAAGCGCGGCGTGGCCTCAGGGGTGATGACAACGCTGGGCGGCTTGGGCCACGCGCTGCCTTATCTTATTCCCTCCTTCTGGACCGCGACGACCATCGCCATCATCATCGTTTTTGTAGAGCTATGGGCCATCGCCTGGATCCAGAACCGCTATATGCAAACGCCGTTCTTCCGGGCTGCGTTTCAGGTGGTGCTGGGCGGGGCGTTGGTGTTTGCTGCCGGTGTGCTGATCGGCAGCGGCTAGGGCGCGCCATCGCCCGATTTGCGGCCGACCGCCGGATTTGTGCCGAAACCAAAGGTGCCGGGCACCAGGCGCAGGGTGTCGTTCGTCTCGCCAATCACTGATTGACGGCACCGGGGAGCGTGCTACCAGATCCCAATGGTCGAGATTTTCTTCAGAACGCTTCCCTTCTTTGCACTCATTGCTCTGGGCTATGGGGCGGGGCGTACGAAGTTCTTTTCCGCCGAGGCGACAGCTTACCTCACAAAGTTCGTTTTCTACTTTGCACTGTCGGCGATGTTGTTCCGGTTTTCGGCAAATCTATCATTCGCCGAAATCTATGATGCGCGGCTTGCGGCGGCCTACCTTTGGGGAACGGCCTTCGTCTACGGCATTGCGTCGGTCGTTGGGTTTCTGCGCGGGCTGGACGTTCAGACAACGGCCGTAGAGGCACAATGCGCGTGCATCGGAAATACCGGGTTTCTGGGCGTGCCGATGCTGGCCGTGTTGCTGGGCCAGGACGCGGTCGGCCCGATCATCCTGGTGTTGTCGATTGACCTGATCGTGTTCTCCTCCCTGATCGTGATCCTGATAACCGGATCGCGGGATGGGCGGATGTCGTTGGGCATCTTGCGGAGCGTCGGGCTGGGATTGCTGAAAAACCCGATGATCGTGTCGATGGTCCTGGGGCTTGGCTGGTCCTCTACCGGGGTCGCCCTGCCCGCGCCGATCAACGATTTCATGACCATTCTTGGGGCTGCCGCGACGCCGGGCGCCCTGTTTGCAATCGGCGCTTCACTGGCCACGAAATCTGCTGAACGGATGAGCATCGCTGCCTGGATCAGCTTCTGCAAACTGATCCTGCATCCAGCCTTTGTGGCCATTGGCGCGCTGTTTCTGTTCCCGGTGGAGCCGTATAAGGCTGCTGTCGTGATCAGTGCCGCGTCGCTGCCGGTGGCGGGCAATGTCTTTATCCTTGCACAGCATTACGGGGTGGCACCGCAGCGTGTGTCTGCCGCGATCCTGATATCGACAGCGGCGAGCATCCTGACAGTCTCGGCCGTGATTGCCTGGGTGACGGTGGCCTGATGGCGCTTGCCCTGACAATGCAATCCGGTCTAGCCCCTTGCGGTATTGGACAATTGGAGGGTGTCGTGGAAATCAGTCCAAAACAATCATGGTTTGCCACGATGGTGCGCGCGTGACGGTCTACGTTGATGCAGATGCCTGCCCGGTCAAAGCCGAGGCGGAACAGGTCGCCAGCCGTCACCGGGTAGAGATGAAGCTGGTCTGCAACGGTGGTCTGCGCCCGCCCGCAAATCCGCTGGTTGAACTTGTGGTGGTTTCCGAAGGCCCCGATATTGCCGATATGTGGATCGCTGACCGGGCGGGCAAAGGTGATGTGGTGGTGACGGGCGACATACCATTGGCCGCCAAATGCGTGGCCAACGGCGCGCGTGTACTACGCCACAATGGCGAGGCGTTGACGGAGGCAAATATAGGCGCACAGCTTGCCATGCGCGATCTGATGACGGATCTCAGAGCCGCCGATCCATTCCGGCAGGGCGGCGGGAAAGGGTTCTCCAAGGCCGACCGGTCCCGCTTTCTGAACGCGTTGGAACGAGAATTGCGCGCCGCCGCATCTTGACCTTAAGACCACAAGCCAACGCTCAGGGGGTTTGTAAATGCCGTGGCGGCGCGCGTCGCCTGCCCCGGCCCTGAGCCGGGGCCTCTGTGCCGAAGCACTCCTCGAGATTCATAGCATCTACACATCCGTGCGCAGGCGCGCTATGCCGAACCATGGCCAGTGTGAACACAATATACGAGCGCCGCGTCGCCGATGGTGAACTGACAGAGGATGCCTCTCAGCGCTCTGTGCTCGCGGAATTTGAACGCATTCAGAACAGCCTTGAGAATGCGCCGAAGCGCGGTTTGTTCCGGCGGGCACCTGAACCGCCAAAAGGGCTTTATCTTTGGGGGGGCGTCGGGCGTGGCAAGTCGATGCTTATGGATCTGTTTGTCGAAGCCCTGGATGACATTCCCGTTCGGCGCGTCCATTTCCACGCATTTATGCAGGAAATCCACACGGCTCTGCACAAGGCCCGTCAGGACGGCGTTGAGGATGCGCTGAAACCCGTCGCAAAATCTGTGGCCGACAGCGTCAAGGTGCTGGCCTTTGACGAGATGCAGATCACCGACATTACCGATGCGATGCTGGTAGGTCGGCTGTTCGAGATGCTGTTTCAGGCCGGTGTCGTGGTTGTGACGACATCAAACCGGGTACCGAATGACCTTTACAAGGATGGATTGAACCGCCAGCTTTTCCTGCCCTTCATAGACCTTCTGAACGAACGGATGGTGGTTCACGAGTTGCGCTCTGACACGGATTACCGGCAGGATCGGTTGAGCGGGTCGAAAACATACTTCACCCCGCCGGATGCGGCTGCGCGGCAAGAGATTGAAGCAATCTGGCAGGATCTGACAGGTGGTCGCTCTGAAGAGCTGGAGATTGTTGTCAAAGGCCGACGGATAGAGTTGCCACGGTATCACAACGGTGTCGCGAGGGTCTCTTTCTACCAGCTTTGTGGACATATGCTGGGTCCGGCGGATTATCTGGCGATTGCTGACGCGGTGCGTGTCCTGATTGTCGAGGATATTCCGCGTCTTTCACGACAGAATTTCAACGAGGCGAAGCGGTTCGTCACGCTGATAGACGCACTGTACGAGGCGAAAGTGCGCCTGATTGCCAGCGCCGCCGCAGAGCCGGAGATGCTGTATGTCGAAGGTGAGGGCACATTCGAGTTCGAGCGCACGGCAAGTCGGTTGCGCGAAATGCAATCCGACGGCTGGGGGCAGGCCGGTTGATTTCAGCCGCCGCCTGAACCCTTGTTCCCGTCACAACTGGCGGCAAAAAAATGGGGCCCCGAAGGGCCCCCAAGATCTGCTCTTGTTATCGTTGGTTCTTGCCTTTTTTGTTCGGTCCAGGCGCGCGGCCCTGTCAGATCGTTACGCGGTCCTTGCGCAAACTGTTCGCACCAGGCGCAGCGCGGCATGTCGGGCGTGGCCTGCGGATCATTCGGAAAAATCCTGCCTGCGTGCCCGACCGCAACAGGTCAGACACGGTGTTGCGCCGGTCGATCATTCATCTAGCTTCCAAGAGCCGGGCTGTGTGTTTTGCACCGGTCTCTTGGATCTATTTATAGGCGTAGTTTTTCGAATCAGTCAACATCTTGTGATTCGCCATTTTGGGGGAGGCGCGCGATCAGCGCGTTCTCGCGCAGGACATGCCCCGCAAGGTAGAGCGAACCGCAGATCAAAACGCGTGCCTCGGGCTCGCGCGCCGCAATGGCGTGCAGGGCGTCTGCCACACTAACCGCGCTTGACGTATCAAAGCCTGCGGATTGGGCAATTTCGGCTGTGGTCTCGGCAGGCAGCGTGTTGGCTTCGCCGGGGATCGATACTGCGGTCAGGCTGTCTGCGACGCGCGCGAGGGGGCGCAGATAGCCGGTGACATCCTTGGTGTTCAGCATGCCGCAGATCAGATGCGTCGGCCGTTGGGGCAGGCTGCGCAGATGCGCCGCCAATGCCTCGCCCGCGGCGGGGTTGTGCCCGCCATCCAGCCACAGCTCGATCTGTGGAGCAGACGAAACCAGAAGGCCCTTGCGCAGGCGCTGCATGCGGGCGGGCCAGTTGGCGGCCGTGACTGCGGCCTCGGCGTTGCCGGTGCCAAGCTGACGCAGAGCAGCGAGCGCCGCGCCCGCGTTTTCGATCTGATGCGCGCCGGGCAGGTTGGGCAGAGGCAGATCCAGCAGGCCGGTCTCGTCCTGATAGACCATGCGGCCATGTTCCGGGTAGGCGTGCCAGTGCTGGCCGTGGGCCAATACAGGCGCGCCCAGACGGGCGGCGGTCGCTTCGATGACCTCCAGCGCGGCTTCAGGCTGCGGGCCCACGATGCAGGGCACGCGCCGCTTCAGGATGCCGGCCTTCTCGGCGGCGATCTTTGGCAACGTGTCGCCCAGAAAGCCCTCGTGATCCATCGATACCGGGGTAATGACCGTCAGCGCCGGAGAGGCGACGACATTTGTCGCATCCAACCTGCCGCCCAGCCCGACCTCAAGCAGCGTGTAATCAGCCGGCGTTCGCGCCATCGCCAGCAGGGCGGCGCAGGTGGTGATCTCGAAATAGGTGATGCTTTCGCCATTATTGGCGGCATAGCATTCGTCAAGATATGCCGTCAGGGCGGTTTCGGAAATCAGCGTGCCTGCCAGACGGATACGTTCGTGGAACCGGGCCAGATGCGGCGAGGTATAGGCGTGAACGCGGTGGCCCGACGCCTCCAGCCCGGCGCGGATCATCGCCTGGGTGGACCCCTTGCCGTTGGTGCCCGCGATATGGACCACAGGCGGCAGCGAGTCCTGGGGATTGCCAAGCGCCTCCAGCAGCCGCCAGACACGATCAAGCGTCAGGTCGATGATTTTCGGGTGCAGCGCCATCATCCGGTCAAGGATGACGTCAGAACCAGCGGTCATTTTGCGTCAACTGCTTCGGTTTCAGAGGGCGTCTTGCCGTCTGGCGCAGGCAGGTCGCCCATGACGGCAGGCGGAAGACCCATCAGCATCCGGGTGATTGTGATAAGTTCTTCGCGCATCTTCGTGCGGTTGGTGACCCGGTCAAGCATGCCGTGTTCCAGCAGATATTCCGCGCGCTGAAAGCCGTCGGGCAGCTTTTCGCGAATTGTCTGTTCAATAACCCGCGCTCCGGCAAAGCCGATCAGGGCATTGGGCTCGGCTATGTGGACGTCGCCCAGCATCGCGTAGGATGCGGTCACGCCGCCGGTTGTCGGGTGGGTCAGCACGACGATATAGGGCAGCCCGGCCTCTTTCAGCATCTGCACGGCGACGGTGGTGCGGGGCATCTGCATCAGGGATAGAATCCCCTCTTGCATGCGCGCGCCACCCGCTGCTGAAAACAGGATCAGCGGCCGGTTCAGTGCGACCGCGCGTTCGGCGGCGGCAATAATGGCGTTGCCGACATACATGCCCATTGATCCGCCCATGAAGCGAAAGTCCTGCGCCGCGGCGACGATCGGCGTGCGTCCGATGTCGCCTTCGACAACCAGCATCGCCTCTTTTTCGCCGGTGGTCTTCTGCGCCGCCTTCATCCGGTCAGGGTAGCGTTTCTGGTCCCGAAATTGTAGCGGATCGGGGATTGGATCAGGCACGGCAATCTCGGTGAAGATGCCCGCGTCAAACAGCGCTTCAAAGCGCGTGCGCGGTGAAATTGCCATATGATGGTTGCAATTGGTGCAGACGTTCAGATTGTCCGACAATTCGCGGTGAAACAGCATGGTTCCGCATTCGTCGCATTTCGTCCACAGGTTCTCGGGAATTTCACGACGCGAAAAGATAGAGTTTATGCGCGGTCGGACGTAGTTAGTGATCCAGTTCATCTGCAATTTCCCGAAGCCTGTGTGCACCGTGAAATAGTCGCCGGCGAAGGGAATTGCAATCCGCCCCTTCGGATGAGGCGCGCGCTGGGAGTGCGAAGCGCGCGCCTTGTCCGGAGTGGTGTTGCGCCTGGCCGGGGAGTGAGGGGCACCGGCGCAGATCGCCGGACTATCGGCGAGGGGAAGCCCATGTCTGTTGTGACGAGACTACACCTAGGGTTGTATTCTGCCTGTCGACTTCTGTCAAAGGTTTATTTTGTGCCGTTCCAATCATTTGAAATGTCGCGTGAGAAGGGACGCCGTCCAATTCGGGCTTGTGGCAATGGGATCGCAAAGGTCAGATAACGGCCATCCCAGAAGACCAAACTCAACGGCGCGGACTTCGGCCTGCTGATTGCAGCGCTCGGCGCGCGCAACAAACAGGAAGATCCTTGTGAAGGCACAACGCGTTGGGTATTCCATCTGCAACGCATTTATCAAGGGAGGCCAGCGCCATGCTCAAGCGCCAGTTCGATAAAACCAAGTTGCCAAGCCGTCATGTCACCGAAGGTGCGGCGCGCGCGCCGCATCGGTCCTATTACTATGCGATGGGAATGACCGAGGAGGAAATTCATCAACCTCTTGTCGGCGTTGCGACCTGCTGGAACGAGGCCGCCCCGTGCAACATCGCGCTGAACCGTCAGGCGCAGTCGGTCAAGATGGGGGTCAAATCGGGCAGCGGCACCCCGCGCGAGTTCACAACGATTACCGTGACTGACGGGATTGCAATGGGCCATGAAGGCATGCGGTCCTCGCTGGCGTCGCGTGAAGCGATTGCCGATACGGTAGAGCTGACGATGCGCGGTCATTGCTACGACGCCCTTGTCGGCCTGGCGGGCTGCGACAAATCCTTGCCGGGCATGATGATGGCAATGATTCGTCTGAACGTGCCGTCTGTGTTCCTGTATGGCGGGTCGATCCTGCCGGGTCGTCTGAATGGCAAGGATGTGACGGTTCAGGACGTGTTCGAGGCCGTGGGCCAGCATCAGGCCGGCAACATGACCACATGCGAGCTGGAAAAGCTCGAAGCGGTGGCCTGCCCTTCGGCGGGGGCCTGTGGCGGTCAGTTTACCGCCAACACCATGGCCTGTGTGTCCGAGGCGATCGGCCTTGCGCTGATGAACTCGTCCGGTGCGCCTGCACCTTACGAGTCGCGCGATGCCTATGCCGAAGCATCGGGTGTGGCGGTCATGAACCTGATCGAAAAGAACATCCGGGCGCGCGATATCGTGACGCGCAAATCGCTGGAAAACGCCGCGCGTGTCGTGGCCTGCACGGGCGGGTCGACAAATGCCGGACTTCATCTGCCAGCCATGGCGCATGAGGCGGGAATTGACTTCTACCTTGATGATGTTTGCGATATTTTCCGCGACACCCCGTATTTCGTCGATCTGAAACCCGGTGGGCAGTTCGTCGCCAAAGACCTCTATGAGGTTGGTGGCGTCCCGGTCGTGATGAAAGAGCTGCGCAAAGCGGGTCTGCTGCACGAAGACTGCATCACCGCCGATGGCTGTACGATTGGTGAATCGCTGGACAAGATCACGCGTGAGGCCGATGGCCGTGTGATCTATCCGATTGAAACGCCTTTGACGAAAACCGGCGGTGTTGTCGGGCTGAAGGGCAACCTTGCCCCCGAAGGTGCGATTGTGAAAGTCGCAGGCATGGAAGCGCAGCATCAGCTGTTCACCGGCCCGGCGCGGGTGTTCGAATGTGAACAGGACGCGTTCGAGGCCGTGCAAAGCCGCAGCTACAAAGAAGGCGACGTGTTCGTGATCCGCAACGAAGGCCCCGCAGGCGGTCCGGGTATGCGTGAAATGCTGGCGACCACTGCGGCGCTGTCGGGGCAAGGGATGGGCAAGAAGGTGGCACTGATCACTGATGGCCGTTTCTCTGGCGCGACACGCGGTTTCTGTGTCGGGCACGTTGGTCCGGAGGCCGCGCATGGGGGCCCGATTGCATTGCTGCAAGACGGCGACGTGATCACGCTGAATGCAATCGAAGGCACAATCGACGTCGCACTGACCGATGAAGAGCTGGCAGAGCGCAAGGCCAACTGGAAAGGCCCGCGCGAGACGATCTATGCTTCCGGTGCGCTGTGGAAATACTCACAGCTTGTTGGTGAAATCTACAAGGGCGCAGTCACCCATCCGGGCGGCAAGGCTGAAAAGCATGCCTACATGGATCTATGATCGCATGATGATGCGCCCGGCATTTCTGCTGGGCGCAATCGTGTCGTTGTTGGCCGGATGTGAAGCGGAACCAGCTGGCCAGCGCGGCTTGCTGGCGTCAGCGCGCGGAACCGCTTCGGTTGACGCCAACCCGATCACGACCTTACCTGTTGTCGGCGGCGAGGTCGTCCTGAGCGCCCCTGACGATTATTGCATTGATCTGGAAACTGTCGAAAGCAAGCGCACGCGCGCCTTTGCGGTCATCGCAAGCTGTCAGATTCTGAGCGGCGATACCTCGGGTGCCCTCGTACCTCCGGTGCTTGTCACCGTGACGGTCGGCGGTAAGGATCCGGGCGCGCAGCTCCCCTCACCAGAGCAGATTGCCGCCAGTGCCGGGGGTGGTTTGTTGCGAAGTGGCGCGCGGAACGGTGTTTCTGTGGTGCAACTCGCCAAAGGCGGAACCGGCGTGTTGCCGAATGGCGATCAGCGGTATTGGCGGGGCGCTTTTCTGGTCGCGGGACGACAGGTCGGCCTTGCACTCTATGCGCCGAAGGGCAGCGAAATGGCGACTGCCAACGGCGGCGCGTTCCTACAGGCCACAGCACGGGCCATTCGTTCCGCCAGTCCGGATGTGGACGACACGGCGCAACAAGAAGCACTGCCCGTCGGAACCGATGCTGCCAACGCGGCAACCGCGCCGCGTCGTACGGCGGTGCTTCGGGGCGCTGGCGAAGCAGGCAAAGTGGCTGCCGCAGGATCATCGCCGAGGCAGCAGGGACTTGGCGCGGCAATCGGCAGTTTGTTCAAAGGCGACGCCTTGCGTTAACGGTCTCGCAGCGGCCGGGTTTGGCGGTTGGGTCACGCGTCGTGATGTGTGGTAAGAGGGATGGCATGGCAGAGCAAAACCGATTTCTCGACCGGTTGACCAATCGCGCTGCCTTGCGCCGGTGGGCGCGCGCGGCACGACGCGCAGAAGCAACGGATCTGAAAGAGTTGCGGGCGCAGCGCCAACATGCCCGCCGCCTGCGTCATCATCTCGACAAGCTGATCCGAATTGCCGAGAGTCGGTTGGCACTGCCGCGGATCGGCTCTACTCGCTTTCCCAAACCAAACGATACCGATTGGGCCTATAGGCCACAATTGTGGCGCGGCCCGCTGCGTAATCCTGGCCTGTCCTCGGTGGTTTCGAACGCGACGATGGGCGAAGAGGTGAAGATCTTTCACGATTGTACCCGGTTGGAACTGACGCTGCGCCAGTTGCGCAATACCCGCGTGGCCGACCTTGCCCCATTTGGCCTGCAAATGGATGTGTTCGGTTTTGACGGCAGCTACCTGTCGCTTGCGATCGATCTGCCGGGCAGTGCGGTGAAAGACCTCCGGCGTCGTCATCTGTTGCGCATGGAAGCGATCGTCGAGCTGGAAAATCCGCTCCGCATCTTTGCGCGCATGAACATAAAGCACGGGCCCAATGTCGAACAGCTGGTCATGGAACTGCCGTTGACGGACAAGGCGGCCCTTGTCGAGTTTGATCTGGCCTATTCAAAGCTGAACGAAAGGCGCGTAGAGCGTCTATGGCTTGACCTGATCTTCGAAGAGCCAGCTATGAATCAGGTCATCCTGAGGGACCTGACGTTCAGCCGCAGACCACGGGCGGAACTCTAATGACGAGGCCATACAGAGCATGAGCGACTATCACATTGCCAAGCGGCGCTTTGTCGAGGGTGTGTGGGAAGGGATCGTGACCCGCAAACGTGCCGATTCACCCGCGCCCAGGGTGGAGGTCACCCATCAGGGCCGCGCGCTTCCCGAGGTGAAACTTACAGAAAGCCCGGATGGAGGGCATTGGGATCTGACGGTTCCGGTCCCGGCAAATATGCTGGGAGACGGTGCGCAGGTGTTCCTGATAAACGATGCCGCCTCGGGCGATTTGCTGGACAGCTTCGCCATCATTGCAGGCGAGGTGCTGGCTGACGATCTGCACGCCGAGCTTCAGCTTTTGCGCGACGAACTGGACATGCTCAAACGCGCGTTCCGGCGGCATTGCCTGGACACAGGCTGACGCTTTCGTGTCAGCGCGATTGACCTTTCGGGCGCTCGGGTCCAATGTCGCCGGACACTGAACTTTCCCGAGGTTTGAATGTCCCCCGCTCGTGGCATGGCGCTGAAGCTGTTTGCGCTTTTTCTGTTCATGGCCATGTCCTCGCTGATCAAGGCAAGCTCGGCCGAAGTGCCCAGTTTTCAGGCGGTGTTCTTCCGGTCCTTCTTTGCCCTGCCGATCATTGTGATCTGGCTGGCTGCCCGTAAGGAACTTTCGACAGGTCTGCGCACCCGGAACCCGGCCGCGCATTTCTGGCGCGGGATCATCGGCACGTCAGCGATGGGGTGCGGATTTGCGGCGTTGGGCCTTCTGCCACTGCCCGAGGTTACGGCGATCGGTTTTGCCTCGCCCCTGATTACGGTGCTGCTTGCGGCGGTTTTGCTGGGCGAACGGGTGCGCGCCTTTCGTCTGACGGCGGTTGGCATCGGGTTGGTCGGCGTGCTGGTCATCCTTTGGCCGCGGTTGTCGATCTCTCCAAAGGATATGGAAATGGCCGCGACCTTGGGCGTGGTTCTGGTGCTGACGGGCGCCGCGCTGCGGTCGGTTGCCCAGATCCATATCCGCCGCATGGTGCAGTCCGAACAGACCTCTGCCGTTGTGTTCTACTTTTCACTGACCGCGACAGTGCTTTCGCTGTTCACCATTCCGTTCGGTTGGGTGATGCCATCTACGCCGGTGCTGTGGATGCTGATCAGCGCGGGGCTGATCGGCGGGGTCGGCCAAATCTTCCTGACATCCTCTTACCGATTTGCCGAAGCATCGGTTCTTGCGCCGTTCGACTATGCCTCGATGCTCTTCGCGCTGATTTTCGGCTATGTCCTGTTTGGCGAGGTGCCGACGGGTACAATGATGATCGGCGTTGCCATCGTGATGTCTGCGGGCGCGTTGATCATCTGGCGGGAACGGCAGTTGGGGCTGGAGCGTGGCAAGGCCCGCCGCAGCCTGACCCCGCAAGGCTGAGGGATCAGTCGGTCAGCCGCGCCCAGGCATATTCCGCGGCCAGGAAGCCCCGCCGATAGCGGCCAAGCGGGAAGCGCGGAGGCGGTGCTGCAAAGGCGCGCGGGCGCAGGTGGCGGGGTGGCTTGCCCTGTGCCAGATCGGCAAGGATCGTGCCGCAATAGCTGCCCATCGCCACGCCGTTGCCGTGATAACCGAAGGCCGTGAAAGCGCCGGGCATCTGCGGGATCTCGCCGCAATATGGTGTCAGCGACGCCGTCAGACAAACCATCCCGGACCAGTAGTAGGGGGTGGGAACATGCGCCCAAGCCGGAAAGATCCGGTCGAAATCCGTGCGGACGCGGGCGCGTATGCGTGGTTCATTGGCGGCCGAGCTGACCAGACCGCCGCGCATGCCAAAGACCATGCGGTTATCCGGCGTCAGGTGAAAATAATGCAGCAACCGCCGGTCCTCATAGGCCATCTGGTGGCTGGTCCAACCCTGCGCGTTCAACGTTTCCGCGTTCATCGGTTCCGTGGCGATGACAGAACTTTGCGCGGGCAGGGTGCGCCCCCGCAGCCAGGGGATCAGATCCTCGGTCGTGTAGCCATTAGTGGCCACGATCAGCCGGTCGGCCTTGATGCGCGCCTGGGGCGTGGTCACGACAAAGTCATTGCCATCCCGCGCGACGTCAAGCGCAAGGCTGTCGCCGTAGAGCGCGACACCTGCCGATGCCGCCGCTCGCGCGAGGCCCGACAGGTATTTACGCGGGTGCAGCGCGAACCCGACCGGCAAAGTCAGCCCGCCGTGATGGGATGACGCCATGCCAAGCGTTTTCAGCTGCCTTGTGTCATAGATCTGCGTGTTTGTGTTGTAAGCGTGGTCCAGATCCGGCTGTTGGGCGCGCAGATGTTTTTGGGCACTCCGGGAATGGGCGAGGATCGTTTCGCCATCAGAATGCCGGTCGATAGCAACGCCCAGACGTTCCGTCAGGGACGCCACATGGTCGATTGCTGCAAGCTCTGCGTCGCGGACCTCTTGCGTCGCGCCTTCGCCAAAACGGCGCGTCAGGACCTTGTCCGGCGCACGCGTGCCGCCCGCACAGCAGAATCCACCATTGCGCCCGGACGCGCCCCAGCCGGGGTGGCGGGCGTCAATCAGGCAGACAGAAACGCCGTCTTTGGCCAGATGCAATGCCGCGTTCAGCCCGGTGTACCCGCCACCAATGACAAGCACATCGGCCGATATGTCACCCTGCGCCGAGGCAGCGGCCAGCGCGTCTTCGGGCACGTCTCGCGCCCAGTAGTTCAGCCGGTTCGGCTCGTCGGAAAGGGCGTAGGCCCCGTAAAGATGCCTCATATGCGTTCGGCGGCGCGGGTTTCTGCCTCTTGCCGGACGGCAGAGCGTTTGGAGATGAGCGAGGCAGAAATCACCCCGACCGTGACAATTGCGATCATGATGGTCGACAATGCGTTGATCTCGGGCGAGACGCCAAGCCGCACGGCCGAGAAGATCTTGATCGGCAAGGTGGTCGAAGACGGACCGGCGGCAAAGGACGCGATCACCAGATCATCCAGCGACAGGGTGAAGGCCAGAAGCCATCCGGAAATCACCGCAGGCGCAATGATCGGCAGGGTGACAAGGCGGAAAGCCTCGAACGGCGAGCAGCCTAGATCCAGCGCCGCCTCTTCGAGGGAAATGTCAAAACTTGCCAGCCTCGACGAAACGACAACCGAGACGTAGCACATCGAAAACGTTGTATGGGCCAGAACAATAGTCAGAATGCCCCTGTCCAGCCCGATACCGATGAACAAGAGCAGCAACGACAGACCGGTGATGACTTCCGGCATGACAAGTGGCGCGTAGATCATGCCGGAAAACAGCGTACGCCCCGGAAAGCGGTTGGCGCGCACCAGCACATAGGCGGCCATCGTTCCCAGAATCGCTGCGAGGGTCGAACTAAAAAATGCCACGCGCAGAGTGACCCAGGCTGCATCCAGAAACGCCTCGTTCCGGATCAGTTCGCCATACCATTTGGTCGAGAAGCCGGCCCAGACGGTGACCAGCTTTGACGCGTTGAAGCTGTAGACGATCAGGATGACCATCGGCAGGTAGAGAAACGCGAACCCGAGTGTCAGTGATGTGGCGTTGAACCAACTGAAACGTCTCATATGACCCACTCCGGCATGAACGCACGAAGCCAGGTGGCGTTACAGATCCTCTGCCGACGGCCCTGTGAAAATGTTTGCGCCCTCATCGTTCGGCCTCGCGTTGTTTCTGCTGGTTGCGCTGGAACAGGATGATCGGCACGATCAGGATCAGCAGAAGGATGATCGCCACAGCGGAGGCAACCGGCCAGTCGCGATTGGAGAAGAACTCTTCCCACAGCACCTTGCCGATCATCAGCGTCTGCGATCCGCCCAGAAGCGACGGGATCACGAATTCACCCAAGGCCGGGATGAACACAAGAAAGCACCCGGCGACGATGCCCGACTTGGACAGCGGCACAGTCACCAGCCAGAAGGCAGAGATGCGCGAACAGCCCAGATCCTCGGCGGCTTCCAGCAGGCTGTCGTCCAGCTTTTCCAGCGCGGCATAGATCGGCAGGATCATAAACGGCAGATAGGTGTAGACGATGCCGATATAGACAGCCGTATTGGTGTTGAGGATGGTCAGCGGTTCTGAAATCAGACCAAGCGCCAGAAGTAACTGGTTCAGCAGCCCTTCGGTATTCAGGATGCCCATCCACGCGTAGACGCGGATCAGAAAGCTTGTCCAGAACGGCAGGATCACCAGCATCAGCAGCGTTGGCCGCCATTCGCGCGGCGCGCGGGCCAGCGCGTAGGCAATGGGAAAACCGGTGGCCAGCGTCATCAGCGTCGATAGCAGCGCGATCTGAAACGAACTGAGATAGGCTTTCCAGTAAAGATCATCTGTCGTCAGGAAGGTGAAATTCTCGAAATCCAGCGCGGCCAGAAAAGCGCGGAACCCGGTCCAGCCTTCGGACAGGTCAAGCTGCGGCGTGTAGGGCGGAATCGACAGCGCAATATCGGACAGCGAGATCTTCAGGACGATGAGAAACGGTACCAAAAACAGCGCCAGCAGCCACAGATAGGGCAGGCCGATGAGGATCAGACGCCGCATGTCATTGCTCCAGCACCACGCCGGCCGTATCGGTCCAGCTTAGCCAAACAGTGTCCTCCCAGGTGAAGGACCGGCGGGCGATCCGGCGGGTATTGGCAGATTGCGCCTTGAGCACCTGACCGGATGGAAGTTCGACGTGATAGGTCGAGATATTGCCCAGATACGCGATGTCCAGCACCTTGCCGGTTACTGCATTGGCCGCATCAACAGGGCGTTCCGCAGAGATTGTCAGCTTTTCGGGCCGAATGGCGAAATGCACCCTCTGGCCCGGTGCCAGGCTTTGCGTGCTACGCGCCCTGATCGGTGGCTGCCCTTCCGCCCAGGTGATCGTGACGGCATCGCCTTCCTGCGCGGCGGCACCTTCGATGATGTTCACATCGCCGATGAAATCCGCGACATAGACCGAATTGGGTGCCTCGTAGATCACATCCGGGGTGGAAACCTGTATCAGCCTGCCTTCATCCATCACCGCTACGCGGCTGGCGACGGTCATCGCCTCTTCCTGATCATGGGTGACGATCACGAAGGTGGTGCCGGTCTTTTCCTGAATGTCCATCAACTCGAACTGGGTGTCCTGTCGCAGCTTTTTGTCCAGCGCACCAAGCGGTTCATCCAGCAACAGCAGCTTTGGTGCCTTGGCAAGGCTGCGGGCAAGCGCCACGCGCTGCCTTTGGCCGCCGGAAATCTGGTGCGGTTTGCGCCGGGCGAACTTGGTCAACCGTGTCAGCCGCAGCATTTCCTCGACCCGTGCCGCGATTTCCTCTTTCGAGCCGCCACCACGGCGCAGACCGAAGGCGATATTGTCCCAGACCGACAGATGCGGAAACAGCGCGTAGCTTTGGAACATCATGTTCACCGCGCGTTTGTTCGGCGGCACGGGCGCAATGTCCTTGCCAGCCAGAAGGATGCTGCCCGAACTTGGCGATTCGAACCCTGCCAGCATCCGCATCATCGTGGTCTTTCCGCACCCGGATGGCCCCAGCAACGCAAAGAATTCCTGTTCGAAAATATCCAGCGACAGCGAGTCTATCGCGACAAACTCTCCGAATTTCTTTGTCACCTGCTTGAACTGAATCAAAGGTTTCGCTTCGGGGTCGTTCCAAGGGGCAAAGACCGTCTGGTTCATGCAATCGTCCAGCAAATTGTCAGGGTAAGGCCCGCGCAACAGGTGCGCGGGCCGTCAAAAGGCCTAGGTGCCCGACTTGATCTTGGTCCATAGCCGCGTGACCGTCCGCTGCACGCGCGGATCGAAGGGCGTGGTGGTGAACAGGTTGTTCAACGCATCCTCGGACGGATAGATCGCCGGATCGCCGATCACATCCTCGTTGAGAAATTCCTGCGACTCCTTGTTGCCATTGGCGTAATAAACGTAGTTCGAGGCCGCCGCCGCGTTCTGCGCATCCATGATGAAATTCAGGAAAGTGTGCGCCGCGTCCACATTGGGGGCATCCACCGGAATCGCCATCTGGTCAAACCACATCTGGGCACCTTCCTTGGGCGCGTTAAACGCGACCTCGACCCCGTTTTCAGCTTCGGCCGCACGGTCACGCGATTGCAGGATGTCACCGGACCAGCCCACGGCAACGCAGATGTCACCATTTGCCAGCGCATTGATGTATTCGGACGAGTGGAACTTCTGGATATAGGGCCGCACGGCCGCATAGACCGGTTCTACCTTGGCGATCACCTCGGGGTCGTGGCTGTCGGGATCCTCGCCGATATATTTCAGCGCCGCGGGGATCATCTCGGCGGGTGCGTCAAGGAAATGCACGCCGCATTCGGCCAGCTTTTCCATATTCTCGGGCTTGAAGACCAGATCCCAGGAATCGATCGGCGCATCGGGCCCCAGCGCCTCCTGGACCTTGGCGACATTCACGCCGATACCTGTGGTGCCCCACATGTAGTTGATCGAGTATTCATTATCGGGGTCGTATTTCGCGGTCCGGTCCGAGATCACGCTCCACATGTTCTCAAGATTGGGCAGCTTGGATTTGTCGAGCTTCTGGAAAGCGCCGGCCATGATCTGACGTTGCAGGAATGTGCCGGTCGGCACCACCACGTCATAGCCCGATCCGCCGGACAGCATCTTGGTCTCCAGCAACTCGTTGCTGTCGAACACGTCGTAGATCAGGTCAATCGCGGTCTCTTCCTCGAATTTCGACAGAAGGTCCTCGTCGATATAATCGGACCAGTTATAGACACGCACCTCTTGCGCCTGTGCCGCGGCGGTCAGGGCGAGTGTTGCGGTGAAACTCAGCAGCGCTGTCTTCATAAATTTGCTCCTGTTGGATCTGGGACGCCTTTTGTCGGCAGCCTCTGCGTGGATTTGATCAAGTTTTCTACCGTCTGGCAACAACTGGATGTTTCCATGACGGGAAAATCAACGCAAGGTGCGGCTCAAGATCCGAAAACTGCGAATAGGAGGGATGTTGTGATGAACGGCCATGCAAATCACTGTCAAAGCAAGCTGCCCGCGCATGAAATTGTTTACCGCGCGCTTCGCGCGCGCGTCCTGTTCGGAGAGATGGCACCGGGGGAGGCCGTGACCATTCAGGGCATCGCCGAGACACTGAATGCCGGAATCACCCCGGTCCGCGAGGCCATCCGGCGGCTGATCGCCGAAAGCGCGCTGGTGTTTCAGGACAATCGCCGCGTTATCGTGCCGCAACTGGATGCGGCCGCGATTGAAGAGCTTGTGATCGCCCGGAATGCGTTGGAACCAGAGCTTGCCAGACGTGCGGCATTGCGTGCGGACGTCAGGGCAGTGCGTCAGCTTGAAACGATTGACGCGCAGTTGGACAGGGCAATCGCGGGGGGGGATGTGCGTGGCTATCTCGAACAGAATTACCGTTTCCACGACGCGCTTTACGCGCAGGCTGCCGCGCCGATCCTGCGCTCGTTGGCCGATGGGTTGTGGCTGCGATTCGGACCGTCGCTGCGCGTCGTGTGCGGACAGTTCGGTACGCTCAATCTGCCGGACCGGCATAAAGAGCTGATCGAGGCGCTGAAATCAGCCGATGCCGATGCCGCCGCAGGGGCGATCAGGCGCGATGTCGAACAGGGAATGAATCAGGTCCGTGCCGCCTTGCAGGCTTGATTCGATTGACAGTGCAGAATTTGATCATATTTTACGGCCAGCCAACCTTTCCATTATCCGCAGGTGTCCCATGCCCCAGATTTCCAACCATATGCCGACCGCAGAATTGCAGGCGCTGGACGCCGCGCACCACATGCATCCCTTCACCACCAATGACGAGCTGACGCAGAAGGGCGCGCGCATCATCACACGCGCCGATGGCGTCTGGCTGACCGATAGCGACGGCAACCGCATCCTTGACGGGATGGCGGGGCTTTGGTGCATGAATATCGGCTATGGCCGCAGCGAACTGGCCGATGTTGCCGCGCGCCAGATGCGTGAATTGCCCTATTACAACACGTTTTTCCAGACAACGCATATACCGGCCATCGCGCTGGCGCAGCGGCTGGCAGAGCTCGCTCCGGGTGATTTGAACCACGTCTTCTTTGCCGGATCGGGGTCCGAGGCCAATGATACCAATATCCGCATGGCGCGAACCTATTGGCAGATCAAAGGCCAGCCGCAGAAAAATATCATCATTTCGCGCTGGAACGGCTATCATGGGTCCTCCGTCGGGTCGGGCAGCCTTGGCGGGATGAAGGGTATGCACGCACAGGGCGGCTTGCCGATTCCGGATATTCACCACATCAACCAGCCAGACTGGTGGTCCGAGGGCGGCGAACAAAGCCCCGAAGAGTTTGGCCTCGCCCGTGCACGCGAGTTGGAACAGGCCATCGAAACCCTGGGCGCCGACCGGGTTGCCGCCTTTATCGCCGAACCGGTGCAGGGCGCGGGCGGCGTCATCATCCCGCCCGCGACCTACTGGCCCGAGATCCAGCGCATCTGCGACGACCACGACATCCTGCTGATCGCGGATGAGGTGATCTGCGGATTTGGCCGCACCGGCAACTGGTTTGGCTCGCAAACCACCGGATGGCGGCCGCATATCATGACCATCGCCAAGGGGCTGTCCTCCGGCTATCAGCCGATCGGCGGATCTATTGTCTGTGACGAGGTTGCGTCTGTCATTGGCGGCGAAGAATTCAACCACGGCTATACCTATTCCGGCCACCCCGTCGCGGCAGCGGTCGCGTTGGAGAATCTGCGCATCCTTGATGAGGAAGGTATCGTGACCCGCGTGGCCGAGGATACCGGCCCCCATCTGCGCGCCGCCTGGGAATCACTGGCCGATCATCCATTGGTGGGCGAGGCGAAGATCATTGGCATGATGGCCTCTATCGCGCTGACCCCGGACAAATCCGCCCGTGCGCCCTTTGCCGCCGAGGCCGGGACCGTGGGCTATATCTGCCGCGAGCGGTGCTTTGCCAATAATCTGGTGATGCGCCATGTCGGCGACCGGATGATCATTTCGCCGCCGCTGGTGATCTCGAAACAGGAAATCGACACGCTGGTTGAACGCGCCCGCAGGTCGCTGGATGAAACCCTTGCTGCGCTGAAAGAGCAGGGTTTGATGAAGGCAGGCACCCGCGACTGAGCCCCGCAACGACAACGGCCCGCAGATTTGCGGGCCGATTCGTAACGCAGTAAATGTTGTGGCGGTCCTACAGGCGGCTGTCGCGTCCGCGCAACTGGCGCGCTCGGGTCAGGATGGCATCCTCTACCGCGCGCACGGTGGATGCGCTGGCCGGACCGGACCGCGTCATCAGCGCCACGTTTAGCGACCGCGCATCAAGTGCGGGATCGCTGACATAGATCGTCGCGCGATAGGCGCGCCCGCCACCCGGCGGTGTGCCATACCCGGTCGAGATCACGCCGGTGAACGGATCGACCGATTGCACCGGCAGGAAGTTCAGCACCTCCAGCGAGGCATTCCAGATGTATTTGTTGACGGCCCCAACCTGACCCACATCGTCGCGGCCCCTGAAAATATCCCAGATGGTCGAGCGTGGCCGCCCGCGATCCCCATAGATGTTCTGATCCAGAATCTCATCTGCCGGAGGCGTGTCGACAGTGGTGCGGCTGCCAGATCGGCTGCACGCGCTTGTCATAACAAGCGTGGCGATAAGGCCGATGGCCAGTCCGTAGCGCGTGAATGCCATATAGTGTGCTCCTGCCCGCGTGGCGTCTTGTACCTTTCCATACCTGCCGCCGCCCGTCACGACAAGGCGCAGATTGTTTATAAGGCGGGGGGGCTTGGACGGGCTTTGCCGAGCCGGACCGACGGTCGGTGCAATTCTTGTGACAAAAGCGCATCACTAAAACGCTTGTTGGCGCGGCCCCAACCGGATGTCTTGCAAACGAGGCCCGCTCGGGAGCATAGATCATCCATCGAGACCGGAAAGCCGGTTTGATGCGTGCCTTTCGAACACATGAGGGAAAACTATGAAATCTATTCTTTTCGCTACCACGGCACTGGTCGCAACTGCCGGCATCGCCGCTGCAGACGTCAACCTGACCGGTTCCGCTGAAATGGGCATCATGGGCGGCGACGGTATCGCTGACCAGTTCCACACAGATATCGACGTGACTTTCGGCATGTCCGGCGAAGCAGACAACGGTCTGTCCTTCGGTGCATCCGTTGATCTGGACGAAGAAATCGGCGACACCAACGCCACTTATGGCGGTGGTGCCGAATCCGGCGCAACTCGTGACGACACCGCCCATGGCGGCGCGACAATGTTTGTTGCATATGGCGGCGCCAAGCTGACCATGGGCGACACCGACGGTGCGTTCGACGCAGCAATGAACGAAGCGATCATCGGCGACTCGCTGGGCGACAACCACGAGCATGCAGGCTATAACGACGGTGCCGGTCTCGACGGTATGTATGACGGCCAGATCGCACGTTTCGATTACAGCTTTGACGCCTTCACCGGTTACCTGTCGGCCGAAATCGACGACACCGGCAGCAGGGATCCTGTCTGGGGTCTGGGTGGTCGCTACTCGGGTGAGCTTGCTGGCCTGACCATCGGTGTTGGTCTTGGTTACCAGACCACAGACGAAGACAACCCTGCTGACGAAGTTTGGGGTATCAGTCTTGACACCACATTCGCCAACGGCATCGTTGCCATCGCCAACTACTCGTCGATGAACTTCACTGCACCTGGCGCGAAAGACATGGAGCATTGGGGTGTTGCGTTCGGCTACACGATGAACGCTCTGACCGTTGCTGTGAACTACGGTGAGTTCGACAACCTTGCTGGCGTTGACGGCGACACATCCAAAGGCTGGGGCCTGATCGCCAACTACGACCTGGGCGGCGGTATCGAAGCTCAGTTCGGCTATGGCGACTCCGAAGCCGAAATCGGTGGTGTTGACCTCGAAGGCGACACCTACTCGCTGGGTCTGGCAATGAGCTTCTAAGCTCAAGCCAATCTTGGTTACGGAGAGAGCGGGCCTTGGTGTCCGCTCTTTTCTTTTGTGCCGCAGCGCAGTAGCACATGGGCCAGCAAGAGAGGCCCCGATGTTCCCGATCAACCGCGCGCAGATTTCCGAACAGTACAAGCGGGCCAAGCAATTCCACGCAGCGGGACGGTTGGCAGAGGCCAAGGCGCTGTACCAATCCTTGCGCGTTGCCGCGCCGAAAATGGCGGAACTGCCCTTTCAACTGGCCCGGATCGCCGAAGCAACCGGCGCCCAGACGCAAGCCGCGGACCTTTACGCCGAGGCCGATGCGCTGAAACCGGGCGAGCCGATGATCCTGCAAGCACTGTCACAGGCCAGTCAGGCCGCCGGTGACCTCAAGGGCGCGCTGTCGGCGCTGGACAGGCTGATCGCGCTGACCCCCAAGGCGATAAAGCCACAGGCCGAAAAGGCCGCCTATCTGCAACGCTTGGGGGAATTCGACGCGGCAGAAAAAATCTACCGCCGCCTGCTGAAAGCGCATCCTTTGGACGGCGAACTCTACCGCGTGTTCCTGGGCACCAAAAAACTGACCCGTGGCGACAAGCTGCTGCGCGATATGCAAAACGCTTGGAAACATGCGGGCCAAAGCGATGAAAGCCGGATGCATCTGGGTTTTGCCCTGGGCAAGGCGCTGTCAGAGACGGGCGAGGCCGACAAGGTTTTCGGATATCTGGACGTCGCCAATGCGCTGCAACGCAAATATTTCCCCTATGATCCCGCCGAATATACCAGGGACGTGGACGCGCTGCTTGCCGCGCAGGACGGGGCTGACATATCCGCAGCGACGGGAACGCAGGCATTGCGGCCGATTTTCGTGATTGGCATGCCGCGCTCTGGTACGACATTGGTCGAGCAGATCATCGCCAGCCATTCGGATGTGACCGCCGGGGGCGAGCTGACGCTGTTCCCGCGTCTGGCCTTTCAGGCCGTTGGCGGACCGCGTGACATGACCCCGCTGCGCGACATCGCGCCGGACAAGCTGGCCATGCTGGCCCGGACATATGCCGATGCGGTGATGCGAATGGTCGGCGTGGATAGTGGCATTGTCACCGACAAGTCGATCCAGACCTATCTGGTGCTGGGTCTGCTGCGCCGCGCCCTTCCCGGCGCGCAGTTTGTCATCGTGCATCGCGATCCGCGCGATGTGGCGCTGTCGATCTACCGCAACTATTTTGAGAATGGGGTGCACCGCTATTCCAATTCGTTGCCGGACATCGCGCATTATGTGAAGACCTTTCACCGGGTGATCGCCTTCTGGCGCGACCGCATGCCGGGCGCGTTCCATGAGGTGCGATACGAGGATCTTGTCGCCAATCCAGAAGCCCAGTCGCGCGCATTGATCGCTGCGGTCGGGCTGGACTGGCAGGACGCCTGCCTTGAGTTTCACAAACACGCGGGCGATATTCGCACGCTCAGCCTGCATCAGGTGCGCCAGCCGATCTACCAGACATCGGCGGCCGCCTGGAAACGCTACGAGGCCGATCTGGCCCCGTTCATCGACGCAATGAAGGAGCCGTGATGGGACTGTCGGAAATCAAGGAGCGCATCGCCAAGGCCGAGGCGGATGCAGGACGAGAGGCCGGCTCGGTCAAACTGATCGCGGTGTCCAAGGTGCAGCCTGACGACCGGGTGCGCGCTGTGTTGGACGAAGGCCACCTGCTGTTTGGCGAGAACAAGGTGCAGGAAGCCGCTGGCAAATGGCCGGGTTTCCGCGATGAGTATGACGGCGTTCAGGTGCATCTGATCGGGCCATTGCAAAGCAACAAGACCCGGCAGGCGATAGAGCTGTTCGAGGCGATCCATTCGGTCGACCGGCCCAAGCTTGCCAAAACGATTGCCCGGATCGCGCAGGAGATCGGACGCTGCCCGGATCTGTTTCTTCAGGTCAACACCGGCGAAGAGCCGCAAAAGGCCGGTGTGCTGCCCGCCGAGGCGGATGCGTTCATCGACGAATGCCGGGGCCTCGACCTGCCAGTGCGCGGGTTGATGTGCATCCCGCCGGTCGACGCGGCACCGTCGCTGCATTTTTCATTGCTGGCGAAGATCGCCGCGCGCAACGGGCTTGATGGCCTGTCGATGGGGATGAGCGACGATTTCGAGCAGGCGATCGCGTTGGGGGCAACGCATATCCGTGTCGGCTCGGCCATCTTTGGCGAACGTGTGCCGGGCTGACGCGTTTTATCGCGCCCGAACGGTCAGCCGGGTTGCCGGCGTGATCCGGCGTGCGATCTGCCAAAGGTGATCTGGGCGGAACGCAACGCAACCTTCGGTCGGAAAGCCGGGGCGACGCCATCTGTGCAGGAAGATCGCGGATCCGGCACCGGGTTTTGCATCCGGCCAGTTCCAATCGGTCAGCAGGATCAGATCATAAAGCGGATCCGCACGGCGCAGGCTTTCGTGGCTGTAGGGATAGGGCGCACGAACGAGCCTGTTGTAATCGGGTCGCTCCGGGTCATCTGACCAAAGATCGCCGGGCCGTATCGGGCGCGCCCAGTGAGACGGCGGCGCAATCCGGTCCGGGCGATACAGTATCCCGGTGATCCTGTGGGTGCCCACGGGAGTGGCCCCATCACCTTCGCGCTTGTCCGTGCGGATGCCGCCACGGCCTATTGTGCAAGGCCACATCCTGCCGATGAAACGAACACCCTGTGGGGTCAGGACAAGATCGTCCGCGGTCAAAACAGATGCCCGGATTTTGTTGCCTTGGTAGAGAGGTAGGCTTCGTTATGCGCGGTTTTCCCGACCTGTAGCGGTACCCGTTCGGCAACATGGATGCCGTGCTTTTCCATTATCGCAATCTTCGCCGGGTTGTTGGTCAGCAGCCGGACAGAGGAAAACCCCAGCTTCTTCAGAATGTCCGCGCCAATGCGAAAATCACGCTCGTCATCTTCGAACCCCAGCCGGTGATTGGCCTCGACCGTGTCGAAACCCTGATCCTGAAGCGAATAGGCGCGCATCTTGTTGGCCAGACCAATGCCGCGCCCCTCCTGGTTGAGATACAGCAGAACACCCGCGCCCTCGTCGCCCATCTGGGCGAGGGCCGCGTGTAATTGCGGGCCGCAGTCGCATTTCAGGCTGCCCATCAGGTCGCCGGTGAAGCAGGCCGAGTGCAGACGCGCGAGAACAGGTGCGTTGCGGGCGGGCTTGCCGATTTCCATCGCGTAATGTTCCTCGCTGCCGTCCTCCGGGCGGAAGACATGCAGGCGGCCCGCTTCTGACACAGCGATTGGCAAGCGAGCGGCGACAACCTCTGACAGCGGGCTGAGGCTTTGCAGCAGGGGCGCGACGCTTGCGGCCTGAAGCCGTGTCAGCCCGTGTTTTTGTGCAAAGCCACCCGCGTCATCCAAGGACAGGACCAGCGCGGCTGGTAGCAACTGCGCGGATTTTATCAGCAACACAGCCAACCGGTGGGGGCTGGCGTCGCCATCCCGGCGCGTCACAAGCGGCCCCTTCATCGGCTTGCGCAGATCATCCGCCGGATCGGCAAGTCCGCGCACCCAGCCCAGCGTCGCGTCGTTCGGCAAAGCCACGCGCGCCACATCCCCGTCATAGGCACGCGCCTTTAGTGTGGCCGCACGTCGCCCCGTCAGCGCCAGATCAACCGGCCCCAGCGTTTGCGCAAAGGCCAGTCTTTCGGGTGTCAGCGTTTCGGTCGCCAGAATCAGTGCGGGTGCCGGCCCGTCCATAACAACCGGCACGCCCATCCGCAGATCTGCGCGGGCGCGGGCCAACATCTCCTTTGGGTCGGGGGCGAAGGGCATGGGAGATCTCGATTGTTGCAAGATGGCTTTGGCATGTAACGAATTTACTCCGGAATTGAAACATATTCGCGGACTTGGCCCTTCCTTTACACGAGGACGTGAGGCAGTTGCAGCAAATCTTGCCCTGCACCGTGGCGGCACACATCTTTCACTCAGAACATGGAGGACGCCAAATGGCACAACTCAAGAACATTTTGCTGGTCGATGATGACGACGACCTGCGCGAGGCCCTGTCTGAACAGCTTGTGATGACAGAGGATTTCGAGGTTTTCGAAGCTGGTAATGGCGCGGATGCAATGATCCGCGTCAAGGAGCAACTATACGATCTGATCGTGCTGGACGTGGGGCTTCCGGATACCGACGGGCGCGAGTTGTGCCGCCTGATGCGCAAGCAAGGCGTGAAGGCACCGATCCTGATGCTGACCGGCCATGACAGCGACTCTGACACCATCCTTGGGCTGGACGCGGGTGCCAATGACTACGTCTCCAAGCCATTCAAGTTTCCGGTGCTTCTCGCCCGTATTCGCGCCCAGTTGCGACAGCACGAACAATCCGAAGATGCGGTTTTCCAGCTTGGGCCGTATACGTTCAAGCCGTCGATGAAGATGCTGATTACGGATGAAGACCGCAAGATCAGGCTGACCGAGAAAGAGACGAACATTCTCAAGTTCCTCTACCGCTCCAACGATGGGGTGGTGGCGCGCGACACGCTGCTTCACGAAGTCTGGGGATATAATGCCGGCGTGACGACACACACGCTTGAGACGCACATCTACCGGTTGCGCCAGAAGATCGAGCCGGAACCCTCCAATGCGCGCCTTCTGGTGACTGAATCAGGCGGTTATAGATTGATTGCGTAGGGAAAAAGAGTATATTAATCCCAGCCGTTGTGTCGGGTTCGACACAACCATAGAGATTCCGACCTCCCGTTGCATGTGCGGGTTATCGCATGCACCTCCCTGTTGGACTGACCCGGGCTTCGGCCTGGGTCTTTTTTTTGTCCGGGGGCGGATCGGCATTCACTGTTGTATCTTGTGGCGGAACCTACATGATTTGATGACGCATTTTGATCCACACTAGGCTGCGTAGAATGGACCATGCAAAGGCTATTGATACGATCGTTGACGCGATCAGCGACGCTCCGGGTATTCGGGCGCTGTTCCTGAGCGGCAGTTATGCGACCGGAATGGCTGACGCCTACAGTGATCTTGATTTCGTGCTGGTCGCCGATGAGGGGGCGACCGATGCTGTGGCTTCTGTTTGGCGGAATGCCATTGAAAAGACCGGCAATATCGTTTTGTGGTGGGATCGGATGACGGTCCCCGTGCTGATCAATGCCATTACCGAAGATTGGACGCGCACCGATGTCATCATCCTCAAGCCCGACCAGATGCGCGCGCATACCCAAAGCAGTCTGAAACCGCTTTTTGACCATGCGCAGATTTATGACGGGCTGCCCGAGGCCGTGGCGGATACCGGTCCGAATCTGCGTAAAGTCAAATACCAGATTGAAGAGTTCATCCGCATTCTGGGCCTCCTGCATCTGGCGGACGGTCGCCGCGAATATATCAACGGCGTGCTTGGGATCTTTCATCTGCGCAACCTTCTGGTCGATCTGCTGATCGAGGAAACCAACGCGCCGCATCGCGGCGGTGTGCTGCATCTCAACCGTCTGATCACCGATGAGCAAAAGGCGCTTTTGACGTCGCTGCCGCCTCCGGTTCCCAACCGCAAGGCGATGATCGAGGGTCATTTGGCCTATGCAAAGGCCTATTTGCCGCGGGCGCGCAAATGGGCGCGGCACTTGGGTGTGGAATGGCCGGAACGGTTCGAGGCAGCGACTTGGGCGAAGCTGAATAAAACCTTGTCGATCAAGCGTCCCTACGATCCGGAGTGACGGGCGCAATCGGGCTTTGGGCCGGATGGGTCAAGTGGCCCCTTTGCGCAGGTGACACGGCGTGGTGCGCAGGCAGACCGGCTTGCACCCCGGCGTTGATGCGGGCAAGGTCGCGCTTCCTGACCTGCCGCGATTGCCGCCCAAACCGGAGCTTGCCGATGACCTTCACCCTGGCCACATGGAACATCAACTCCGTCCGCCTGCGCGAACCCATCGTCTGCAAGCTGTTGCAGGAAGAAGCGCCGGACGTGCTGTGCCTGCAAGAGTGCAAGAGCCCGGTCGACAAGATCCCGCTGGAAGGGTTTCGCGCCCTTGGATACGAACATATCGTGGCGCGAGGACAGAAAGGCTATAACGGCGTCGCGATCCTGTCGAAGCTGCCGATCGAAGATGTGGGTGGGCATGATCTTGTCGGGCTGGGCCATGCCCGGCACGTCGCGGCAAAGCTGGAAAACGGCGTGACGATCCACAATTTCTATGTGCCGGCCGGTGGCGACGTGCCGGACCGCGAGGTGAACCTGAAATTCGGCCAGAAGCTGGATTACCTCACCGAGATGCGCGACTGGTTCCACGGTGACCGCCCGGAAAAGTCGATCCTTGTGGGCGATCTGAACATCGCCCCGCGCGAAGATGATGTCTGGAGCCACAAGCAGCTTCTGAAGATCGTCAGCCATACACCGGTGGAGGTCGAACATCTGGCGCAGGCACAGGACGCGGGCAATTGGGTGGACATCACCCGGCAGGACATCCCCGAGGGTCAGCTTTACAGTTGGTGGTCCTACCGCGCCAAGGATTGGGATGCCGCCGACAAGGGCCGCCGACTGGATCACGTCTGGGCCACGTCCGACATTTCCAATGCCGGCCATTCCAGCCGTGTGCTGCGCCATGTGCGCGGGTGGGAAAAGCCCTCGGATCACGCGCCGGTCTTTGCCACTTTCGATCTGTGATCGCGCCGGGCGCGGGGCGCTGTTCGCAGGTAATGGCTCGGGTCAGGCTGCTCCGGACAGGGCGCGCCCCTTGCAACATGGGTCGGCATGGGCCATCTAGACCGCAACGCAAGCGATAGATATGGAACTTGGGAAATGATTGAACTTGGTGCCGCTCCGCAAGCTGATGCAACGCTGATCGAGGACGTGACCGAAGCCGACTTCATGGCAAAGGTTGTCGAGGCCAGCCAGACCACACCGGTGATCGTCGATTTCTGGGCACCTTGGTGTGGCCCCTGTAAAACGATGGGGCCGCAGCTGGAAGCGGCGGTGACAGCCGCCAAGGGTGCCGTGCGGATGGCCAAGGTCAATGTCGACGAGGCGCAGAATATCGCCGGACAGATGCGCATTCAGTCGATCCCCACGGTCTATGCGTTCTGGCAGGGTCAGCCCATTGACGGGTTTCAGGGCGCGGTCGCTGAATCCGAAATCAAGGCATTTGTCGAACGTGTCGTGCAGGCAGGCGGCGGCGATGCGTCCGGTGGCTTGGACGAGGCGCTGACCGCCGCAGAGGAAATGCTGGAACAAGGCGCGGCTGCCGATGCTGCCCAGATATTCGGAGCAATTCTTGGCGAAGACCCCAACCACGCCGCGGCCTATGGCGGCATGGTCCGTTCGCATATCGCGGCGGGGGATCTGGAACAGGCAGAGGCCGTGCTGAACGGCGCGCCTGCCGAGATCAGCAAGGCACCGGAACTTGAGGCGGCCCATGCACAGCTTGAACTGGCGAAACAGGCCGAGAATGCTGGCCCGGTGTCGGAATTGCGCGCGCAGGTCGATGCAAACCCGGACGACCATCAGGCGCGGTTTGATCTCGCCCTGGCGTTGCACGCCAATGGCGATGCGGAAGCGGCGGTTGCCGAATTGCTGGACATTTTCCGCCGGGACCGCGAATGGAATGACGGCGCTGCCAAGGCGCAACTGTTCACCATTTTCGAGGCGCTGAAGCCCAATGATCCGGTTGTTTTGAACGGTCGTCGCAAACTGAGCTCGATGATATTTGCCTGATCGTGTCGCAACGCTAGTTTCAGCGACATGAGCCGCAAACTCGATCTTCCGGACATCATCCCGATTTTCCCGCTTCCGGGGGCGCTATTGCTGCCGCGTGCTCGGCTGCCGCTGCACATATTCGAACCACGCTACCTGCAAATGCTGGAGGACACGCTGAAAACCTCTTCGCGGCTGATCGGCATGGTGCAGCCGTTTGACACGCCGAATGGCGAGGACGCGTTGCACAGTATCGGCTGCGCGGGGCGGGTGACGCAGTTTTCGGAAACCGAGGACGGGCGCTACATGATCACGCTTGCCGGCGTGTCGCGCTACCGTGTCAAGCGTGAGCTTGACGGGTTTCCCCCTTACCGACGTTGCGAAGTGTCTTGGGAGGGCTTCGAACAGGACCGGACCGCCCACGCCGTGCCGGATGACACGTTTTGCCGCGACAGCTTTCTCAAGATACTGGGCCGATATTTTGACGCGCGGGAATTGTCCGCCGATTGGGACACGCTGGCCGAGGCCGATGACGAGCTGCTGATCAATTCCCTGTCGATGCTGCTGGAATTTGCGCCCGAGGACAAACAGGCCCTTTTGGAAGCGCCCTCGCTGACCACGCGCCGCGAGACATTGGTCACGCTTCTGGAATATGCCCTGCGCGGCGGTGGAGAGGATCTGATGCAATGAATGCGACCCCTGAATTTGATCGCCGGATGCTGGAGGCTTTGGTCTGCCCGCACACCCACGCCGTGCTGGTCTATGATCCGGACGCACAGGAGCTGATCTCCCGCAATGCAGGTCTTGCCTATCCGGTGCGCAACGGCATCCCGGTAATGTTGCTGGACGAAGCCCGCAGGCTGGAAGATTAGGCTGGGGTAAGCCGCTGTTCCGGTGCTTGCTTCGGGCGTATCTTCGCCAATGCAATCTCTTCTCTAAAGCGATTTGGACGATCTCTTCGGGCATCACCTGAAGGTGATTTTTGCTGTGACAGGGACTGAGCTAAGCTCTGCCCGAAAAGGGGGGCTGTCCGATGTATCGACCTATTATTTCTGCTCTTTTCGGCGCTCTCGCAGTCATCCTGACGGTTTGGTTGGGTCTTGGAGAGCTATTGGGCGCGCATCCGTTCTGGGATGTGCAGGTGGCGCTGGTCGGTGCCCCGATCGGTGCGCTGATCGCGATGTTGTTGGGCTGGCTTGAGCGCAGCGGCGCCGCTTTATTGGCTGGGGCTGCAATCCTGATTGTGGGTCTTGTGATGGCGATGCGCGGCAAGATGGCGTTTGCGTCCTCTTATGCCGAAGATCTGTTTTCCGGTGCGTTATGGTATTACGGTTGGATCACGATTTTCATAGGGGCTGCACTCGCGATAGCCGCGCTGTTCAGCCGCGCATCAGGTCTGGCAGGTCGCCCGTCAGCCCCGCCGCCTCTCGGATAAAGCCGCGGCGCAGGGCAGGGACGGACTGAACCGCTTTCATGCCCAGATCGCGCCCCGCCCGCAGAAGCGGGTTGTCGTTTGAAAACAGTCTGTTGAAGATGTCCGTAGCCCCCGCGAGCGTGGCAGTGTCGAAGCGTCGCCACTGTTGATACCGGGCCAGAACGTCGGATTGCGCGATGTCCTCACCGCGCCGTTGCGCGTGGGCCAGCACATGCGCCAATGCGGCCACGTCACGAAAGCCCGCATTCAGGCCCTGACCCGCAATCGGATGCACACCATGCGCCGCATCGCCGACCAGGGCCAGCCGCTCGGCGACAAAGCTGTTCGCAAGGCTCAGCGACAGCGGATAAGTAAACCGGTCCCCGGCAAGGCTGATCTCGCCCAGAAAATCACCGAACCGGGGGCGCAGGGCGGTCAGATAACCCTCATCCGGCAGGGCGTTGATCGGGGCTGCGGCGTCGTCGCTCTCGCTCCAGACGATCGAGGACCGGTTGCCTGTCAGCGGCAGGATCGCCAGTGGCCCCGAGGGCATGAAAAGCTGATGCGCGATGCCGTGATGCGGGCGGTCGTGGGCGATGGCGCAGACCAGCGCGGTTTGACCGTAACGCCAACCGGTGCGCCGGATGCCCGCGCGCAGGGCTGTTCCGCTTTGCCTGCCATCGGCGCCGATCAGGATGCGTCCGCGCAAGACCTCACCGCTGTCCAGCGTCACCGAGACACCCGCCGCATCGGTTTGCTGTCCGGTCACCCTGGTGTCGGGCAAGTGGCGGATCAGGTCCGTCGTTCCCATGGCCTGCATCAACGCGCGGCGGAGGTAACGATCTTCGACCATGTAGCCCATCGGGCCTTCTTCAATCTCGGAATGGTCGAAATGCAGCCCAAGGAACGCGGCACCTTCGCCCGCGCGTCCGTCACTGACCTTGATCTCCAGCATCGGCTGGGCGTCATCCTCCAGTACGTCCCAAAGCCCCAGCCGCGCCAGCATCCGTTGCGAGGCCAGCGCAAGCGCGTAGGATCGCCCGTCAAAGTCATGTGCCGTGGCCTTATCCACGGGCATCGCGTCGATGACGGTGGCGGACAGGCCGGCCTGCGCGCTGGCGAGCGCAAGTGCCGGGCCGTTCAGCCCGCCACCCACAATTAGAAGATCCGATATATCGCTCATGTCTGCCAATATGGTCGGCGGCGCGGGATTGTCCATGCGCCGCGCTGCCGCTACCCTCGGGCAGTCAAATCAGAGGAAGCAGACATGCAGCAATGGTCGGAACAAAGCGCGGCGGAACTGGGTCGCGGTATTGGCGCGGGCGAGATTGATCCGGTGGCGCTGGCAGAGTTTTTTCTGGACCGCATTGCCGCACATCCGCTGAAAGACCGGATCTATGCGCGGATGACCCCGGATCGCGCCATGGCCGAGGCGGGGGCGGCGTCTGCGCGCGCCAAGGCAGGCCGACGCCTGTCGCCGCTGGACGGGGTGCCGTGCAGTTGGAAAGACCTGTTCGACACGGCCGGTGTCGCGACCGAAGCTGGCTCCAGATTGCTGGAAGGGCGGGTGCCTGACCGCGATGCAGAGGTGCTGCGCATAGCGACCGCGATGGGGTTGGTCTGTCTGGGCAAAACCCATCAGTCAGAACTGGCGTTTTCCGGTCTTGGATTGAACCCCATGACGCAGAGTCCGCCTTGCGTGAATGACGAAAGCGCGGTGTCGGGCGGATCATCCTCGGGCACCGCCACGTCTGTCGCCTTCGGGCTTGCGCCGATGGGCATCGGGTCCGATACGGGCGGCTCCGTGCGCGTCCCTGCGGCGTGGAACGATCTTGTCGGGCTGAAGACCACCTCCGGGCGGCTGTCTTTGTCGGGCACAGTGCCGCTATGCACCCGTTTCGATACGGTCGGTCCGTTGACCCGCACGGTCGAGGATGCCGCGCTGGCGCTGGCGGTGCTGGAGGGCAGGGGGCCTGCTGATCTGCGCGGGGCCTCGCTGAAGGGCGTCCGCCTTGCCGCTTTGCGCACCATCGCCAGCGACGATCTGCGCGACACGCCCGCCGCCGCCTATAGCGCCGCCGTTGAAAAGTTGCAGGCGGCAGGCGCGGAGGTCGTCCAGATCGACGCGCCGGAGGTTGCCGAGGCTATGGCCGACACGCCCACGCTTTATGCCGGCGAGGCCTATGGCCACTGGCGTGACACGATCGAGGCCGCGCCGGACAAGATGTTTGCCCGTATTCTGGACAGGTTCCGCGCCGGGGCCGAGGTCTCGGGGCCGGAGTTTGTCGCGGCTTGGCGACGGTTGGACGCGCACCGCGCCACATGGGCCAAACGCGTGGCCGGGTTTGACGCGGTGATCTGTGCAACTGCGCCGAATCTGCCGCCGAATGCCGACCGGCTGATGAACGATCCGGATTACTATGTCTCCGAAAACCTGATGACATTGCGGAACACGCGAATCGGAAACCTGATGGGTGGCGCGGGTTTGACCCTGCCGACCGGCGTGCCAAGCTGCGGCATTCTGTTCATGGGCAAAGCTTACGGCGAAGACCATCTGTTGCGTCTGGGCAGCGCCGCAGAGGCCGTCTTGCGCTGATTGTCCCCGCCCGCCGCGCCAATAGCGCGTGATCCCCTGTCAAGACCTTCAGGACCGGGGGCAGGGTCGCCCACGGCCATTGCGATGTTACTGCCACAGCGCTGATTTTCCCCCGGCTTTCAGTGGACGGCCCGCGGGGGCTTGGCTATTCTGGCGCAAAGCGGGGCGTTAATGACCCCGCAGTTTGAGGCAGTTGAATATGTTTCCCGAGCGGTTCTCGAACCTTCCGGCCTACGCGTTCCCACGCTTGCGGGCGCTTTTGGACCATCACGCGCCTGGCGGCGACGTGGTGCATATGACCATTGGCGAACCCAAGCATGATTTTCCGGCCTGGGTCGCCCAGATCATCGCGGAAAATGCCGCCGGATTCGGGCGCTACCCTGCCAATGACGGCACGCCTGAACTGCTTGAGGCGATTGCGGGTTTCGTAGGGCGCCGCTACGGCGTGACGCTGGACGCGGCCATGCAGGTGATGGCGCTCAACGGCACCCGCGAGGGGCTGTATAACGCCGCGATGGCGCTTTGCCCCGAGACGGTGCGCGGCAAGCGGCCCGTCGTCCTGATCCCCAACCCGTTTTATCAGGTCTACATGATTGCGGCGATTTCGGTGGGTGCAGAGCCGGTCTTTGTGCCTGCCACCGAAGCGACCGGCCATTTGCCCGACTATACGCAGCTTGCGCCAGAGCTGCTGGGCCGTGTGGCGCTGGCCTATGTCTGCTCGCCCTCCAACCCGCAGGGTGCGGTCGCGAGTGAGGCCTATTGGCGCGATCTGATTGCGCTGGCTGAAAAGCACGATTTCCGCATCATGGCCGACGAATGCTACTCCGAGATCTACCGCGATGCACCGCCCGCTGGCGCATTGCAGATCGCGCAGGCCATGGGAGCGGACCCGGAGCGTGTGGTGATCTTTCATTCGCTGTCGAAGCGGTCCAACCTGCCGGGGCTGCGGTCAGGCTTTGTCGCCGGCGGGCCGCAATGCATCGCCCGCATCCGTCAGTTGCGCGCCTATTCCGGGGCACCTTTGCCGCTGCCCATTCAGGCCGCCTCGGCCCGTGTTTGGGCGGACGATGCGCATGTTGTGGAAAACCGGGCGCTTTACCAAGAGAAATACGCGCTTGCGGACGAGATCTTTGCGAATGTGCCCGGCTACTCAGGGCCAGAGGCAGGGTTCTTTCTGTGGCTGCGCGTCGGCAATGGCGAAGAGGCGGCCCTGAAGGCGTGGACCCAGACCGGCGTCCGGGTTCTGCCGGGTGCCTATCTGGGCCGCGAAGTTGACGGGGTGAACCCGGCACATGAGTTTATCAGGGTCGCCATGGTGGCCCCAAAAGAAGAGATGCAGCGCGGGCTGATCCGGCTCCGTGACTGTCTGTACGATTGAGGCGAGGGAAAATGGCATATCAGGCACGGGGGCGTGATCCCCTTTTCGACAGCAACATGCAGGCGGCGATCGAAAAGCGCGGAAAAGAACTGATCGGCGTGCTGCTGGTCATTCTGGGTTGCGCAGCGGCGGCGATGATTGCCAGCTACACGCCGGACGATCCCAGCTGGCTGTCGGCCACGGATGCCCCGGTGCAGAACTGGCTGGGTCGGCTGGGGGCCTCGATTGCCGCGCCATTGTTCATGATCGTCGGCTGGGGAAGCTGGGGGCTGGCCTTGGTTCTGGTCACCTGGGGCGTGCGGTTTGCGCTGCACCGGGGTGATGAGCGCGTCTCCGCCCGCGTGATCTTTGCTCCGATCTGGATTGCACTGGCAGCGGTCTATGCCGCTGGTCAGAATATCGGCCCGGACTGGACCCACAGCTTTGGCCTGGGTGGCTTGTTCGGCGACATGATGATGGGCACATTGCTGAACATCCTGCCCGTCGGCGCGACCTTCGGTCTGAAGTTGGTGCAGCTCTTGCTGGGGGTGGGACTTCTGGCGCTGGGTGCCTTCGTGCTGGGCTTCACCATGCTAGAGCTGCGCAGTATCGGCCGTTTCCTGATAGTGGGTATCGTGATGACCTATGCCACGATCCTGACGCTTCTGGGACGTGGGGCCGGTGCCTCGGTCCGCGCGGCGCAGGCGACACAGACTCGTCTTGCGGAACGTCGTGCCCGGAGCAAGGCAGACGCTGCCGAGGCCGCTGAATGGGCCTATGCGCAGACCTCCGTTCCCGCGCCGGATTTCGATCCCGAAGACTCGACAGAGAAATCCAGCTTCCTCGCGCGGATGCCTGCGCTCATCAAGCGTCCGCTTGACCAGATGCCGGAACCCGAGTTGATCGAGACAGAATCCCATGCCGATGTGGGCGACGGGCCCAGCGATGACCGGATCAAGGCGAAGATCGCCGATGTCATCAAGGCGCGCGTTCGCAAGAACCCTGCCATGCAGGTCAAAAGCGCCGCACCGCTGACCAAGGGGCGTGGCCGCGGGCCGGATCCGTTGATCATCACGCCGCGGACTGGTCTGCCGCCGGAACCGCCGCTGACCTCCGGCATGCCGCGCCTTCCGGTGGAACCACCGTTGACCAGCGCAGCCGCAGGTGTTGCCGCAACGCCAGAGCCATCCGCATCTCCCGACACGCCAACCCCGCCGCAAACCGGCCGGATCATCACGCCACGCCCGCGTGCCGATATACCCGCTGCGGCCCCCGAGCCGCAGCCTCTGCCGCAAGAAGATGCCGATCTGGACGAGGCAGAGATGCTGGACGATCACTACCATTTCGAGCCACCAATGCAGACTCAACCGCTTCCCATTCCGGATGCAAAGAAAGTCGTGCAACAAACGGTGCGCAAGCCGATGCAGCCTTCGCGCCGTGCGAAGCAAGAGGCGCAACCCAGCCTGAAATTCGAGGACAATCCCGACGGATACGAACTTCCGCCGCTCAACCTGCTGATGAGCCCCGACAAGATCCAGCGCCATGTTCTGGCGGACGAGGCGCTGGAGGAAAATGCCCGGATGCTGGAATCCGTGCTCGACGATTATGGCGTGAAAGGAGAGATCGTCTCGGTCCGTCCCGGTCCCGTCGTCACCATGTACGAGCTGGAACCAGCCGCAGGCCTCAAGGCCAGCCGTGTGATCGGGTTGGCGGATGACATCGCGCGCAGCATGTCGGCACTGTCGGCGCGTGTGTCCACCGTTCCCGGGCGCAGCGTGATCGGTATCGAATTGCCGAATGAGAACCGCGAGATGGTGTCCTTCCGCGAGATCCTTTCAACGCGCGATTACGGCGATGGCAACCACAAGCTGCCGCTGGCGCTGGGCAAGGATATTGGTGGCGATCCTGTCGTGGCGAACCTTGCAAAGATGCCTCACCTGCTGATTGCCGGGACAACCGGTTCGGGTAAGTCGGTGGCGATCAACACCATGATCCTGTCGCTGCTTTACAAGCTGACGCCGGATGAATGTCGCCTGATCATGATCGACCCCAAGATGCTGGAACTGTCGGTCTATGACGGCATCCCGCATCTTCTGTCGCCCGTTGTGACCGACCCGAAAAAAGCCGTGGTCGCGCTGAAATGGACCGTGGGCGAGATGGAAGAGCGCTATCGCAAGATGTCCAAGATGGGCGTGCGCAACATCGACGGCTATAACGGCCGCGTCGCAGAGGCACTGTCCAAAGGCGAGATGTTCGAACGCACCGTCCAGACAGGCTTTGACGACGAAACCGGCGAGCCAATCTTCGAGACGGAAGAGATCGAGCCCAAGAAAATGCCCTATATCGTCGTCATCGTCGACGAGATGGCCGACCTGATGATGGTCGCGGGCAAAGAGATCGAGGCCTGCATCCAGCGACTGGCACAGATGGCGCGGGCCTCTGGTATTCACCTGATTATGGCCACGCAGCGCCCGTCCGTGGACGTTATCACTGGTACGATCAAGGCGAACTTCCCGACGCGGATCTCGTTTCAGGTGACCTCGAAAATCGACAGCCGCACCATTCTGGGCGAAATGGGGGCCGAACAGCTTCTGGGCATGGGCGACATGCTTTACATGGCTGGCGGAGCCAAGATCACCCGCTGCCACGGGCCGTTCTGTTCGGATGAAGAGGTCGAGGAGATCGTCAACCATCTCAAGGCTTACGGCCCACCCAGCTATATCGGTGGCGTGGTCGAAGGTCCGGATGATGAAAAGGCCGACAATATCGACGCCGTCCTGGGGCTGAATACCGGCGGCAATACCGATGGTGAGGACGCCCTTTACGACACCGCGGTGGCTATCGTGGTTCGCGACCGGAAATGTTCGACCTCCTACATCCAGCGCAAACTGGCGATCGGCTACAACAAGGCTGCGCGTCTGGTAGAGCAGATGGAGGATCAGGGCATCGTCTCGGCGGCCAACCATGTCGGCAAGCGTGAAATCCTGGTTCCCGAACAGGGCTGATAGGTCTTCGGTCAATAAAACTCATCCGGCACGGCGCACGGGCCTTGGCGTTCCAACACGGCCTTGCCCTGTCGGATGAACCCGCGTCTGCGTAGGGCTGAAATCTGCGATATGCCCCCTGCCGCCCCCTCCCCTGCCGGAACCAACTGTCCGCTGACGGCGTTTTGATGCCTGCGGCGTCGGGCTCCCCTTGATATGCGGCAACGGCGAGGTGATATCTCTGACACGCCGACCGTTATCGCATATCACCGGGTTCGTGCCCTAGATGCGCTGGACAGAAACAACGATTGAGGACGACATATGACCTTTCTTCGCACCTTGGCTGCGGCCAGTGCCGTTGCCTTTCTGGCGATGCCCGCAGCGGCGGAAAAGCTATCTCTGAATGCGATTTCCAACTACCTGAATGGCCTGACATCGGCCAAGGGGGCGTTCACCCAGATCAATGATGACGGTACGATCTCGACGGGTACGATCTATATCAAGCGGCCCGGAAAGGTGCGATTCGAATACAATCCGCCCGAACAGGCGCTGGTGCTGGCCTATGCCGGCGAGGTGGCGATCTTCGACAAGAAGACGGGCCAGGGGCCCGACCGTTACCCGCTGGCCCGCACCCCGCTCAGCATCATTCTGGATCGTAATGTCAATCTGGCACGCGCCAATATGGTGACGGGGCAGGGCTATGACGGCACTGCCACTACGGTGACAGCGCAGGATCCCGACCATCCCGAATACGGAAACATTCAGCTGAAGTTCACAGGTCCGCCGGTGCAACTGCGTCAGTGGATCATACGCGATGACAGCGGCAGCACCACGACGGTTGTTCTGGGAGATCTGGAAGAAGCTTCGGGCCTGTCCAATCGGATCTTCGACATCAATGCCGAAGTCGCCAAGATGAGCCGCTAGGACAATCCCGCGGCGCCGATCCGCCGCGGGAAGCCGCCGCCCGTCAGCGGGCCGCGCGGCAGTTGATCAGTTGCGCCTGATAGGTGTTCGAACGGCTGCCAACCTCGCTTGCGACCCGCACCAGCCACGCTTTGGAATTATAGCTGCCACGGGCAAAACCGGTATGGCCTTCGTGATAGGCAAGATATTGGTTGCGTGCGTCCCAAAGCTGCACCCCATTCCGAGAGCGGGTCTGGTTCATGTACCAACCCATGAAATCAGTGGCATCGCGGATATTGTCCCGCTTGGCGCTCATCTTTCCGTTGGCGCGGCGATATTCATCCCAGGTCGCATCCAGCGCCTGTGAATACCCGTAGGCAGAACTTTGCCGGCCAATGGGAATCACCCCCAGCGAATAGCGCAGCGGGGTGCGGGCGTTGCCGACGAATTTGCTTTCCTGGTAGATCGTGGCCATCTGCACATGGACCGGAACACCCCAACGGCGTTCAGCGGCACGCATGGCGCGAATATATTTTGGGCGCTGGGTGAGGATCGAACAGGCGTTGTCCAGATCACGGGGCGCGGTATAGTTGCCGCCGCCGCAGGACGCGACCAAAATCAGTATCACCATCGCGCGAAGAGTTCTGCTCATCTGCCTCTCGCTTTTTTGTAGTATTTTGAGGGCATGTTAGCTGATCCGGGCGTCTGAGGAAATCACAATCCCGTCGGTCGTGCCGGGCAGTTCAAAATTGTCGCCGCGCAGCCTTTGTCGCCAGAAGGGCGATTTTGACACAAACGTGACTGTAATGGAAAGGTTCACAGTCTGTTTCTATTGGATTCCCGGCCGATATTGGACATTGGGTGGATGAACAGGCTAAGATTGTATTGAGGGAAACAAGTTCCATGCATACGCAAAGCGCCAAATACCATCTCGGTCAGGTCGTCCGTCACCGGAAACATCCGTTTCGCGGTGTGGTTTTTGACGTCGATCCGGAATTTTCCAATACCGAGGAATGGTATGAAGCCATCCCCGAGGACAGCCGTCCTGTGAAGGATCAGCCGTTTTATCACCTGTTGGCTGAAAACGACCAAAGTTTCTATGTGGCCTATGTGTCAGAGCAGAACCTTGTTGCGGATTATTCCGGCGACCCGGTCGATCACCCCGATATTTCCGATCTGTTCGGGGCTTTTCAAGACGGCAGCTATGAGCTTCATTTTCAGATGAACTGAGGCAGGTGTCAGCCGAGTGTGGTTAGGTATCTGAGCGTTCGGCGAGACGAGATCACCCCAGTCATTCGACATCTCCTGCGATTGGCCTTGCGGTTCGTCGTTGATTTTGTGCGCGTTCCCCAATGCTCTACAGGGGTCACGGCCTTTGCCTGCCGGGGGCTTTCCGTCGATTTCGGAAAGTACCTTGGCGTCACGCACTGGTGGGGGCTGTAAACGCGTGACGCCAAGGGAAGCTATTTGCAGCTACCCTTTTGTTTTGTCCAATATTCCTGACCGAAATACGGAGCAAATCAGGCCTCTTTGGGGCATAATCCTTTTTGCTTCGCATCAATGGTAATTGCAGGGTGCGGTCCAGGATGGCCGTCTCCGAACCGGATGTGCTCTTTAACGGATGCGCTGTGCGGTGACCGCATGTAGAGCGGCGCGCTGAAGATCTTCAGTTGGCCGGATGTCTGGAAAAGCGCAGCACCAATTCGTTCCAGTTCTCCCGGTGACTATATGTGGCGTCAATAATCAGGGAACGGATCAGAAACCAGCCAAAACCACCCTCGGGCAGATTGGCGATTTCATTCCCGATCGTGGCAGGTTTTCCTGCGGGCAGGCGCAATCCTGGCATCGGGGTTCCATCGTGACGGATGCTGATGCGAAAACTGTCCTCCAGCAACATGATGGATAGCAGGATCTGTCCGTTTTCCCTGTCCCGAAAAGAATGTTCAACGACGTTGTTCAACGCTTCTGCCATTGCCAGTTCAATATTGTTGGTGGCGGTCGGATTTTGTCCGGCATCGGCGACGGCCTGCGCGATACACTCCAGCGTCTTGCGCACGGCATCGGACGTACTTTGAAACGACAGGCTCAATAAGGATCGCGGGATCGAGTCGCACATCTTCGTCGCTGCTTCCAATGCGTTGAAACTGCGGTGGCGTTCAGTTGCTACGTTGGGCAACGGCATAATCGATGGTGTCAAAAATGCCGAAGATTGTATCCATACGGGTCAATCGAAAAACCTTGTCGACATTCGGCGTCAGGGCACACAGGTCCAGAGTGCGGCCGTCTTCTAGCTGCTTCATTGCGGCAACAATTGCGCCAAGCCCGCTTGAATCGATGAAATCCACATTGCACAGGTTCAGGACAATGCGTGCGGGGCCGCCATCACTGACCTCTCGCATCCGGTCCTTGAACTGGATCGCCACGGCGGCATCAATGCGGGCTTCCTCTACGGTGATGATCTGCGTGGCACCAATAATGCTGCTCGACAGGTTCATGTCGTGTCATCCTGCTTTGTTCCTTGTCAGGTGACACTAGATTCCATTCCTTACTATTCTGTATGCAGGTGTCAGACACATCATTCATGGAGGATCGCATGCACGAAGTCGTCATTACGGGTGCCGCCCGCACGGCAATGGGCGGATTTCAAGGCGCGTTTTCCGCCGTCAGTGCCGCTGACCTGGGTGGGGCTGCGCTGCGCGCCGCTTTGGCACAGTCCGGCGGAAGCACGGTGGACGAGATCCTCATGGGATGTGTGCTGCCCGCAGGGCAGGGGCAGGCCCCGGCGCGGCAGGCGGGGTTTGCGGCCGGTCTGGGCGAAGAGGTGCCTGCCACGACGCTCAACAAGATGTGCGGCTCTGGCATGAAGGCGGCGATGCTGTGCTTTGACCAGATCGCCCTGGGACAGTCGCAGGTCATGGCAGCCGGCGGGATGGAGAGCATGACAAACGCGCCTTACCTGCTGCCCAAGATGCGCGATGGGGCGCGGATCGGGCATCAGCAGGTCGTGGATCACATGTTTCTGGACGGGTTGGAAGATGCCTACGACAAGGGCCGTCTGATGGGCACGTTTGCCGAAGATTGCGCCGAGGCGTTTCAGTTCACCCGCGAGGGGCAGGATCAATACGCGCTGGCCTCTTTGTCGAACGCATTGGACGCCGAACGCAGCGGGGCGTTTGACAAAGAGATCACGCCGGTCACGGTCCATGCCCGCACCGGCGAAGAGGTCATCACCAAGGACGAACAACCCGGCAAGGCGCGGCCTGAGAAGATCCCACAGTTGAAACCTGCCTTTCGCAAGGGCGGCACGGTGACAGCCGCCAACTCTTCGTCAATTTCGGATGGGGCGGCGGCGCTGATCCTGGCCGACAGGTCCACGGCAGAGGCGCAGGATATGCCGATCCGCGCGCGCATCCTTGGCCATGCCAGCCATGCTCAGGCCCCGGCCCTGTTTCCCACGGCCCCGGTGCCTGCCGCGAAGAAACTGATGGAGCGGTTGGGTTGGCGGGTGTCGGATGTTGATCTGTGGGAGGTGAACGAGGCGTTTGCCGTAGTTCCGATGGCGTTCATGCATGAATTGGGCTTGCCGCGCGATATTGTGAACGTCAACGGGGGGGCTTGTGCGCTGGGTCATCCAATCGGGGCAAGCGGTGCGCGGATCATGGTGACGCTGCTCAACGCGCTGGAGACTCGCGGGTTGAAGCGCGGCATCGCGGCGATTTGCATCGGCGGCGGTGAAGGCACGGCGATCGCGATCGAGCGCCCCTAGCGGCGTTGCTTCCACCCTGCGACAGGTTTCAGCCCTGACGCCAGACAACATCCCCCAGAAAGATATAGCCCGCGCCATAGATCGTCTTGATCAGGCGCGGGTTCTTGGGGTCTTCGCGCAGCTTGGTGCGCAGACGAGAGATGCGGACGTCCATCGCCCGGTCAAAGCTTTCGCCCGCAGCGCCGCCCAGACTTTCCTGCATATGGGTGCGGCTTATCAGCCGGTTGGGGCTGTCCAGGAACAGCCGCAGAACCTCTCCCTCGGCATGGGAAAACGGCGTTTCGGTGCCACTGGCATCCTCCAGCACATAGCGGTCGAAATGCGCGGTCCAGCCGCTGAATTCCGCCGTATTGGCCGAGGCGCGGGCAGGTTTCGCGCCGCGCAGGCGGGCGCGGATCCGCGCCACCACCTCTGCCGGATCGAACGGCTTGATGATGTAGTCGTCGGCACCCAGTTCCAGCCCGGTCACCCGGTCCTGAACCTGCGCGCGCCCCGAGATGATGATGACAATCGCGCCACGTTCCAGCGCCAGCCTGTGCACAAGGCTTAGCCCGTCACGATCCGGCAACCCCAGATCGACAAGGCAGACATCGGGCGTGTTGCGTTGCAAGGCAGCCTCGAACTCTGTCGCGCGGCCAAAGCTCATGGTGCGGAACCCGGCCTCCTCCAATGCATCGGCAAGCATCTGGCGGATCGCCGGTTCGTCATCGAGGATGGAGACAAGGGCAGTCATGCGGCAGATCTTTGCAGCATCAGGAACCCCATCAGTTGCGCCTGCGTGAACGGTTTGGCCAGCACCGGTACGCGGTCCGATGCCTCGCGGTGCAGCGGATTGTCGGGGGGCAGCGACGTCATCAGGCTGACGCGGTGATCGGGCAGAAGGTCAAGCAGTGCAAGCCCGGTTTCGGGGCCTTCCAGCGAAACGTCCGACAGCACCAGGGCAATGTCCGGCAGCCCCTTGGCCAGCAGCACGGCCTCAGCGACCGACGCGGCCTCGACCACTGCATGACCCATATCGGTCAGCATTTCGCGGACGCCTGCCCGCAGGTCGGGACTGTCCTCGACAAGCAGGACAAGACCGGGCGCTGGCGTGGTTTGCGCCCGGCGCAATGGTAGCCGCAAGGTGACACGCGCGCCGGTGTCGGAATTGCCCAGTCGGACCTCACCGCCCGCCAGCTTTGTCATGTCGTACACCATCGCCAGACCCAGCCCCATGCCCTCGCCACCCTTGGTGCTGAAGAACGGATCCAGCCCATGTGTCAGGGCCTGATCCGAAAATCCCGGCCCCGTGTCGCTGACAACAAACTCGGCCCATGTGTCCATATGGGGGCGGGCGTGAAGTGTGATCTGGCCGGCCCCGCAGCAGGCATCGCGGGCATTAAGGATCAGATTGAGGATCGAATCCTGCAACATTCCCGGATCCAGCAGCAAAGCTCCGGAAAACGTATTGTCCACGGTCAGCGACAGCCCATCGGACAAGGAGGGCGTGACAAGGGTTTGCAGATCGCGCAGGAACTGCGGCATGCAGGTCGGTTCTGGCGAAAAGGCGCGGTGGCCAGTCATGTCAGCAATCCGGTGCAGCAGCGCACCGCCGCGCCGTGCCGCCTGAACCGTGCCGGTGACAAGCGGTTCGGCCGTTTCCGGCAGGTCCAGCCGTTGCAAACGTGATTGCATCCCAAGGATGATCGTCAGAAGGTTGGAAAAATCATGCGCGAGGCCGGATGTCAGTTGCGCCCCCAATTCTCGTTTTCGGGTCTGTTGCAGCGCAGCCCGCGCCTGCGTTTCCTCTGTGACGTCCATCGACAGGATATAGACACCATTGTCGGACTGATCGGGATTGAAAGCCGCCCGGATCCGCCGGGAACTTCGGATATCGGTAAATTCGAACGTTGATTGCTGTCCCTCAAGGGCAGCCGTCAGATAAGGTTCTACCGTTGCGAAAGCCTCTGGCCCCAGCGTTTCCGAGATATGCAGACCGAGGATTTCCGACGGCCGTCCCGGAATCACCGTGCTGAGGCGCCGGTTCGAATAGGTGTAGCGTCCATCCGCATCAAGATGCGCGATATGCGCGGGCATCATCTCTGCCACCAGCCGGGTGCGGGCCTCCATTTCGGTCAATTCGCGCTTGGCTTCCTCCAGAGCGGTGACGGTGGCGGCGAGTTTGCGGTTCATCGCCGAAAGCTCTTCTGACCGGGCCAGAACCTGATCGGACAGATGTTCGGAATGTGTGCGCAGAAGCTCTTCCTGCCTGCGGGTCTGGGTGATGTCGGTATAGACCGTGACCCAGCCGCCCTGTGGCAGCGGCGCGCCCTCGACGCTTATGACGCGCCCATTCGCGCGGGTGCGCTCCATGTAATGGGGCTCGAACGCCAGCGCTTGTTCGACACGAATGCGCACGAAGCCCGCGGCATCGTCGACTTCGCCATATTCGCCGCACATCACCAGATGGCGGACCGTATCTTCAAATTCGGCACCGATGGTACACAGCGCCTGCGGCAGGTTGAACATTTCCTGAAACCGCCGATTGCAGACGACGAGCCGCAGATCGCTGTCGTAAATCGTCAATGCTTGCTGAATCAGGTTCAGCCCGGCGCGGGTCATCGCAACTGACTTTTGCATGGTGCGTCCTCTTTGCCTTTATGGCTAGCACCGGGGGCGGGCATCGCAAAGCCCGACATGGCGGCTGTTACAATTCGTAAGAATTGGGAAATGTTCAGGAAAAAGTTGACCGGCAGCGTGGGCACTGTCCAAATGGACATCAGAACCGCATCAAGTGGTCTTGTTCGGCAAAGTCCGGACGTTGGGAGGAATGAATTTGGCACATCTCACCGAGGGTGTAGAGGGTTTGCGCTCGATTCCTGCGCTGCTTGGGCGCAATGGGAAGATCCATGCCGATTCGCCTGCATATCGTGAAAAGGAATACGGCATCTGGCAAAGCTGGACATGGTCCGAGGCAGAGCGCGAGATTGAGGCGCTGGCACTGGGTCTGTTGAAGCTGGGTGTAAACGAGGGCGACTTTATCGCCATCATAGGCCGCAACCGGCCCTATCTTTACTGGTCAATCGTCGCGGCGCAGATGGTGGGGGCGGTTCCCGTGCCGCTGTATCAGGATGCCAGTGCCGAAGAGATGGCCTATGTGCTGGGCCATTGTGGCGCGCGTTTTGTGATCGTTGCCGATCAGGAGCAGGTCGACAAGGTGATCGAGGTGCAGGAAGGGCTGCATCAGTTCGAGCATATGATCTATCTCGACCCGCGCGGCCTGCGCAAATACGACCACAGCCATTTGCATCAGTTCAGCCAGGTTCAGGATCAGGGACGTGCCGCGCGTGAGGACTTCAGCGCCGAACTGGAGCGCCGCCAGGCGGGCAAGGATTACGACGACATTTGCGTCATGCTGTATACGTCTGGCACGACCGGAAAGCCCAAGGGTGTCGTGCTGTCGAATCGCAATATCATCGAGACGGCCAAAAATTCCGCCGAGTTCGATCATTTGAAGACGGATGACGAGGTTCTGGCCTATCTGCCGATGGCCTGGGTGGGCGATTTCATCTTCTCGATCGGGCAGGCCTATTGGACGGGGTTCTGCGTGAATTGTCCCGAAAGCCCCGAGACGATGATGACGGACCTGCGCGAGATTGCGCCCAGCTATTATTTTGCGCCGCCGCGGGTGTTCGAGACACAATTGACCAGCATCATGATCCGGATGGAGGATGCCAGCCCGTTGAAAAAGCGGCTGTTTCATCACTTCATGTCCCATGCCCGCAAGGTTGGTCCGAAAATTCTGGATGGCGAGCCGGTGGGGCTGTTGGATCGTCTTCACTACAAACTTGGCGAGGCACTGGTCTTCGGTCCGCTGAAGAACACGCTGGGGTTTTCCAAGGTGCGTGTGGGCTATACGGCAGGTGAGGCGATCGGTCCGGAGATCTTTGATTTCTACCGGGCGCTCGGGATCAATCTAAAGCAGCTATACGGGCAGACGGAGGCTTCGGTTTTCATCACGCAGCAGCCCGATGGGCAGGTGCGGTCCGATACGGTGGGTGTACCGTCGCCGGGTGTCGAGATCCGCATCGCCGAGAATGGCGAGGTTTTCTATCGCAGCACCGGCGTGTTCGTGGAGTATTACAAGAACGCAGACTCAACTGCCGATACCAAGGATGCCGAGGGATGGGTGGCGACCGGCGATGCGGGCTTTATCGAGGAAAGCACGGGGCATCTGCGGATCATCGACCGCGCCAAGGATGTGGGCGCGATGGCGGACGGGGCCATGTTCGCGCCGAAATATGTCGAGAACAAGCTGAAATTCTACCCCAACATCCTTGAGGCGGTGGTGATGGGAGCGGGACGCGACCGGTGCTGTGCCTTCATCAACATCGACCTGACCGCGGTGGGCAACTGGGCCGAGCGCAACAACATCGCCTATGCGTCCTATCAGGAGTTGGCGGGGCATAGCCGCGTTCTGGATATGATCCAGGAGCATGTCGAGGAAGTGAATGCGAGCGTGGCGCAGGACGAGATGCTTTCGGGCTGTCAGGTGCATCGGTTTCTGGTGCTGCACAAGGAGTTGGACGCCGATGACGGTGAATTGACCCGGACCCGCAAGGTGCGGCGCAAGATCATCGGCGAGAAGTTCGGTGATCTGGTGGAAGCTTTGTATGACGGGTCAGACAGCATCTATACCGAGACCGAAGTGACCTATGAGGACGGCCGGAAGGGCAAGATCAAGGCGACGCTGGAGATCCGCGATGCCAAGGTCATGCCGGTGGCACCCAAAGCGATGGCGGCAGAATGACGTGTGACGTGCGCCTGCGGCGACACCCCACCCGCCATCCCGCGAACGCGCTGGGCAGACAGTTTGATGTGAACAAGGGGGACGGGCGGTGAAAGATACCGAAGGATACGTCACCGCAGATGGTCGCCAGATTGGCGGCGTGCTGATGGAAATGCGGAACATCACGCTGAAATTCGGCGGTGTGGTGGCGATCAAGGAGATCTCTTTCGACATACGCGAAGGTGAGGTTCGGGCGATCATCGGGCCAAACGGTGCGGGTAAATCGTCGATGCTGAACATCATCTCGGGCTTCTATACGCCGTCCGAGGGCGAGGTCTGGTACAAGGGCGAGAAACGTCCGCCGATGAAACCCTATGAGGTCGCGCGGCAAGGCGTGGCGCGGACTTTTCAGAACATCGCTCTTTTCGAGGGGATGACGGTTCTGGACAATATCATGACCGGGCGGCTGACGCATATGAGTGCGGGGCTTGTCTCTCAGGCGATGTGGTGGGGCAAGGCACGCGACGAAGAGATTGCCAATCGCGAGAAGGTCGAGGAAGTCATCGACTTTCTGGAGATCCAGAGCATTCGCAAGACCCCGGTGGGGCGTTTGCCATACGGGTTGAAGAAGCGCGTGGAACTGGCGCGGGCGCTGGCGGCAGAGCCGTCGATCCTGCTGCTGGATGAGCCGATGGCCGGGATGAATGTCGAGGAGAAAGAGGACATGAGCCGCTTTATTCTCGACGTGAATGATGAGTTCGGGACCACGATTGCGCTGATTGAGCATGACATGGGTGTGGTCATGGATATCTCGGACCGGGTCGTGGTGATGGATTACGGCAAGAAGATTGGTGATGGCACGCCTGACGAGGTGCGCAACAATCAAGACGTGATCGACGCATATCTGGGAGTGCAACATTGAGACATCGCAGACCACCTGTCCCGGGCTTGACCCGGGACCTTGCGGCCCAAGCTGAGAGGCCCCGGGTCAAGCCCGGGGCGGGGAGTGAAATACATGTTGAATGACATTTTTGTAGCGCCGTTCGTGGACATGTTCGCAGCGCCGGACTTTCTAATGCAAGTGCTGTGGGAGGGGCTGGTCTCGGGCATCCTGTATGCGCTGATCGCGCTGGGCTTCGTGTTGATTTACCGATCCAGCCGGATCTTCAACTTCGCTCAAGGCATTATGGTGGTCTTTGCTGCGCTGACGCTGGTAGGGCTGCACGCAATGGGTGTGCCTGCGTGGATCTGCATTCTGCTGACGCTTGGTGTGATGTTCGTTCTGGCGGTGGTTATCGAGCGGGTTGTCCTGCGGCCATTGGTGGGCCAGCCGGATATCATTCTGTTCATGGCGACCATCGGGATCACCCTGTTCCTGATCGGACTGGGCGAGATCATCTTTGGCGGCGAGAACAAGGTGATGATCACGGAAGAGCTGGGGATTCCCACGGGCTCGGTCCTTCTGGAACCATTTGGCGGGCTGCTGATCCTGGAGCAGAAGGATATTACGGCGGTTATCGTCGCGGCTTTGCTGGTGGTCGGCTTGCTGATCTTTCTCAACAAGACACGCATGGGCCGTGCGATCCGGGCGCTTGGGGATGATCATCAGGCAGCCCTGTCGGTCGGTATTTCATTGCAGACGATCTGGGTTCTGGTCTGGTTTATCGCGGGCATCATCGCACTGGTGACGGGCATCGCCTGGGGTGCGCGGGCCGGTGTCAGCTTTGCTCTGGAGGTGATCGCCTACAAAGCGCTGCCGGTTCTGATGCTGGGCGGTCTGGAATCCATTACCGGGGCGATCGTCGGCGGGTTGATGATCGGGATGCTGGAGAAGCTTTTCGAGATCTATTGGGGCCAGCCGCTGCTAGGGGGCAATACCGAAACGTGGTTCGCCTTTGTACTGGCGCTGATCGTTTTGTTGTTCCGTCCTCAGGGTCTGTTTGGCGAACGAATTATCGAGAGGGTTTAGCGACCGCCGGAGGCACGTTCGGGAGCCTCCGGCGGGAGTATTTGGCACCAAGAAGAAGCATGGGTGCGCAGACTAGAAGGTGGCAGTTCGGGACGTGGCAGTTAGACGCTTTTGGCAGAGCCCGAGATGCACGACGCGTGTGATGATTGTGGTTCTGCTGGCTGCTGCGGGGCCGACGTGAAGAGGTGGAGCGCTGGCGCGCCGACCAGAAGACCGGATTGGGCGTGATGGCAGTTGTCGCGCTGGCAAGGAAAGAGATCAACGGATGCTTTACAGAACAGCCGGACAATTCAAGACCAGCTATACTGCGGATCAGGCACTGTTCCCGATCCGGCAGGATGCCTATCTGCTGGGAATTATCCTGATCTTTGCCTGGGTGGTTTTCCCGTTGACCGCCTCGGAGTTCACTTTTCAGACATTGCTGATCCCGATCCTGATCTATTCGCTGGCGGCGATGGGGCTGAACATCCTGACCGGCTATGCCGGGCAGCTGAGCCTTGGGACAGCGGCCTTTATGGGCGTGGGCGCCTATGCCTGCTACAAGATGGTCACAATCATGCCGTGGATGAACCCGGTTGTGGCAATTCTGTTATCTGGTGTGTTCAGCGCGGGCGTCGGCGTGGCCTTTGGTATCCCCAGCCTGCGGATCAAGGGGTTCTACCTTGCGATCGCGACACTGGCGGCGCAGTTCTTTCTGGTCTGGCTGTTTGAGAAATGGGCGTGGTTGTACAATTACAACGCCTCCGGCGCGATCCAGGTGCCCAATCTGAAGATGTTCGGTGTTTATATCGCCGGGCCGCAGGCAGATTCGATGATCCAGTATTTCGTCGTTCTCGGCATCGTGACGTTGCTGACCTTGCTGTGCATCAATCTGACCCGCGGCAATCTGGGGCGGACCTGGAAAGCGACGCGCGACATGGACATCGCGGCAGAGCTTATCGGGATCAACCTGATGAAATCCAAGCTGACGGCCTTCATGGTGTCGTCTTATATCGTCGGTGTAGCGGGTGCGCTGTTTGTCTTCATGTGGCGCGGCGCGGCAGAGCCGAACCTTTTTGACATCCCGCTGAGCTTTCGAATTCTGTTCATCGCTATCATCGGTGGGTTGGGGTCCATCATGGGGAATTACCTTGGCGCGATCCTGATCGTCGGGCTGCCGGTGGTGCTCAACACCTTGCCGCAAACCCTGGGCATCCCGATTTCATCTGCCATGGTCGAACATCTCAACATCATGATCATTGGCTCGCTTATCATCTTCTTTCTGATCATCGAGCCGCACGGGCTGGCCCGGCTTTGGGCGCTGATCCGCGAAAAACTGATCATCTGGCCGTTTCCCTACTAAGCGAACGGCCCAAGAAACCAAAAAAACCAAAAATTGTCGAAATCCAATGGGAGGAATATAGATGAAACACTTTACCAGACTGGCCGCCGCTGCGGTGATTGCGTCGCTTGGCGGGGGCGCCGCAATTGCCGAAGGGCTGTACACGCCGAACCTGAGTTACCGGACCGGGCCTTTCGCGGCCACGGGCATTCCGCTGATGAACGGGCAGGCCGACTATATGGCGATGCTCAACGCGCGCGATGGTGGCATCGGCGGTGCAATGATCGACTTTGAGGAATGCGAGACCGGCTATTCGACCGAGAAAGGTGTCGAATGCTACGAAAAGACCAAGGGCAAGGCGATCGTGACGCAGCCTTGGTCGACCGGTATCACGCTTCAGGTTTTGCCCAAGACCAATGTTGACGAAATTCCCATCCTCGCGCCCGGCTATGGCTTCTCGCCGATGGCCGATGGCAAGGTCTTTCAGTGGGCGTTCAATATCCCGGCAGGATATTGGGACGCTGCCGACATGATCGTTCAGTATATTGAAGGACAGGGGTCACTGGATGGCAAGAAGATCGTCTTCCTGCATCTTGACCACCCGTTCGGTAAAGAGCCGCTGCCTTTGATGGAGTCTCTTGCCGAGCAGAAAGGCTTTGAACTCGTGCCGGTTCCGGTCGGACTGAAGGAAATGCAGAACCAGTCGGCACAGTGGTTGCAGATCCGCCGCGAACGTCCCGATTACGTTGTGATGTGGGGCTGGGGCGCGATGAATGCAGGTGCCATCACCGAAGCAGTGAAGACCAAGTTCCCGATGGAAAACATGCTGGGCGTCTGGTGGGCCGGGCATGACGCTGACCTGAAGATCGTCGGCGAAGACGGCAAGGGTTACAAATCGATCAGCTGGTCCTTCCCCAATGCCGATGCGCCGGTCATGGCCGACATCAAGAAGCACGTCGTGGATGCCGGAAACAGCCAGTCCAACGAAGAGGAAATGTCCGGTGTGTTCTATTCGCGCGGGATCATCATCTCTGCCATTCTGGGTGAAGGCATCGCTACTGCGCAGAAACATTTCGACACCGCCGAGATCGACCCCGGTCAGCTGCGCTGGGGACTGGAGAACATCAACATGACCGAAGAGCGGATTTCCGAACTGGGCCTTGATGGCATGGTGCCGCCGTTCTCGACCTCTTGTTCCAACCACACCGGGCATTCTGGCGGCTGGATGCTGGAATGGGACGGCGAGAAGTTCGTGAAAGTGTCCGATCTGCTGACCGCGAATGTCGACAATTATGCCGAACTGATCGCGTCGAGCGCCTCTGAATATGCGGACGCCAACGCGCCTTGGCCGGTGAACGAAGACTGCGAGGGCTAAACGCCCCTGTCCCGGCGGCGGCGCATGCTGCCGCCGGGAAATCTGAACTCCTGCAAGAGAAGTAGACCCATGCCGGACGCCGAAAACACGCAAGAGATGCTTCTTGAGGTCAATAATATCGAGGTGATCTACAATCACGTGATCCTCGTGCTGAAAGGTGTGTCCCTGTCAGTTCCCAAAGGCGGGATCACCGCTTTGCTGGGCGGCAATGGCGCGGGCAAGACGACGACGCTCAAGGCGATCTCCAACCTGCTGCATTCCGAACGCGGCGAGGTCACCAAGGGATCCATCATCTACCGCGGCGAAAGCGTGCAGGACCGTGATCCCGCCGAGCTTGTCCGCAAGGGCGTCATTCAGGTGATGGAGGGGCGGCACTGCTTTTCGCATCTGACGGTCGAGGAAAACCTGATGACCGGCGCCTATACGCGGCGCGATGGGCGGGCCGCAGTCGAACGGGATCTGGAAATGGTCTACGACTATTTTCCGCGTCTGAAGGAGCGCCGCAAATCTCAGGCCGGCTATACCTCGGGCGGGGAGCAGCAGATGTGCGCCATCGGGCGCGCGTTGATGAGCAGACCCGAAACGATCCTGCTGGACGAGCCGTCTATGGGTCTGGCACCGCAACTGGTTGAACAGATTTTCGGCATCGTCAAATCGGTGAACGAGAACGAGGGTGTTAGCTTTCTTCTGGCCGAACAGAACACCAACGTGGCGCTGCGCTTTGCCCATTACGGCTATATTCTGGAAAGCGGGCGGGTGGTGATGGACGGACCCGCCGCTGAGCTGCGCGAAAACCCGGACGTCAAGGAATTCTATCTGGGCATGTCGGACGAGGGCCGAAAGTCCTTTCGCGACGTGCGCAGCTATCGCCGCCGGAAACGGTGGCTGGCGTGACCGGCCTTTGGTGAACCACATGATCTGGCCACTTCAATCCGGTCTTGGGATGTCTGCCAGACTTGGCGCTGCAAGTCTTGATTTCAATATACGGCCCATCAGGGGAGACGCGGCATGACCACTTATTTCGACAATCTGGAAACCCGCAGTCAGGATGCGCGAGAGGCGGCGCATTTGCAGGCATTGAACGCACAGCTTCAGCGCAACGGGTACGATCCGGTCACGGATCTGGGCGGATTGGCGGCGTTGCCGGTGCTTCGCAAATCCGAACTGGCCGCGCGTCAGGCAGAGAATCCGCCTTTCGGCGGATTGCCCGTGTCGGGTTTTGCGCATGTATTTCAATCGCCTGGGCCGATTTATGAACCGGGGGGCGTGGGCCATGACTGGTGGCGCATGGGGCGGTTCTTGCATGCCTGCGGCATCGGCGCGGGTGATGTTGTGCAGAACTGCTTTGGCTATCACCTGACCCCGGCCGGCATGATATTCGAGAATGGCGCGCGCGCCGTGGGGGCCACAGTGCTGCCCGCTGGCACCGGCCAGACAGAGCTTCAGGTGCAGGCCGCGCAGGCCGTGGACACCACCGCTTATGCGGGCACACCGGATTATCTCAAGCTGATCCTCGACAAGGCTGGCGAGATGGGTGTTGCGCTGAAGATCACCAAGGCGGCGGTCGGTGGCGGGGCGCTCTTTCCCTCTCTGCGACAGGAATATGCCGACCGGGGGATCACTTGCATGCAATGCTATGCCACTGCCGATCTGGGGCATGTCGCCTATGAAAGTCCGGCGATGGAAGGCATGATTCTGGATGAGCATGTCATCGTGGAAATCGTCACCCCCGGCACCGGCACGCCGGTTCGGCCCGGCGATGTCGGCGAGCTTGTTGTCACCACGCTCAACCCCGATTATCCGTTGATCCGCTTTGCCACGGGCGATCTGTCTGCTGTGATGCCGGGCCGCAGCCCCTGCGGCCGTACCAACACAAGGATCAAGGGCTGGATGGGGCGTGCCGACCAGACCACCAAGATCAAAGGCATGTTCGTGCGTCCCGAACAGGTGGCGGCCCTTGTTGCGAAACATGGCGAAATAAGCCGCGCCCGCGTCATCGCCACCCGCGACGGCGAGATGGATGTGATGACCGTGCAGTTGGAAAGCGACGCGCCCGCCGTAGAGGATTATGAGAAATCGGTGGCAGAGGTGCTGAAACTGAAAGGTCAGATAGAGGTTGTCGCCAAGGGCACCCTTCCCAATGACGGCAAGGTTATCGACGATCAGCGGGTTTATGAATGACCTGACACTGGTTTTGTCGTGGTCCGGCTGCGATTGCGCCTGAGCGTCTTTTCCACCCATTCAGCCGGACACGAAAAAGGCCGCCCCGTCGGGGCGGCCTTTTCGCTTGTCCCCGCAAGGGGGCCGCAAAAGCGGTCTTCAGCCCTGGCGGGCTTTGAACCGTCGCTGGGTCTTGTTGATAACGTACACGCGGCCCTTGCGACGCACCACACGGCAATCCCGGTGGCGGTTCTTGAGCGAGCGGAGCGAGTTTCTGACCTTCATTGGGTCTCTCCTGACGTCGCGGCGCGCAAGCGCCATTGGTTACGGGTGCCGCCGTTTGCACGGTGGCGGTGAATTCATGGTGGGCGGTACTGGGATCGAACCAGTGACCCCTACGATGTCAACGTAGTGCTCTACCGCTGAGCTAACCGCCCATGAAACCGATGCAATATACGTGCCCCAACATGAATGGGGCGCGGAAACCCGCGCCGGTAGAGGGGTCTTTAAAAGGAGTCGCAGACAAGATCAAGGGGCTTTTGGCACAGCATGAAACCGGGCTATGCTAATGCGAAGAGGAGAACCGATGCCGAAGGCCGCCTATCACGTCATGCACCCGGACGCACGCACATCCTGCGTGGTCTTTGCCTCGCCGCATAGCGGTCGAGACTACCCTTGGTCGTTTCTGCGCAGCACCCAGCTGGACGAGCATTCGATCCGCACGTCCGAGGATGCGTATGTCGATCAGCTGTTCGAAAGCGTGCCACTGTTCGGGGCACCGTTTCTGAAGGCCGGCGCACCGCGCGCGTTCATCGACTACAACCGCAGCGCGGAAGAGCTTGACCCGGCCCTGATCGAGGGTGTCCGGCGCTCTGTTCACAACCCGCGTGTTGCGTCGGGACTTGGCGTGGTGCCGCGCGTGGTGGCCAATGGCCGTGCCATCTATCGTGGCAAGCTGCCACTGGCAGAAGCGCATCGCCGCCTGACCCGTTACTGGCAGCCCTATCACGAACAGATGCAGACGCTTCTGGATCAGGCACAGCAGCAGTTCGGTCAGTCGATACTCGTGGATTGTCATTCCATGCCGCATGAGGCGGTAGACGGCATCACCCGTTTCGGGGCGCGTCGCCCGGATATTGTGCTGGGCGACCGGTTTGGGGCCTCCGCCGATGGCGACGTGGTCGATAGGGTAGAGGCCGCCTTTACCGCCGCGGGGCTGTGCGTGGTGCGCAATGCGCCCTTCGCGGGTGCGTTCATCACTCAGCACTACGGGCGTCCGAACCGGGGGCAGCACGCTATCCAGATCGAGATTGATCGCGCCATCTATCTTGATGAAAAGGCAATCCGGCCGAACAGCGATTTCCACGAGTTCCGAAAACTTCTGCGTGGCGTGATTGCCGACATTGCCCTGATCGGCCAGCCTGCGATTGAATTGCCCACCGACAGACCGCTCGCGGCGGAATGAGCGGCGATCGTCGGGACGCCTGTCGCGCCGCAAAGGTTGCGGGATGGTGGGCGAGATGAGGCGCATTTCCTTACGCCGAATGGCGCATCAAGCGCCGGATGATGGTCCCAAAACACGGTCAAGCGCCCGGTCCAGAACCATCCAGTCGGGGATCTCCAGCCGGACGGGCAGCGTCACCACCTTCTGCCGAAAGTTTGCGGGCAGGCGGACGGCGTCTTTCTCTGTGGTCACAAGCTCGGCCCCCAGCAAGCGCGCCTCGGTCTCCAGCCGGGCCATCAAGGCAGGCGTCAGTGGCTGGTGATCGCTGAGCGCCTCTGCCCGCATCACGTCGGTGCCCAGGCCGCGAAGGGTTGCAAAGAATTTCTCGGGATGGCCGATGCCCGCAAATGCCAGCGCGCGGGTTTCGGCCCAATCCATCCCGGTGGGCAGCGGTTCCAGCGCGCCTGCTATCTGCGGGACGGTGATCGCGTTGCCCCACGTCTGTGTAAAACGCCGCTGTGCGGGTGCTGCGCCGATGGACAGCACAAGATCTGCCCGTGCCATGCCTGAGGCCACCGGCTCTCGCAGGGGGCCTGCGGGCATACAGCGCCCGTTGCCAAACCCGCGGGCCGCATCCACGACGACAATGCTGAGATCCTTCTCGATGGCGGGGTTCTGGAACCCGTCATCCAGCACGATCACATCCGCGCCGGCAGAAATTGCCGCATGGGCACCGGCGGCGCGGTCCCGCGCGACCCAGGCCGGACAGAACGCCGCCAGCAGCAATGGCTCGTCCCCGACCCGCGCTGCGGTATGCGCAACGGGATCCACCCGCAGCGGTCCCGGCTCTGACCCGCCATACCCGCGGGACACCACATGCGGGCTGTGGCCTTTTTCCATCAGGCGTTGCACCAGCGCGATGGCGGTGGGGGTTTTGCCAGTCCCGCCGGCATTGATGTTGCCAATGCAGATCACCGGCACCGACAGTCGTTTTCCCGCTTTTGCCACGCGCCGTGCCGTGACCGCCGCAGTGATCCGCGACAGTGGTGTCAGCAGGCGCGCGCGCCAGCCCGGAGCGTCGGGCGAATTATCCCAGAACAGCGGCGCCTGCATCAATCCTCCTCCGCCGCGTCCAGCGCCTCGTTGAGAAACGCGATCACCTGATTGGTCAGTTCTGCCCCTTCCGAGACCACTTCCCACCCCGCATGGGCCATCTGGGCGGCGCGATCCGGGGCAATGAGCTGTGCTACGGCGGCGGCCAGCGTTTCAGCGTCCCGGACGACGCGCGCTGCCCCCGCTTTTGCAAGCCGCGAATAGCTTGGCAAATAAGACCCCACATCGGGGCCGTGCAGGACCGCAGATCCCAGAGCTGCCGCTTCGAACGGATTGCGCCCTTTCTGGCCCGTCAACAGCGAGGATCCGACCAGACTGACCGGTGCCAGCCTGTACCACAGGCCCAGATCGGCAATGTCCACGACCAGCAGGATCTCTGTCGCTTCGTCGGGCTGTTCGCCGATGTCCCAGCAGGCATGACGCAACGCACTTTCTTCAATTTTATTGAGGATAATTCCGGCATCGACACCCACTTCGGGTACGATCACCAGAAGCAGCCGATGCGCCAGCCGCCTGATCTGCCGAAAGGCGTTCAGTACGATGTCCACTTCGTTCGCCTGGACCCTTGCGGCCAGCCAGACCGGGCGCCCGGACAACATCGCAGCCGCGTCGGAATGATCGACATCGTTACAAGGCAACGGCAACGGTGTTTCCAGAAGTGGGCCTGCGACGCGGATCGAATTGCCGCCCAATCCAAGCCGTCTGAGGCGTCGCAGGGCGTTGCCATTGACTGCGAAGTGCCTGTCGAACAGCCGCAACGTCGAGATCACGGTGTCAGGTAGCCATCGCAGCGCAGGGGTGGAAAACGCTTTGTCCTGAATATCAAGAAGCGCCAACGCACAGCCGCGTTCCGCCGCGGCCCGCAACAGGACGGGGCGCAATTCCGATCCGGTCCACAAGCAGGCAGTCGGGGACCAATGCGTAAGAAATGCGGCTGAATCCGCAACAGTGTCGGGGGGCAGACGTAGGCAGATCACGCCGGCCAGATCATGTCTTGGCGGTTCGCCCTTGCAATAGGTCAGCAGGCAGACGAACCCGTTGCGCTGCTGCCCCAGCCGCTGGCAAATATCCGACAGCGCCCGCAGTTGGCTTGCGTCCTCGGTATGCGCCCAGACCAGCGCCCCTGCCGGGCGGCTTGGCATTGGCGCGCTGCTGATCTCGGACGCGCGGCCACGCGACAGGGCAAGGTAGGCGGCAAGGCTGAGCGGAGCGCGGGCCAATGTCAGCCAAGTTCCTCGGTCGAGGATGCTTCTGTTTCTTCGTCGCGCAGCCGGTGCAGATGCGCGATGAAATAGCGCATATGGGCGTTGTCGACGGTGCGCTGCGCTTCTGATTTCCAGGCGTTATAGGCGGTTTCGTAATTCGGAAACATGCCGACGATGTGAATATCGTCCATATTCTTGAACTCGGATTTTGTCGGATCGACCAATTCGCCTCCGAAGACGAGATGCAGGCGCTGGGTCATGTCATGTCCTTTCAGGCGTGTCTTCTACAGGGTACGGGTTGGCCGGGCAGGGTCAAGCCACAGTCCGCCGGGGTGTCAGGTCACGGCCGCAACGCGCCGAGAAACGCGTCGTGCAGTGGCGGAGCGGCGACAAGCGCGCCGGGCGTCTGCGGATGCGCCCCGTTGAAGCGTAACGGATCGCCGAAGCGGTCCGAGACACGCGCGCCGGCTTCGGCGCAGATCACCGCACCGGCCGCGATGTCCCATTCCCAGCTGGCACGCAGCGTCACCATGGCGTCGAACCGGCCTTGCGCCACCAAGGCCATGCGGTAGGCCAGCGACGGACGATGGTGCCGGTTCAGCTTTGGTGGCGTGCCGATCCAGTTTTTGTCCAACATCGTGGGGCGCGCCACCAGCACTTCTGCACCGCTAAGCTGACGCGCATCGCTGACGTGGATCGGCGCATCGTTCAGGACAGCCCCGCCGCCCTGTGCCGCCGCGTAAAGCTTGTCCATCATGGGCAGGTGAATCACGCCAGCGGTCACGCGCCCATCCTCCACCACGGCTATGGAATGCGCCCAGGCGGCATCGCCTTTCATAAAGCTGCGGGTGCCGTCGATTGGATCTATGACGAAGGTGCGGCGCGTCGTCAGCCGGGCAGGGCCGTCCACATCTTCCTCGCTCAGCCAGCCATAATCCGGCCGGGCGTCCCGCAGGATCCGTTTCAGGGTTTCATTGACGGCGAGATCCGCCTCTGTCACCGGGCCGGCACCATCGGGTTTTTCCCAGAACCGCGCCGTCGGACCAGCGAAGGCCAATGCGGTCTGTCCCGCCGCGCGGGCAGCGTGGATCAGCAAAGACAGGTCCTGTGCGGGCAAGCTATCCACGGGTGCGTCCACCCCGCTCAGCTCCCGGCGAGGGTCAGCCCCTCGACCAGCAGTGACGGTACGACACGCGACAACCACGGGCGCGCGTCATTGGCCGGACGCAGCCCGCGCAGCATGTCGCGCAGGTTGCCTGCGACGGTGCATTCGTTGACCGCCCCGGCGATCTGGCCGTTCTCGATCCACAGGCCAGAGGCCCCGCGCGAATAGTCGCCGGTATTGGGGTTTATGGTCGAGCCGATCATCGACGTCACCAGCAGGCCCGTGCCCATATCGCGGATCAGCTCTTCGCGGCTCTGCGTACCTTGCGTCATTGTGACGTTGCCCGGACTGGGCGAAGGGGCAGAACCTGTTCCGCGCACCGCATTGCCGGTGCTTTGCATCCCCAGCTTGCGGGCGGTGGCAAGATCCAGCGTCCAGCCTTGCAGCACGCCGTCCTTGACGATGTCGCGGGACCGGGTCGGCAGCCCTTCGGCATCGAACGGACGCGAGCCGCTGACACGGGGCCGGTGCGGGTTCTCGATCAGGTCAACCCCGTCGGGCAGCACTTGCTCTCCCATCGCGTCACGCAGCCAACTGGCCCCACGAGAAATGGCGCTGCCGTTGATGGCCGCCAGCAAATGCCCGATCAGTGATGCGGAGATACGTTCGTCAAACAGCACCGGATAGCTGCCGGTCGGGGGTTTGGTGGCACCCATCCGCGCGAGCGTGCGTTCGGCGGTGCTGGTGCCTATATCTTCGGCACTGCGCAGATCGGACTGAAAGATCCGGCTGTCGCCGTCATGGTCGCGCTCCATCCCGGCCCCCGTCCCGGCGATGGCCACACAATAAAGCGAGCGGTCGGTGCGCCGGTAGCCGCCGGAAAACCCGTTGCTGGCCGCCAGATGCATCTGGCGGTTGGAATAGGCGGCCGCAGCCGATTGCACCTGGCTGATACCGGTCACGGCCAGTGCCGCAGCTTCGGCGCGTTCGGCGTCTTCCTGCAATATGGCGGGGGATGGCTCTGGCGTGTCATCGGCCAGTTCCAGCGCGGCCACGTCCCAGGATTGTGCAAGCTGATCGGGATCGGCAATGCCGGCATAGGGATCTTCGGGTGCCTCGCGCGCCATCAGAACGGCGCGCTCTGCCATTTCCGTGATCGTGTGCGGGGAAATGTCCGAGGCCGAGACATTCGCCTGACGCTGCCCCACGAACACCCGCAATCCGATATCGGTGCCTTCCGAGCGTTCCGCCTGTTCCAGCGTCCCGTTACGGACGTCGATGGAAACAGACGCGCCTGACAGGGCAATCGCATCTGCGCAGTCTGCCCCGGCCTGTTTCGCGGCGTCCAGAAGGGACTGTGTCAGGGTTTCCAGATCATGCGTCATCGGATCTCCGGCGGTTGGTTGGCTTGCAACTATTGCGTGACGTGCGGCTGCGCAAGGGGAGCGAGCTTAACGGGCGCTTTCAAGCAAAAGAGGCCAGCCTTAGCCAGCCTCGTTCACAGGGGTTGGCAGCGGGGCTATTTGATGCGCTGGCCGTTGGCCAGAACATGGCCCTGCTCGGTGATCTCGATGGTTGATTTCAACTCATCCTCACCCCCGGCGGGCACCGAGAACATGCTCAGCATCATACGGGCACCCATCGCGTCCTGTTCCTTCATCAGTCCCATCTGGATCAGCTTGTCGATGACCCCGTTTGCGCCGTTTACAGTGACATTCAATGTGCCTTCGGGGCGCGGCATGCCGTCAAAGGTTGTGAGGTCCGAGTTGTCGAAGGTGAAGTCGCCGTCACCTGTCACGCGTGCGCCGATCGCTTCGATCAGAAGCCCGCTCAGCGACAGCGATTGCGGCTCTGCGGGTGTGATCTCGCCCCTGTCGGCGGCGGCCATCTGCTCGGCGTCCATGAGGTCCACCAGCATCTTGACCTTCCCGGTCAGATCAAACGCCACGGTCGCCGGATCGCGCGGCAATACCTTGTCCGAATCGAAGATGTTCCAAAGCATGTCCGACATGGTGAACCCGGCAAGGTTCACGCCCAAGGCGACGTCGCTGGCCTCTTCGCTCTTGGAGACCGGTATCGTCAGGTTGACCGAGGCTTCCGACATCGCGGATTCAATTGGGAAGGGCAATTCGTTGCCCGCGAAGCTTGTGGTAAGGTCGGTTGCACCTGCCGCGTAGCTGATGGCATCGGCGTCCATCTGTAGCTGAAGACTGCCTCCACCCGAGCTGGTCTTGCCAGTTGTCGCATCGCCGTCCTCGCTCGCGGCAAAGGTGCCTGATCCGCCAGTGTGGTTGATCATGCCATTGACGGCAAAGCCTGCGGCCAGCATGGCGGGCATGTCTTCGGGGTCCATATCCAGCGGGATCGTGGTGTCGCCTTCGAACGACACCCCGGAAACTGTCCCGGTGAACTCCACCGAATTTCCGGTTTCCGGATCTTTGAACGCGGCGTCATAATCCAGGCCGCCCGTGGTCATCGATTGCGAAATCTCACGCAGGTCACCCACAGAGACGCGCGCGGTGCCGGTGATGTCTTTCAAGTTGAAATCGGCGCGAGCGGCATCGCGGTCTAGCGTTTCGCCATCCACGATAAGTTCTGACAGGCGCATGCCCAGGCTGTCGGCGGTGTAATCGTAAACCATGTCGCCGGGTTCGCCGGACACGACCATCTGCAACCCCTGTTGGGCATAGTCGATGGTCAGATCGAAAGGCTCGCCATCAGGGACGTCATTCACCTTCAGCTTGATCGGCATGTTTTCGGGAAAGGTCACGCGCACGCTTCCGTCGCCCAGATCTTCGAACGTGACCTCGGACGCGGAAAAGGCCATGGTGCCTTCGCCTTCGGGGATGTCCATAGACAGGCCCAAATCGGTGACGGTCAGGGCGTTGCCGGATGACGACTCGGTGCCTGTCACGCTATAGCCGAAGCTGGTCATATAGGCTTCCAGATCGTCCCAGACCTGCTGTGGAGTCACATCCGCCCAAGCGGGCTGTGCGGCTATCACGGCGACCGAGGCGACGGCGGAATACATCAAATTTGAACGGCGGAACATAACGGGCTTCTCCAATTTCTTAGTCTCCCTCAACTTCGGTTGCGCAGCGGGCAGGGTCAAGGTCTGGGAATCCGGAAGTCGGATTTCGGCACCCATCCCGGTCATTTGCGGCGCATGCAGCATATGGACCTTTGCGGCACCGCTGCGCTAGCAATGGACGGTAGAACGAAACGCAGGGAGAGTGGCAATGCAGAATCTTGATGGCAAGGTCGTGATGATCACCGGTGCCAGTCGCGGGATCGGGGCGGCCGCAGCCCGGACCTTTGCCGAAGCGGGCGCGAAGCTGGCGCTGGTGGCGCGCAGCGAAGACGCGGTTGCGGATCAGGCCGGAGAGATCGGCCCGCAGGCCATCGCTATTCCTTGCGATGTCAGTCGTTTCTGGGAGGTCGAGGCAGCAGTGAATGCCTGTCTGGAGGCGTTTGGCAGGCTCGATGTGCTGATCGGCAATGCCGGTGTGATCGAGCCTATTTCCCTGCTGGCCGAGGCCGACCCCGAAGACTGGGGACATACCATAGATATCAACCTCAAAGGCGTCTTTTACGGCATGCGCGCGGCGATGCCGGTGATGATGAAAGCCGGTGGCGGCACGATCCTGACGATCAGCTCCGGGGCCGCACATGGCCCGGTTGAGGCTTGGTCACATTACTGTGCGTCCAAGGCAGGGGCTGCAATGCTGACCCGTTGTGCCGACAAAGAAGGCCGCGAGGCAGGCATTCGCGCCATCGGCCTAAGCCCCGGTACGGTGGCCACGCAGATGCAGCGCGAAATCAAGGCCAGCGGCGTGAACCCGGTCAGCAAGCTGGACTGGTCCGATCATATCCCGCCCGATTGGCCTGCGCGGACGTTGTTGTGGATGTGCGGCCCCGAAGCGGACGCATGGCTGGGCGACGAAATCTCGCTGCGCGACGAAGACATCCGCAAACAGGTCGGCTTGACATGATCGTTCTAGAAAAAGAGGACGGGCTGTGGATCGCGCGGATCAATCGCCCAGACAAGGCAAACTCGCTGACGCCGGGAATGCTGGAAGAACTGGCAGAGATTGCCGAGGCGGCCCAAGAGGCAAAGGCCCTCATCCTGACTGGTACGGGCAAGGTGTTCTCTGCCGGCGCCGATCTGGAGGCCGCGCGCGCGGGCATGGCCACCAGCCCGCTATGGGAACGCTTGTCCAGCGCCATCGCAGCCTTGCCGGGCCTCAGCATTGCCGCACTGAACGGGACAATCGCCGGTGGTTCGATGGGGATGGCGCTGGCCTGCGACATCCGGATCGCGGTGCCGTCGGCGAAGGTGTTCTACCCGGTGATGAAACTGGGATTCCTGCCGCAACCCTCGGACCCGCGCCGCATGATTGATCTGATCGGGCGGTCGCGGGCGTCGATGATCCTGATGGCCGGACAAAAAATCGAGGCGTCAGAGGCGCAGACATGGGGGCTGATAGACCGTCTGGTCGCGCCCGAGAGTTTGATCGACGAAGCGCGCGCGCTTAGCGCTGACAGTCTGGCGGCTGACCCCGCCATTGCCCGAGGGATCAAGGAGATGCTTTGCTGAAGGGGCACGTCAGAAATCTCGCAAGTCGCTTTCCATCAAAGCGACAATACGGGTGTTGATGATCTTCAACATTCCATCACGCTGGACATGACAACCGCATGACGCCGAACCGCTCCCGTCGGCACAATTTGGCGGAGGCAGGACCAGAAGCCTTGGAGACACAAAATCTTTCTTGTGGCCGAGGCGGCTGTTTGGCTACACGGTGACCGGGTAGGGGCGGCGTCAGGGGTTTGAACATGAACTGGGATCTGTCGCAGCAGCCGGAACTGGTGCAGACCGTCGCTGCCTATGCGTTGCAGGGTTGGCAGATCGCGCTTGCGTGGATCGTGCAGCCGGCCTCGTGGTCGCAATTGGCCTTGCTCGCCCTTGCCTATGTTCTGGCGGTGCTGTTGTCGCGGCGTCTGATCCCATTCCTGAGAAATTTTCTGACGCCGACACCGGCACAGCGCAACATCATCGCAAGCGCGCGTCGTTTTGCGCTGCTGTTTCTGCCGCTCCTACTGCCGCTTCTTGCCTATGCCTTCACCGCGATTGGCGAAGCAATCACGCTTTCGGCCTTTGGTGCCACGGCCGTCATCGCCTTTGGCAAACGGGTGTTCCTGTTCCTCGCGGCGCGCGTCCTTGTCAACGAGACCATCCGGGATCCGTTCCTGAAGCTGCTAGGCCGGTATGTCCTGCTGCCGGTGATGGCGCTTTACACATTGGGCCTGCTCGATGCGGCCTCTGCGCAGTTGAACGCGATGACCATCCAGATGGGCAATATCACCTTTTCGGTGATGGCGCTGGTGCGGGGGCTGATCGCGGGCGCGTTGCTGTTCTGGCTGGGGCGCTGGTCCAACGATCAATCCTCCGCCTACCTGCAAAAGCAGGAAGAACTTCGCCCGGCGACACGACAGCTTGCCGCGAAAGCCGCCGAGATTGCCATTTTCGGGGCCGCCTTTCTGCTGTTGATGAACATCATGGGCATTTCGCTGACCTCGCTCGCCGTGCTGGGGGGGGCGATCGGTGTGGGGCTTGGCTTTGGTCTGCAAAAGATCGCCGCGAACTTCATCTCGGGCGTGATCCTGCTGATCGAGGGGCAGGCCACGGTCGGCGACTTTGTCGAGCTGGATGACGGCCAGTCCGGCACCATCGTCAAGACCACCGCCCGTGCGATGATCCTGGAAACCTTCGATGGCCGCTGGGTCGTGGTGCCGAACGAGGATTTCATCACCACCCGCGTCGTCAACTATTCTGACAGCGGGTCCGCAAACCGCTACGAGGCACCGTTCAGCGTCTCCTACGACACTGACATCAACGCCGTGCCCGCGATCATCGAGACTGCGGTCGCCACCCATCCGGGCATTCTGCAAGCGCCCTACCCACCGGATTGCGAACTGCGCGGGTTTGGCGATTCCGGCATCGATTTTGCCGTCGAATTCTGGGTCAACGGGCTGGATGACGGGCCGAACAAATTCACCTCCGACGTGCTGTTCCTGATCTGGAACGCGCTCAAGGACAATGGCATCGAGATCCCCTATCCGCATCGCGTGATCGAGCTGAAAGGCACGCAGCAGCTGCCAGAACGACAGGCAGAGGCGTGACCGACGCGCTGATCATCGGGGGCGGTCCCGCCGGGTTGATGGCGGCAGAGGCGCTGGCCGATGCCGGACGCCAGGTTACCGTGGCAGACGCCAAACCGTCGTTCGGGCGCAAATTCCTCATGGCGGGCAAGTCCGGTCTGAACCTGACGCGGGACGAGCCGTTGGCCAGCTTTCTGGCCTCTTATCCTGAAATGCCGCCGCAACTGCGCGCGGCGCTGGCTGCGTTCGGGCCTGAAGACGTGCAGGCCTGGGCGCGTGATCTTGGGCAAGAGGTTTTCACCGGGTCGACGGCGCGGGTCTTTCCCAAGGCGATGAAGGCCTCGCCGCTATTGCGGGCTTGGTTGGCGCGGCTCACCGAAAAGGGCGTCACGTTGCAAAGACGCTGGCGCTGGACCGGTTGGCAGGACTCGGCGGCGACGTTCGACACGCCGGACGGCCAACAGACAATCGACGCGCAGGTGACGGTGCTTGCCTTGGGCGGTGCCAGCTGGGCGCGGCTTGGCTCTGACGGGGCGTGGGCGGCGATGCTTGTCGGGCAGGGGGTCGACCTTGCGCCATTCCAGCCGTCCAATGCGGGTATTCGCATTGACTGGACGCCGCATATGACCCGCCATTTTGGTGCGCCGCTGAAAAACATCGCTCTGACGGCGGGCAAAGACAGCCTGCGGGGCGAGGCGATGATCTCTGCGCGCGGTTTGGAAGGTGGGGGCATCTACGCGCTGACACCAGCGCTGCGCGGTGGCGCAGACCTGATCCTCGACCTTGCCCCGGATCGTGACGCGGGCGACATCGCGAGCCGTATTGCAAAACCACGCGGCAAGACCAGCTACACCAACCATCTGCGCAAAGTGCTTAAATTGGAGCCCCAGAAAATCGCGCTGTTGATGGAATACGCAGGTCCGCTGTCAAACTTTCCCGAAGTGCTCGCCCAGCAGATCAAGGCTTTGCCGATCCGTCATTCCGGGCTGCGCCCGCTGGACGAGGCAATCTCCACCGCCGGTGGGGTACCGTTCGATGCGCTGGACGATGGGCTTATGCTTCGGGCGATGCCGGGCATCTTCGCTGCGGGCGAGATGTTGGACTGGGAAGCGCCCACCGGCGGCTATCTCCTGACGGCGTGCCTTGCCACGGGGCTGCATGCGGGCCGCGCTGCTGCGGCGCATGGCTGACACCGACCTGGCCGGTTCGTGAGCAGTTCGTGGCCAACGGCAGGGCGCTAAACGGGGCGCGCGGTCGGGGCCAGGCAAGCCGAGGGGTCAGCCGCCATAGGCAACGGTGCGTTGAAACGCTGCACGGCCGCGCAGGCGTTTGAGGTAGTTCACAAACTCTGCCGGGGCATCGGGGAACTTTGCGGTGCGAGACCAACCACCACAATGGCCCAGAATGATGTCCGGGATCGTCAGATCCTCGCCCATCAGGAACGGCCCACGGATTTCACCCGTCAGACGTTCCAGATTTCGCGAAAATTCCAGCTTCAGGCTGTCTTTGATCGCGGGAACCCGCTCTTCTTTCGGCAGAATGAAACTGTGCCGTGCTGCCGCCCACAGGATCGCGTCGACCTCGTCGAGGATACGGAAGGTCAGCGCATCCTGATGCGCCCGTTCCAGCGTGCCAGCCGGACAGGTCAGCGCGCCGTGCTTATCCGCCAGATAGGTCATTATCGCGGTCGAATCAGGGATCACCGCGTCGCCTTCCAGCAGCACCGGGATCTTGCCCAACGGGCTGACAGAGGTCACTTCTTCGGAACGCGGCGCGGCGGGGCGATGTTCAAACGGCACGCACAACTCTTCCAGACACCACAGAACCCTGAACGTGCGGCTCTGAACGCCACCGATAACCGTATACATATGAAGATCTCTCCTGCCGTTTTGGTGGCCAGACTGCGCGCTGTGCCTTGCCGTCACAAGCCCGCAAACGGGTCGCGACAAGATTTGGCAACAAATGTCCGGCTGAGATTTGCGAACCTGCCCCCGCCACGGTGTGGTCAATCCGGTGCTAGCGGCGCGCCAGCATCGACAGCCGAATCAGCACTCGCTCGACCAGCGCCATGGTCGGAGCATGCTGACCGGCAGAGCGAAGTTGCAGTTCTGTATCCGTCAGCATTGTCATCGCTTGTTCCAGCCGCGCGGTGCCCCAGTTTTGCGCCTGACGCATCACACGGTCGCGACGCGGGCCAAACACCGGCGGGCGCAGCTTGCCGATACCCGATCCAGCGCCGCCGGGGTCCGATGCGACCTTGTGCAGGATCTTGAAATGCCGCGTCGCGCCGATCATCAGGGCAACCGCGTTGGTGCCTTGTGACTGCAATCGCGCCATGACCGGGCCAATCTCGCCGGTGCGCGCCTCGGCCACGATGTTCAGGATATCATCCACCTCTGCCTCGGTAGAGCTGGGGGCGCAGGCTGCCACATCCTCGGGCGTTGCGGGTGCATCCTGATCCAGCAGATACAGCGCCAGCTTTTCGACCGTCTGCCGGAAATCGCCGGGATCAAGCTGCCGCGACAGCATCGTCAAAGCCTCCATCGCGTCGGGCGATGGCGCGGGCAGGCCAGAGCGTTTGAGATCCGCCTCAATCTCGGCCCGGCTGGGTGGGTCGTCGTAAATGCCAACTGCATAGGCGTTGGGGTGCCCATCAAAGAGTTTGCGCAAGGCGGATTTCGCGGTTAGCTGCCCGGCGGTGACGATCACCTGCGCATCGCCGGGTTGCCAGTCCTGAAGCGCCGCTGTTACCACCTTGGTGATCCCGTCCGTGGCCTCTTCCAGAAAGGCAACACGCGGACCGGGAAAAAAGCTCTGCGCCTTGATCGCGTCGGACAGTGCCGCGGGGTCCTTGCGCAGATCAGCGGCGGGCAGGCGGGTCAGCCGCATTTCCTCTTCGCCTTGCGGGCCGATCAGGGCGGCAATCACCTGCTGACGTTTCAGCGCGACGCGCATCGCATCCGCGCCAAAGATCAGCAGGCCGGTCTTGGCCGGGTCGGGCTTTGCAAAATAGCCCGCCGCATCGCGCGCGGACAGTTTCATGCCGGCAGGTCCGAGGCCTGAAGAAGCAGCTGATCGACCAGTTGATCCGCGAGAATGATCATCAGCCTTGCGGTGGCGTCGCGTTGCGATGCCCGCGTTGCGACGGTCGATCCGGTGGGCGAATAGGACGAAAAGCTGTCCACCTTGCCGGAGGCCACGACACGTTCATCCGTGTCGGTCAGCGACCAGGTGGCCGATCCCGACAGGTGATAGCGCGAGGTCACGCCTTCAGAGGTTGTCCCAAGGTCGTCCCGTCCGGTCTTGAGCGCATAGCTCAGAGCGTATCTGCCGGTTGGCGCGTGGCCAAGGCGTTCTTCCAGCCGCTGGTTGAGCAGATAGCTGGCCCGGCCACCGGGCGCGTTAAGCCGCACCTGCCCCTGCAAGGCGGATGCGCCGCCGCTTGGCCCGTAGGCGGGCGTGAAGCCGCAGGCCCCGAGGGCCAGCGCAGACAGCAGGAAGAGGCGGCGATCAGACGACAAGGTTGATGATCCGTCCCGGAACCACGATGACTTTCTTCGGTTGGGCACCATCCAGCACCCGCAGCACGGCCTCATGCGCCAGTGCCAGTTTCTCAACTTCGGCTTTGTCGGCGTCCTTGGCAACGGTAATCTCGCCGCGGCGCTTGCCGTTGACCTGAATGGGCAGGGTTATGCTGTCCTCGACCAGCATCGCGTCATCCGCGACGGGCCATGCCGCATTGGCGATCAGGCCCTCGCCGCCCAGCAGTTGCCAGATTTCCTCGGCCAGATGCGGCGTCATCGGTGACATCAGCTGCGCCAGTGCCCGCATGGCCTCGCGTTTCGCCGCCGCTCCGGCCTTGGCCTTGGATAGAACATTGGTGAAGGCATAAAGCCGCGCGATAGAGGCGTTGAAGCCGAAGCTTTCCACACCCATCGTCACATCGTGAATGGCCTTGTGCATCTCTCGCAGGAGGGCTTCGTCCCCGTCCTGTGGGCCGGTCTGGTCCCCGGCGATTTCTGCGGCGATGCGGTAGACGCGGGCAAGGTGCTTGCTGGCGGCCTCGGCACCGCTGGCGGTCCATTCCACGTCGCGTTCCGGGGGCGAGTCGCTCAGCACGAACCAGCGCGCGGTATCGGCACCGTATTGCTGGACGATCTGCACCGGATCGACGACGTTGTTCTTGGACTTGGACATCTTGGCCGACGGGATGATCTCTACCTCGGTGCCGTCCTTCAGAATCCCTTTGCCGTCACGCAGATCCACATCTTCGGGGTAGTGATAGACCGGGCGGCCGTTTTCGTCGCGCGTCTGATAGATCGCATGTGTGACCATGCCTTGCGTGAACAGCGCGTTGAACGGCTCGGCGCATTTTTCGGGCAGGTGACCGGTCTGGATCATCGCACGCGCGAAGAAACGCGAATACAGCAGGTGCAGGATCGCGTGTTCGATACCGCCGATATACTGGTCGACATTCATCCAGTATTCGGCCTCGGCCATATCTGTGGGCGTGGTGGCACGCGGTGCGGTGAAGCGCGCGAAATACCACGAACTGTCCACGAATGTGTCCATCGTATCGGTTTCGCGCTGCGCCGCCGCGCCACATTTCGGGCAGGTGCAATCGCGCCAGGTCGGGTGACGATCCAGAGGGTTGCCCGGCACGTCAAAGCTGACATCATCGGGCAGTTTGATCGGCAGGTTTTCCTTGGCCTCGGGCACGACGCCGCATGTTTCGCAATGCACGACGGGGATCGGGCACCCCCAATAGCGTTGACGGCTGAGACCCCAGTCGCGCAGGCGGAACTTGGTGACGCCCTGACCCACGCCATTTGCTTCGCAGAAATCGACGGCGGCATCTACGGCCTCATCGCCTGTCTGAACCTCTGTGCCTGCGATCAGACGGGTATAGCGGACCTGTTCGGTCTTTGCGGGCACGAACGGGTCTGCCTGAATGTCATGCGCGCCTTCGAGCGGCAGGAAGGTATCCACGATCGGCAGATCGTATTTCACACAGAAATCATGGTCGCGCTGGTCGTGCCCCGGGCAGCCGAAAATTGCGCCGGTGCCGTAATCCATCAGGATGAAGTTGGCGATATAGACCGGCAGCTCCCAGCCGTTATCAAAGGGATGCATGACCTTGAGGCCGGTATCATAGCCCTTTTTCTCAGCCGTCTCCAACGCCTCGGCGGTTGTGCCGCCGCGGCGCGCATCGGCGCAAAAGGCGGCAATTTCAGGGTTTTCACGCTCCAGCTGCTTGGCCAGCGGGTGATCGGGCGAGACACCAACGAAAGACGCCCCCATCAGCGTGTCGGGGCGTGTGGTGTAAACCTCGACCCGGTCCATGCCATGCGGTCCGTCGATCAGACTGAAGCTGAACTGAAGCCCGCGCGATTTGCCGATCCAGTTGGCTTGCATCAACTTCACTTTGGCGGGCCAGTCATCCAGCCCGTCCAGCGCGTCCAACAGCTCTTCCGACATGTCTGAAATCTTGAAGAACCACTGCGTCAGCTCGCGGCGTTCCACCTCGGCACCCGACCGCCAGCCCTTGCCGTCGATCACCTGTTCATTGGCCAGCACCGTCATGTCCACCGGATCCCAGTTGACCACGGCGTTCTTGCGATAGACCAGTCCGCTATCCAGCATATCAATGAACAGCGCCTGCTGCTGACCGTAATATTCCGGATCGCAGGTCGCGAACATCCGGGTCCAGTCCAGAGACCAGCCCATCGGCTTCATCTGCTCAACCATCGTGTCGATGTTGGAATAGGTCCAGTCCTTGGGGTGACCGCCGATCGCCATGGCGGCGTTTTCGGCAGGCATTCCGAACGCGTCAAACCCCATCGGATGCAGAACGTTATGCCCGGTGGACAGCTTGTACCGCGCGATCACGTCGCCCATCGTGTAGTTGCGCACATGGCCGATATGGATGCGCCCGGACGGGTAGGGGAACATTTCGAGCACATAGTATTTCGGCTTGTCGCCCTCCCGCGTGGCGGTGAAGGTTCCGGCCTCTTCCCAGGCCTGTTGCCATTTCGGCTCGATTTCGGCGGGGGTGTAGCGGGACATGTGGGGATTCCTTTGGGCAGGCGGGCGTCTTTGCAGTCGCATGGGTGATAGGACCATGGGGCGTCCGGGTAAAGTGCCTCTGGGCAAATCGGTTCGGCCCGGCTCGTAGAGTTTGCCTCTTTCCGGCAGCCGGATATAACAGGGCGGTGTCGGTTTGCAGGAAATTATTGCCATGAAGATATTGCTGATCCACCAGAATTTCCCCGGTCAGTACAAGCATATTGCGCCGGTTCTGGTGCAGATGGGGCATCAGATCGTGGCGCTGACACCCAAGGTGGACAAACCTGTGAAATGGCAGGGGGTGCAGGTCATCCCCTACAAGATCACCGGTGCGTCGTCGCGCGATATTCATCCCTGGCTGTCCGACTTCGAGACAAAACTGTTGCGCGGCCACAGCTGTTACGCTGCGGCGATGGCGCTGAAGGCGCAGGGGTTCGAGCCTGACATGATCCTGGCCCATCACGGCTGGGGCGAAAGCCTGTTTCTCAAAGATGTGTGGCCGGGTGCACGTCTGGGTCTGTATTGCGAGCTTTACCACCTGTCCGCGCAACCGTTTCTGGGGTTCGATCCGGAATTCCCGACGCCTGCTGCCGAACAGGACGCGCTGCGGATCCGGCTGAAAAACCTCAACAACCGGTTGCATTCCGAAGTGATCGATCTGGGTATCAGCCCGACGCAGTTTCAGGCCGATACCTTCCCCGACCATTACCGCAAGCGTATCACGGTGGTGCATGACGGGGTGAATACCGAGGATGTAAAGCCCGACCCGGCGGCAAGGCTGGAGGTGACGGGCGGTCGCGTCCTGACCCGTGACGACGAGGTTGTGACCTTCATCAACCGCAATCTGGAACCCTATCGCGGCTATCACATCTTCATGCGCGCGCTGCCGCAGATCTTGAAACGGCGGCCAGAGGCGCAGGTGGTGATGCTGGGCGGCGATGAGGTCAGCTATGGCGCGCGCGCGCCTGCGGGCAAGACATGGAAGCAGATCTATATTGACGAGGTGCGCGGGCAGATTTCAGATGAGGACTGGGCGCGGGTGCATTTCCTTGGCCGCGTGCCCTATGACCGCTTCCTGTCGATGATGCAGGTCAGCAGGGCGCATGTGTACCTGACCTATCCGTTTGTCCTGTCCTGGTCGCTGCTGGAATCGATGGCCTGCGAAAGCGCAATTCTGGCGAGCGATACGGCACCTGTGAAAGAGGTCCTGACCGAGGGCGAAACCGGCTGGATGGTGGATTTCTTCGACAAGGACGCTTTGGTCGACAGACTCTGCGAATTGCTGGACGACCCGGAGACGCGGACGCGCATGGGCAAGGCCGCACGAGAACTCGTGGTGGAGCACTATGATTTGCGCAAGGTCTGCCTGCCGAAGCAATTAAAATGGGTGGAAAAATTGTCCCGAACGGAGCCGCGTGCGCCAACGGACTGATGCGCTTGTTGCCTGAAACAGACCGGGTTTGCGGGCGATGCCATAAGCACCGCTGCCGGAGGTGACGCGATGACAAAGCCCACCGGTTGATTTGCCAAGCCGGGATGCGCCGAGGTCAAGTGCGGCTTTGTTCGTGTTCAAAGCGCTGGCGGGCGATTTCTTCATTGCGTTCGGCCTTGCGATGCTCGGTCAAGGCGCTCTCGACGTAATTCAGATGGTCTTCTACCGCCTTGCGCGCGGCATCAGGATCGCGGGCCTGAAGGGCGTTGTTGATCTGACGATGCTGGTCCAGCAGCGTTTCACGCGTGGTCCGTCGTTGGAACATGATCCGGCGATTGTAGAACACGCCTTCGCGCAACAGCTGATACATCGACCGCATCATGTGCAGCATGATAACGTTGTGACTGGATTCGATGATGGCGAGGTGGAAATCCGCATCGAGTCCTGCCTCGTCACTCGGATCGCGCTTGGCATGGGCGGCCTGCATCTTGTCGAAAACCGATTGGATGACTTTCAGATCTGTGTCCGATGCCAGGCGCGCGGCGCGCTCTGCCGCCAATCCTTCCATGTCACGGCGGAACGACAGGTAATCGAACACCGCCTCATCATGTGTCGCAAAGAGCTTTATCAGCGCATCCGAGAAGGCAGAGCCCAGCACGTCGGCCACATAAATACCGGCACCGGCGCGACTGGCCAGAAGACCACGGTTTTGCAGGTCCGCTGCCGCCTCGCGCAGCGATGGCCGTGACACGCCAAGCCGCTCCGACAACTCACGCTCGGGGGGCAAGCGTTCGCCGGGGCGCAATACGCCGCGCAGGATCAGCTTTTCGATCTGTCGCGCGACCGACGTTGATAGCTTTTCTGGCTGAACCTTCTGGAATGGCATCTGCTGACCTCTTCGGGAATTGGTTAAACAATATGACCGCTGTCAGTTGCGCGCAAGCGGATCGCACCGCCGTGTTCCGGGAGGGGTTGGACGTTCCATGAAGGTTGCGCCGCATCTGTTGCGCCCCGGCCCCCTTTGCGGTTCATCTTGATCGCGCCTGGCAATATAGCGTCGCAAGATCGCGCAGCCCCCATGATTTGGGGTGCTGTGGCATGTCGCGGCGGCGTCAGTAGCTGTATTGAGCGTAAACGCGCGTCAGATCGCCGTCCCAGTCACCTGCATAATGCTCAAGCAACTCGTCCGCGGGGGTTTTGCCAGATTCGACGCTTTCCTTCAGGGCATTCAGGAAATGGGTTTCATCAGGCACCAGCCCACCTGCGCCGGGGCGCGCGCGGGCTTTCAGTCCGGCTTCGGCAATCTCCACGGTCTGACGGGCCAAGTCATGCATGTCGATCCCCCCGACCTTGGCCTGAAGCGCGTCCTGCGAGGCGGCCACGCGCAAAGCCTCGCGGGTTTCGGCGTCCCAGTCCTTTGCAAGATCCCAGGCGGCATCCAGCGCGGTCTGATCGTAGAGCAGCCCGACCCAGTAGGCGGGCAGCGCACAAAGCCTGCGCCACGGGCCGCCATCGGCACCGCGCATCTCAAGGAATTTCTTGACCCGTGCTTCGGGGAAAATCGTGGTCAGGTGGTCGGCCCAATCCGACAGGGTCGGGATTTCGCCGGGCAGGGCGGGCAGTTCGCCTTTCAGGAAATCGCGGAAGGACTGGCCAAGCGCGTCAATATACTTGCCGTCGCGGTAGACGAAATACATCGGCACATCGAGCGCATAATCCACCCAGGCCTCGAACCCGAAACCATCGTCAAAGACAAATGGCAGCGTGCCGGTGCGGTCCGGGTCAAGGTCACGCCAGATCCGGCTGCGCCAGCTTTTGTGGCCATTGGGGCGGCCTTCGAAGAACGGTGAATTGGCAAAAAGCGCTGTCGCTACGGGTTGCAGGGCGAGGGCCACGCGCATCTTCTTGACCATGTCCGCCTCGGACGAGAAGTCGAGGTTCACCTGCACGGTGCAGGTCCGGTACATCATGGATTTGCCCATGGTGCCGACGCGGTCCATGTATTCGTTCATCAGCCGGTACCGGCCCTTGGGCATCATCGGCATTTCGTCATGCGTCCAGATCGGGGCCGCGCCCAGACCGATGAACCCCACGCCGACCGCATCGGCGATGTCTTTCACGTCGCGCAGGTGGGCGTTCACCTCGTCGCAGGTCTCGTGGATGGTTTCCAGCGGTGCGCCGGACAATTCAAGTTGGCCGCCGGGTTCCAGACTGACATTGGCACCGTCCTTTTCCAGCCCGATCAGCTTACCTGCCTCTTCGACAGGGGCCCAGCCGTGGCGGTCGCGCAGACCCTCCAGCATCGCCAGAATGGACCGTTCGCCCTCATATGGCAGGGGTTTCAGCGTGTCCTTGCAGTAGCCGAATTTCTCGTGCTCGGTGCCGATGCGCCAGTCCTCTTTCGGCTTGCAGCCGGAGGCGAGGTAGTCTGTCAGCTGATCTTTGTGTTCAACCGGGCCGCCGCCGGACTGTGGAATGGACATTTGGCAAGGCTCCGAATTGCAGGGTCTGTTCGTGTCAGATCACAGGGATGGGGGGAAATGGCGGGGCTGTCAATGCAGCCGGGCGGATGGGCGGGGCATGTCGGCGCGGTGCCAGATCATAATGCGCTCGGTGCCACCGGCCTGCATTTGCCGCAACATATGTTCCGTACGGATGCCGGGAAGGGCGGCAAATGCATCGAACAACGCATCGGCACCGGCAGCGCCCAGCGGGATGTGCAGGTCAGGTTCGCCGCGTCGCGACAAGACCCAATGCGGGGGCTTCGATCCCGGATCTATGGCCAGCGAGCGCAGATCGGCCAGGTCGGCAATGCCGCCCGACAATGGCCCGAAATAAGAAATCCGGCCCTCGTCGATCTGCACCACGCCCGGCGCGACCTCCTTGGTGCGAAAGCGCGCACGCTGCACGCCCATGACGGTCAGTGCGATGCCGATCAGCAGCACCGGATACCCCATCCAGTTGAGAAGGCCCCAAAGGTTGACGACCCAATGCAGACCAAGTGCGGCCACCGCGACCCCGGTGATGGTTTCGCGCCAGCGCCAAAGCGCGGCCTTGGCCTCGCGGCGCAGCAGGGTCATGTCGCAGCCTTGGCGCGCGACGTCATTGCCAGTCCCCCAGCGCCATTTGCCAAAGCGTCATCGCGGCCACGGCTGCGGTGTCGGCGCGCAGGATGCGGGGACCAAGACTGACGACATGCGCTTGCGGCAGAGCGGACAGGCGCGCGCGCTCTGCTTCGGAAAATCCCCCCTCGGGACCGATGAGAATCGCCCAAGGGCCGGGCGTCGCTTTGGCGAGCCGCGTGGCCGCGCCGGCCTCGGCCTCATTGCAGAACATCAACTGGCGATCCGCGGGCCAGTCGTCCAGAACGGCGTCCAGCTTGGCCAGATCGGTGACTTCGGGCACGAATGTTCCGCCGCATTGTTCGGCGGCCTCGACGGCATGGGCTTGCAGCCGATCCTGCCGAATTCGTTCGGAATTGGTGAAGCGCGTCTGGACGGGCATGATCCGCGCGGCGCCCATCTCTGCCGCCTTTTCAACGATGAAATCGGTGCGGGCCTTCTTGATCGGGGCAAAGAGCAGCCACAGGTCGGGCGGGTTGCGCTGCGGCGCGGTCTGCGCGCGGCAAACCAGCACGCCGTTGCGCTTGTTGGCGACCGCCACATCGGTGCGCCACTCGCCATCCTGCCCGTTGAACACAAGCACACCGTCGCCCACGGCTAGCCGCATCACCGCAAATAGGTAATGTGCCTGGTCGCGCGTCAGGGCGAGTGATTGCCCTTCCCCCAGCGGGTGATCTACATAGAGCCGTATCTTTGCCGTCATGGAGCGCAACATATGCCCGACCAACCGCCGATGCCAGAGGCCGAAGGACAGGTTTCCGACGCCGTGCGCGGCAATTGGGTGGACAGGCTCGCCCCCAAACCCGCACGTCCCTATTTCCGGCTCAGCCGTCTGGACCGCCCGATCGGCACATGGCTGCTGCTTTTGCCGTGCTGGTGGGGGCTGTTGCTGGCGATGCTGTCGGACGGGCAGACGCGGTGGGAGGATCTGTGGATCTTTGCGGGTTGCGGCATCGGTGCGATTCTGATGCGCGGCGCGGGCTGCACATGGAACGACATCACCGACCGTCATATCGACGGCTCCGTGGTGCGCACGGCGTCGCGGCCGATCCCATCGGGGCAGGTCAGCGTCGGCCAAGCGCTGGCTTGGCTGGCGGCGCAGGCGCTGGTGGCCTTCGCCATCCTGCTCAGCTTTCATCCGATGGCGATCCTGCTTGGCGTGATCGCATTGGGGCCTGTGGCGATCTACCCGTTTGCCAAACGCTTCACATGGTGGCCGCAGGTGTTTCTGGGCATCGCCTTCAACTGGGGCGCGTTGCTGGCCTGGACCGCGCATCGCGGTGTTCTGGAATGGCCCGCGGTGATCCTGTATCTGTCGGGGATGGCGTGGACGCTGTTTTATGACACGATCTATGCCCATCAGGACGCCGAGGATGACGCGCTGATCGGGGTAAAATCCACCGCGCGCCTGTTCGGCGAGACCAGCCCGAAATGGCTGGCGCGCTTTATGAAGCTCAGCGTGGCCCTGATGGTGCTGGCCATCCTTGCCGCGATTCCGCGCGCAGAGACGCTGACGCTGGTCGTGGCCATCGCAGGCGCGCTTGGCTTTGTCGGGCATATGCTGTGGCAGTTGCGCCTTTTCGACCCCGACGACAATGACCGGCTGCTGATGTTGTTCCGGTCCAACCGAAATGCCGGCCTGCTGCCTGTGCTGTTTTTCGCCGTAGCGCTTTTCGCGTGATTGCACCCCTCCGGCGCTGGCTGTATCAGAAGCCAACTCCACGCTGCTTGGAATGCCCATGCGTTTGTCAAAGTTGTTCATTTCGCTATTGGCCTTTGGCCTCGCGGCATTGCTTTGTCTGGTCGCGGCCTACTTTTCTGTCCGTGTCATCGAAAACAATTCCATCAAAGAGGTGCGTCAGGAACTCGACAAGGCCGCACTGACCTGGGCGGATGTGGATTCCGACGGGTTGCAGATTTTCCTGATCGGCACGGCCCCGACCGAAGCCGCCCGCTTTGATGCGCTCAGCGCCGCCGGTCGCGTGGTCGATGCCTCTCGGGTGCTGGATCAGATGGGCGTGGCCGACACGGCCGATCTGGCACCGCCCCGGTTCTCGGTCGAGATCCTGCGCAACGATGCCGGTATCTCGTTGATCGGTCTGGTCCCGGCCAGCACTGACCGGGAGGCATTGCTGTCCCAGGTCCGCGACATCGCCGATGATCCGGGTCAGGTGTCCGATCTTCTGGAAGTTGCCAGCTTCGATGCGCCGGACGGATGGGCCGATGCGCTGCGTTTCAGCCTGTGGGCGTTGGAAGATCTGCCGCGATCCAAAATCTCTGTCGGGGCGGATCAGGTGCAGATTACCGCGATGACTGACAGCGATGCCACGCGCCGCAAGATGGAAAGCGATCTGGTGCGCCGGGCGGGTGACAAGGTCACCTTGTCGCTGGATCTGTCTGCCCCGCGCCCGGTGATCAGCCCCTTCACACTGCGATTCCTGATCGAAGACGGCAAAGCCAAATTCGATGCCTGCTCTGCCGGGACCGAGGAGGGGCGTGACCGTATCCTTGCCGCTGCAAATGCTGCCGGGCTGAACGAAAAGGCCAGCTGCACGATCGGACTGGGCATTCCGTCCAAGACCTGGCCACAGGCCGCGGAGCTGGCAATCAACGCGCTGGCCGAGGTCGGCGGCGGCAGCGTCACCTTCTCGGATGCCGATATTTCGCTGCTTGTGCCCGAAGGCACGGATCGCGGGGTGTTCGATCATGTGGTCGGAGAGCTGGAGAACGCGCTGCCGGAGGTTTTCGCACTGACGGCAGTGCTGCCCGAAACGCCGGACGAGGGCGAACAGGGACCGCCCGAGTTCGTTGCCACCCTCAGCCCCGAAGGTGCCGTGCAGATGCGCGGCCGGGTTGCCGGCGCGTTGGAACGCCAGACCGCCGAAAGCTATGCGAAGGCACGGTTCGGCAGCGGCGCGTCCCGCATGTCCGCCCGCATCGACGAGACGCTTCCCGCCTCGTGGTCGGTCCGCGTTCTGGCCGGGCTGGAAGCGCTGGCGCAACTTAAAAACGGCGCGGTCACGATCACGCCCGACACATTCGTGGTTGCGGGCGATACCGGACTGGTCGACGCCAACGCGACGATTGCGCAATTGTTGTCGACCAAGCTGGGTGAAGGTGCCGATTTCGACATCAAGGTGACCTACCTCGAAAAGCTTGATCCGACGCTGGGTATACCTACCCCCGATGAATGCGAGGCGGGCATCGTCGAGATTATCGGCAACCGCAAGATCAGCTTTGAGCCCGGCGCGTCGACCTTTGACAGTGCGGCCAAGGACATCCTGGACGATATTGCCGAACTGTTGAAGAAATGCGGTGACATCCCGCTTGAGATCGGCGGACATACCGATAGTCAGGGCCGCGAAACGATGAACCAGCAGCTTAGTCAGGAACGCGCGCAAGCGGTGCTGGATGCGCTGCGCAACCGCCGGGTCCTGACCGCCTCATACCGGGCGGTGGGCTACGGTGAAGACCAGCCGATCGCCGATAATGGCAGTGCCGACGGACGCGAAGCCAACCGCCGGATTGAATTCAAACTGGTCCGGCCGGACGTGACAGAAGAAGATGCCGAATCTCAGGACGGTTCCGAGACAGAGACAGAGGCCGACGCAGAGACAGAGGCCGACGCGGCCGCAGACCAGAACGAGGAGACCCAAGAGGATGAACAGAACTGAATTTGTGGTGGCCACGGCCATCATTCTGTTCGTGGCATTTTGCATGGGTTGGTTTGCCAATTGGTTGCTGCACCGCTTCACCCGCGTTTCCAAATCGGATGTCGATGAATTGGAACGGATGAGCCAGGAATTGCACGATGCGGAAGAGACCCGCGATCAGGCCATCACCTATCTGCAACAGCGCGAAGCTGAACTGACCAACCAGTTGGCGCAGTCAGAGGCAGAGCGCAGCGCCGCAATGGAAGGTCTGCGTGATGCGCGCTACGAATCCGAAGAGCTTCGCGCCTATGTCGAACGGATGAGCCAAGGCAAAAGCTGAGGCGTTGCTACCAGCGGGTCAGCGCGTCCTCATCGGCATCCTTGGCCGCGACCCATTCGGCCCCGTCCTTGCCGATCTCTTTTTTCCAGAAGGGTGCCCGTGATTTCAGGTAATCCATCAAGAATTCCGCCGCCTCAAACGCGTCGGCGCGGTGGGGGGCGGCCGTTGCAACCATCATGATCATCTCGCCCGGCACCATGCGCCCATAGCGGTGAATCACCAGCGCATCGCCCAGTGACCAGCGGGTGACGGCCTCTGTCGCGATCTTTTCCAGCGCCTTCGCGGTCATGCCGGGGTAGTGCTCGATCTCCATGGCAGACAGATCACCGGAGATGTCACGCACGATGCCGGTAAATGTGACCACAGCCCCCATATCGTGCCGATCCGTCGCAAATGCAGCGGCCTCTGCACCGAAATCGAATGGCTTTTCCTGCACAACGATGCGCATTGCCTAGCCTCCGGTCATCGGGGGAAAGAACGCGACCTCGCGCACACCGGTCAGAGAGGCATCGAAATCCGACAGTTCCTGATCCAAAGCCACCCGCAGCGCGGATATGTCGGCAAAGGCAGCGGCATAGCGGTCTTCGCGCCCACTCAGTTCAGCAACCAGTTCGGTCACTGTGCTTGCCTGCGTTTCGACGGTTTCCTTTGGAATGCCGATGCGCTCGCGCACCCATGCAAAATACAGCACATCCATGTCATCAATCCTTCAGAAAGGGGACCGCCTTGCGGAAATAGTCCCAACCGGTGATCAGCGTCAGGGTTGCAGCAACCCAAAGCAACGCGACCCCGAGATTTCCGGCCCAGATCATCCCCTGATATTTCCAGCGTAATCCCAGCACATCCTCTTCGCGGCCCGCCATGATTTCCTCGAACAGCGGCTGGTCCAGCCCGAAGGTCGACATGCCGAGATAATGCTCGAACACGCCTTGCGCGAACAGCACCGAGATCGCCACCATCTGCGCGGTGGTTTTCCACTTGGCCAGCTTCGTCACCTTCAGCGTGCCCGCCGTGTCGCCCAGAAACTCGCGCAGACCCGAGACAAAGACCTCGCGGAACAGAATCACCGTCGCAGGCAACACCAGCCAGGGCGACATCGAGGAATACCCTACGATCACCATCAGCGCGATCACCACCATCGCCTTGTCGGCAATCGGGTCCAGCATGGTGCCAAGCTTGGTGACCTGTTTCCACGTGCGCGCCAAATGCCCGTCAAACCAGTCTGTCACGGCGGCCGCAATGAACAGCACCAGAGCGAACCAGTCGGCATAGGGGCGCGTGAAGTACAGGAACATCACGGCAATGCCGGGCGCGGCCAGCAGGCGCAAAACGGTCAGAATATTGGGCAACGTCCATTTCATGCCTTAGCTCTAGCGCGGTTGACCGGGACAGGGAAGAGCGGTGCTGAATTGCATCCCTGAAAGAATCGGATAACGTGCCTGATATGCACAAACTCCTGCTTGTTCCGCTCTTGGCTCTGGCCGCCTGTGATCAGGATGAAACGCTTGTGTCCTATGGTGGCGCAGGCACGTGGCGTCTGTCTGCCATGGATGGCGCCGATTACAGCGCCGAGGCGACGATGACTTTGGGCACCGCTGGCGCGGTCACCGGCAAAGCCCCCTGCAACAGCTGGAGCGCGACGCAGTCCGCGCCCTATCCGTGGTTTGATCTGTCACCGATCATATCGACCCGGCGCGCCTGCCCTGAACTTCAGGCCGAAACCGCCTTTTTCACGGCGCTGTCGCAGATGACACTGTCCGAGGTTGCGGGCGACACGTTGCTTCTGACCAATGATGCCGGGCGCGAAATGATTTTCACTGCTGTCGCGCCCGACGCTGAAGCGCCTCGATGAAGCGTGCCCGCGCTGCGGGCAACGGCTTGTGCAGCATATCTGCGGCGATGCGATGGGCCAGGAAATGCCCTGTCGTACCAAGCGCCAGCGCCACCTCGCCATCCTCGGCACTGCCTTGCCCCCGCAAAACCGGCGGCAATGGTAACATGCGGTCCGCCCATTCGCCCGCGCCTTTGGCCGATACCGCCCGACCGGACCGCGGCGAGACATGGATCAGCCCCTCGGTTGTCCCCGTCACCGCGCACACCCGCAGATCAAGACCAAAGCCCAGTTCTTCCAGCAGCGACATCTCCCACCGCATATAGGCCAGCGGCCAAATCTGGGGCTGGTCCAGCAGGTCCAGCAAAGTCTCGGTGTCGCGGTACAGCGCCGGATGGGCCTCACGCTCGGGCAGGCAGAACAGCAACAGCGTCGTCACGGCGTTCAGCCCTGCCAGCATCAACCGATCCGACATCGCCTCATGCGCCCGCCCGCGCATCGGCTCGACCGTGAAGCTGCCCAGCTGATCCTCCAGCCGCGCCCGCCATGCAAGATCAAGCTGCGCGCCGGGTTGCAGCAGCGGGGCCATCCTGCGACTGGACGCACCGCGCAAGACACCGGCATGCCGCCCGCGCTCCGGCGTAAAGACCTCCAGAATGGCGCTTGTCTCGCCATGCCTGCGGGCCGAAAGCAATATGCCTGTGTCGCGCCAATCCATCTGTACGAATGTGCTGCAATCCGTGCCGCCTGCAAGCGGGTTCTTATCCGCCGCACCGCTTCAGCCCGGGCGTATGTTACCGCGCAAAAACGCCCCTGTCTTCTTCTTGGTAAAAATACTCCGGGGAGCGCGAGGGGCTGGCCCCTCGCTCCGTCCCTTTCAGCGCACGGAACACTCAGTCGGACAGACCCGGCTCATCCAGCAGATGGTGCCCGTCACGGTCCTCGACCTCGATCACCCAAAGGTCGGGATCGAACCGCCGCTGCCTGCTGATTGCCGCATCAACCTCCGCCTCATCACCTTCGGCCAGCGTGACCCAGGCCCGCGCGCCGCTCATCAGATCAAAGCTGCGTTGAAACGCCTGGGCCCGCCCGTTCAATGTGTTGAGTTTGACCAGAACCGCACCAGCGGTGTCATCCCCATGGGCCGTCACAAAGGCCGGGATGTTTTGGAACCGCAGCCGTGCCAGATAGGCATGCACCCAGAACTCGGCCGTCAGACGAGCCATGGATCAGGCGTTGCCGTCGCGGAAATTCAGTCCCATTTCGGAATAACGCTCGGCCTCTTCCAGCCATTTCTCGCGCACCTTGACTTGCAGAAACAGGTGAACACGGCGGCCCAGAAACTCTTCGAGCTCCTCGCGTGACGCCTTGGACACGGCCTTGATGGTCTCGCCTTTGTGGCCCAGCAGGATGCCCTTGTGGCCGTCTCGGGCGACATAGATGATCTGGTCGATACGCGCCGTACCGTCGGGACGCTCTTCCCAGTTCTCGGTTTCGACCGTCAACTGATAGGGCAATTCCTGATGCATACGAAGCGTCAGCTTTTCGCGGGTGACCTCGGCGGCGATCATGCGCATCGGCAGATCAGCGATCTGATCCTCGGGGTAAAACCATGTGCCTTCGGGCAGTTCCGCGCCCAGCCAGGCCTTCAGATCCGCGCAGCCAAACCCCTTTTCGGCGGAAATCATGAAGGTATTGGCAAAGGCAAACCTGTCGTTCAGTTCCTTGGACAGCGCCAGAAGCACGTCGGATTTGACCCGGTCGATCTTGTTGATCGCCAGTGCAATGTGGCCGTCCTGTCCGATCTCTGCCAGACGTTCCAGGATGGCTTCGACGCCGGGCGTGATGCCGCGATGCGCCTCGACCAGAAGCACGACGATATCGGCATCCGCAGCACCGCCCCACGCGGCGGCAACCATGGCGCGGTCCAGCCGTCTGCGCGGACGGAACATGCCGGGTGTATCGACCAGCACGATCTGGGCGTCCCCTTCCATCGCCACGCCGCGGATACGCGCGCGCGTGGTCTGGACCTTGTGGGTCACGATGCTGACCTTGGCGCCGACCAATTGGTTGGTCAGCGTCGATTTGCCCGCATTGGGCTCTCCGATCAGGGCGACGAATCCGGCGCGTGTGGTCATTGGGGTTCCTTGGCTATCAAGACAGGCGATGTAGCGCAGAGTCGGGCTTCGCGCCAGCCCTGCGATCACGCAACAGCGAAAAGATCCCTGCGCCGACAATCAGCGCAGCGCCCGACAGCGTCATCGCGTCGGGCCGTTCGCCGAACAGCGTGTAGGCGAGGATCAGCGCGACGATCAGCCGGGAATAGCGGAAGGGCGCGATCACGCCGACCTCTCCGGTGCGCATGGCGTAGGTCATGGCCGTATAGCCAAGCACGCCCGACACAGCCGTGCCGCAGATCAACAATGCGGCACCCGGCGCGGGCAGCGCAGGCATTCCGGGCTCAAAGCACAGGATGACCACCCCCGCCAGCGAAACGACGGCAAATCCCAGCACCCCAAGCTGTGCCGCGTGAACGGTTGCGGGCGCGGTGCGGGTGGCCAGATCGCGGCCCGCAAAGCCGATCATGCCAAGCAGGGCGAAGATCGCGTTGGGTTCGATCCCCGAAGGCGAGGGGCGCACGATCAGCACAACCCCGACAAAGCCTACCACCATGGCGGCCCAGCGACGGGGGCCAATGCGTTCACCCAGCACGAATACAGCGCCAAGCATCACCACAAGCGGCGCCGCCTGTAGGATGGCCGAGGTGGTTGAAAGCGGCGTGTAGGCGAGGCTGAGCGCAAAGAACAAGCGGCCGACGATCTCGAACCCGGTGCGGATCATCAAGCCGGCTTTCAGATACGCGGTGGTCCAGACCGGCACGCCCTGCGCCTTCGCATAGACGGCGTATAGCACCATCGCCAGAAGGCCGAATTGCAGCGTTGCCATGCCAGCGGTGATCCCGCCTGTCCCGGTCGCCGCCTTGAAGAATGCGTCCTCGATGCCGAATCCCAGCATCGCGAAGATCATCAACAGACTGCCGCGCAGGTTGTCACTCATGGCTGCGCCGCGAGAGGCAGGTAGCGCTCACGCCAGACCGTCCAGCAAGGTTCTGGCTGCGGCCTGTTCGGCTTGCCGCTTTGACGGTGCCGTTGCTTCGGCACTGGTGCCATCGGCCAGCGACGCGCGGATGGTGAATTCCGGGGCATGATCGGGGCCGGTGCGGGCGGTTTCCTCGTAGCGGGGCGGGGGCATGCCGCGTGCCTGCGCCCATTCCTGAAGCGAGGTTTTGGGGTCGCGGGCGTCTTCGTCAACGGTGTCGATGCGGACGCCCCAGAGCCGCAGGATCATTGCGCGTGCCGCCTCGACCCCAGCATCAAGGTAGACAGCCGCGATCACCGCTTCCATCGCATCGCCCAGCAGCGCCTGTTTGCGCCGCCCACCGGAAAGCTGTTCCGAGCGCCCAAGTTTCAGCGCGGCACCCAGATCTATCTGGCGCGCGACGTCTGCGCAGGCCTCTTTGCGCACCAGCGCATTATAGCGCGGCGCAAGCTGGCCCTCGCTGGCGGTTTTGTCGCCGGCCAGCAGGGTTTCGGCCATCACCAGACCCAGCACCCGGTCGCCGAGAAATTCCAGCCGCTGATTGTCACCACGGGCAGACGAGATAGAGCCATGCGTAACCGCACGGATCAGCAGTTCGGGGTCGGAAAACTCATGCCCGAGACGGCCTTGAAGGGCCTTTAGGTCGGCTGACAGTTTCACTCGACCCTCTTGAAGTAACGATCGCTCCGCCAGGTCCAGAAAAACAGCATCGACCGCCCGGAGGACGAGAACATGATGCGATCTGCGCGGCCGACGATGTTTTCGTAAGGCACAAAGCCAACGCCACCGACCTGCTGCGGCACGCGGCTGTCAGAGGAATTGTCGCGGTTGTCGCCCATGAAGAAGTAAAAGCCCTCGGGGACAGTGTAGACCGGCGTGTTGTCGGAATTCTGCATGGCGATGTTCAGAATATCGTGGCTGACGCCGTTGGGCAGCGTTTCGGTAAAGCGTGATTTGGTGCACAGACCACCTGTGCCCACGGGGCCGTTTTCGCAGCGCGGGCGCAGCCGTTGGGGGCCTTGCGGCTCTGCAATCTCTTCAAACGTGCCTGAGGGCTCTAGCTTCACGGGCTCGCCGTTGATCTGCAACACGCCTGCCTTGACCTGGATCTTGTCGCCCGGCAGACCGGTCAGCCGTTTGATGAAGTCGCGCCCTGTCACCGGGTGACGGAAAACCACCACATCGCCGCGTTCCGGCGCGCCGGCCATGAACCGTTCGCCGCCCTTGGACGGATCGCCGGATTTCATCCAGCCGCAAATATCCTCGGCGTCGATATTGATGCCGATCGCGGGGATCAGGACCGTCGGGCAGGACGCGTAGGAATACCCATAGGCCATCTTGTTGACGAACAGGAAGTCGCCGATCAGAAGCGTGTCCTTCATCGACCCGGACGGGATCCAGAAGGGCTGAAAGAACAGGGTGCGAAAGACACCGGCTATCAGCAGGGCATAGACGATGGTCTTGATCGTCTCGATAATGGAATTACCCTGTTTGGCTTCGGCCATGATGGTCTCCGATCTAGGTGGGTCTGGCGCTACATGAGGGGGCAGGCGAAGGGTGTCAAGCGGCCATGCCCTGCCGCGCCGGGGCTTGCGCGCTGTAGCGTCATGGCTTGGGTGGTGGAGCGCTGATATGAACCCCGGCTGCGACTGGCCGGGCCTCGATCACGACAAAAGCCTGCGCCCAAGGGTGATCGTCCGTCAGGGTGACGTGAATGATCGCCTCATGTTCCGCAGGCGTCATCTGCGCCAGCCGTTCGGCGGCCCATCCGGTGACTTGCATGACGGGCTGGCCGGTCGCGAGGTTGCTGACTGCCATGTCCTTCCACGCGATCCCCATGCGCAGCCCGGTGCCAAGCGCCTTCGAACACGCCTCTTTCGCGGCCCAGCGTTTGGCATAGGTGCCCGCCGTATCGGCCCGCCGCTCTGCCTTGCGCTGCTCCGTCTCGGTGAAGACACGATTGCGAAACCGGTCGCCGAACCGGTCCAGCGTGCCCTGTATGCGGTCGATATTCGCCAAATCAGTGCCAATGCCGAGGATCATCCGGCACGCACGAGCCTGACATCTGGGCTTTTTGATCGGCCTTGCCAAAGGTCGACAAAGAAACTCCCGGCACTTTTCACGCGCGTGCCTCATCCATCAGGCGGCGCATTTCGGCAATGGCCGGGGTCAGGCCGCGAAAGATTGCCTCGCCGATCAGGAAGTGACCGATATTCAACTCCATCACTTCCGGAAAGGCCGCGACGGGTTTGACCGTGTCATAGGTCAACCCGTGCCCGGCGTGGACCTCTAGGCCCAGCGAATGCGCCAGGGTGGACATTTCGCGCATACGCTCCAACTCCGTTGTGCAATCGTCCATGCGTCCCTCTGCATGGGCATCGCAATACGCACCTGTATGCAATTCGATCACCTGAGCGCCGATCCTGTGCGCGGCCTCGATCTGGCGCTGGTCGGCGGCGATGAAGATGGACACGCGGCAACCGGCCTCGCGCAGAGGAGCGATGAAATGCGCCAGCCGGTTTTCCTCGCGCGCGACTTCCAGCCCGCCCTCGGTGGTCTTTTCCTCGCGCTTTTCCGGCACGATGCAGACGGCATGCGGACGGTGACGCAGGGCGATGCGCTGCATTTCGTCAGTGGCGGCCATTTCAAAGTTCAGCGGCACGGTCAGCACGTCCATCAGCCCGTCGATATCGGCGTCTGAAATGTGTCGACGATCCTCGCGCAGATGCGCCGTGATGCCGTCGGCACCTGCGTCTTCTGCCAGTTTCGCCGCCCGAAGCGGGTCGGGATAGCCGCCGCCGCGTGCATTCCTTACGGTCGCGACATGATCAATATTCACGCCAAGACGGAGTTTGTCCAATTGCGGCATGACAGAGTTCCTTTCAGGTGCTTTTCGTCGGACCTTATTCGCCTTTTGCAGCCTCGTCAGCCTTGGCCGCCGCTTTTTTTCGCAAGCTCTCCAACTTGGCGCGCAGTTTGCTGGTGCGGCGTTTCTGATAGGCCCGGATCACCGGAACGGACAGGTAATAGGCCACCAACCCGGCGCAGATGCCCGGCAGGATGCCCCCGATCAGGTAGGGAAAGAAAATGTCATCGTAGAATCGCAACAGGTTGTGCCAGTCGGCAGTCTTGTCGCTGAACACGGCCACCAGATTGTTCTTTAGATCCGCGGCAGCGCCCACGAATTTACGGCCCAGCCATTCGTGATCTGCACTGGCCGGATGATGGCGGTTGCCAAGCAGAAAGTTGCCGGTCTTCAATGAAATCACGGCGATCGGCAGATAGGTCAGCGGATTGCCGAAAAACGTGCCAAGCAAAGCGGCAAGGATATTGCCGCGCACGGTCAGGGCCAGCAGGGTCGCGACGACAAAATGCATGCCGTAAAATGGCGTGAATGTCGTCAGGACCCCGGCAAAAATGCCGCGCGCGATTTTTTCAGGGGAATCTGGCAGGCGGCGCAGGCGATGCTTGACATATTGCGCGGCACGGCCCCACCCGCCACGAGGCCAAAGACCTTCGAGTGCGATCTTCCAGATCGGCCGTCTGTCGCGCCGCTTGAAGACCAAGCCTTGTCCTTTCGTTCACTCCGCCGCGCTGTCCTGCGCAATGCTCAGGGCTGTCTCCCGACGCCGCGAAATCGCCGCGACATCGCTTTCCGCCGCCAAAGCGGTGACGACGGAATGCAGATGTTCGGCATCGCGCAGATCCACACCAATCAGAAGACGGTAAAAATCCGGTTTGCGATCGACAAATTGCATGTCAGAGATATTGGCCTTCTGTTCGCCGATCAATGTGCAAATCCGACCGAGCACACCCGCGTCATTGCCTATCGTCAGTTCCAGCGTCGCCGTGTAGGCCGCCGGATGGCTGCCAGAGTGCCAATGCAGGTCAAGCCAGCGGACAGGCTGATCTTCGTAAGAGGCCAGCGTCGGGCAATCAATGGAATGCACGACCACCCCTTTGCCGCGTTGGGTCAACCCGACAATCCGTTCGCCGGGCAGGGGTTGGCAACAGGGCGCACGTTCAAAACTTTGGCCCGGCGCAAGGCCGATGACGGCACGCTTCGGCTCGATGCTTTCGCCTTCCTTGGGGGCCAGGTCGGGATAAACGGCCTGAACCACGGCCCGCACCGACAGTTCCGCGCTGCCCAGGCGGGCCAGCAAGGTCTGCCGGTCCTCAAGCCGCAATGTGCGCGCAGCGGTTTCCAGAACCTTGTCATTTGCCTTCTTGCCGACATGCTCAAACCCCGAACGAGCCAGTTCGCGCCCCAGCTTGATGAACCGCTCCCGGTCAACCTCGCGCAGCGCCCGGCGAATCGCCGATTTGGCCTTGCCGGTGATGGCGATCTCCAGCCAGGTGGCTTGCGGCACCTGTCCCTCGGCGGTGATGATCTCGACCGACTGGCCGTTTTTCAGCCGCGTCCACATTGGCACCCGCAACCCGTCCACCTTGGCACCCACGCAGGCAGAGCCGATGCGGGTGTGGATCGCATAGGCGAAATCCAGAGGCGTGGCTCCGCGGGGCAGTTTGACCACGTCGCCCTTGGGCGTGAAGCAGAAAACCTGGTCGGAATACATCTCCAGCTTCACGGCTTCGAGAAACTCGTCGTGATCCTCTTCGGCGTTGAACTGTTCGGTGAGCGAGGAAATCCACTTCGCCGGGTCTACCGCAAACGGGTTTTCCGAGCGTACGCCGTCGCGGTAGGACCAATGCGCCGCCACCCCGGTTTCGGCCACGTCATGCATCTGCCGGGTGCGGATCTGCACCTCGACCCTTTTGCCGTCGCGCCCCGACACAGTGGTGTGGATCGAGCGATAGCCGTTGGTCTTGGGTTGACTGATATAGTCCTTGAACCGTCCCGGCACCGCACGCCAGCGCTGATGGATCGCGCCAAGCGCGCCGTAGCAGTCGGTTTCAGACCGTGTGATGATGCGAAAGCCGTAGATGTCCGAGAGGCGGGAAAAGCCCATCTCTTTTTCCTGCATCTTGCGCCAGATTGAGTACGGCTTTTTCGCGCGGCCATAAACTGTGGCATCAATGCCGACTTTTTCCAGCTCCTTGCGCATGTCGCCGGTTATCCGGTGCACGACGTCGCCGGTTTCCCTTTGCAAGGTGATGAAGCGGCGGATGATGCTGGCGCGGCCTTCGGGGTTAAGTACGCGGAATGCCAGATCTTCAAGCTCTTCGCGCATCCATTGCATGCCCATCCGACCGGCCAGCGGCGCATAGATGTCCATTGTCTCGCGCGCTTTTTGGACCTGCTTTTCCGGGCGCATCGCCTTTATGGTGCGCATATTGTGCAAACGGTCGGCCAGCTTGACCAGGATCACCCGAAGATCCTTGGACATCGCCATGAACAGTTTGCGAAAATTCTCGGCCTGCTGGGTCTCTGTCGAAGATAGTTGAAGGTTGGTCAACTTTGTCACGCCATCCACCAACATCGCGATTTCGTCGCCAAACTGCTGCGAGATTTCGGAATAGGTGGATTTGGTGTCCTCGATCGTATCATGCAGCAAGGCTGTGATGATCGTGGCATCGTCAAGCTGCTGCTCTGTCAGAATGGCGGCAACGGCGACGGGATGGGTGAAATACGGCTCGCCAGAGCGGCGCATCTGGCCGTCATGCATCCGGCGGCCATAGTCATAGGCCGCCCGGATCAGTTTTTCGTTGGTCTTGGGATTATAGTTATGAACCAGCGCGATCAGGTCTTCTGCCGGGATCATTCCCCTATCCTCATCCCCTGGTCGCTTGCGCGAGATCAGCCCTGACCTTGGGCTTCCATCAATGCGCGCAACAACTTTTCTTCGGACAGGTCGTCATCGGCCGGTTTGTCAGCTTCAGCACCCATCAGAAGCGCCATGGCGTCATCTTCAGGCTCATCGACCTCGATCTGGGTCTGGTTGGATTCGATCAGACGCTCGCGCAGTTCGTCAGCGGATTGGGTCTCGTCCGCGATCTCGCGCAGCGCAACAACCGGGTTCTTGTCGTTGTCGCGGTCCACGGTTATCGCCCCGCCAGAGGAGATTTCGCGCGCCCGGTGGGATGCAAGCATCACCAACTCGAAACGGTTCGGTACCTTGTCTACGCAGTCTTCGACGGTCACGCGGGCCATTAAACTCTCCGTGGTTTTTCATATCACCTAGGCAAGCGGTGTATGTAATGGGGCAAATCACGATTGACAAGCCGGGATTCAAAGCGCGACCACCTCGCGCCGCATGTTTTCCGGCAGATCCGCGCAAAGTTCTGCGACGGATCGTCCCAGAACGGGGTGTCGCCAGTCGGGTGCCACGTCGCAAAGCGGGACCAGTACGAATGCACGATCCTGAAGGCGCGGATGCGGGAGAATCAGGGTGTCAGGCGCGTCGCGCCGCTGTGCGGCTTCGTCCAGATTGTGCCACTGATCAAAAGTCGCGCGGTCTGGCCGAATGGTAGCGCCTGCGGCCAGTAGGTCCAGATCCAGAGTGCGCATTCCCCAGCGTGTCTTGCGCGATCGGCCAAATTCCGCCTCAATCGCGTGTAGGTTGTGCAGTTCTCCGCTTATGGATTTCCCGGCCGCGCGCAATACCAAAGCGGCGTTCACATAATCCGGACCGGCACCTTTTGGAAAGCAGGGCGTTGCATAAAAGCGACTGATAGCCCTGATCTGCCTTCCCGAATTTGCGATCGCGTTTACAGAGGCGGCGACGGTTTCCGTAGCGTTACCATATTGCGAACCCAGATTTGACCCTACGGCAATCAGCAATTCTTGATCGGTTTCATATATTTTGCTATTCTTAACGTCAGGTCTTCGGGCTTGAAGCATTCGTATAAATCCTTAAATTCTAGGTTATCCGGTTTTGTCTGGAATTCCACTCACACTCCACCATGCAGGCAAGACCTAAAATTATCGGAAGGACATTTTATGTTTTACAAAGACGAACGGCTTGCGCTGTTCATCGATGGATCGAACCTGTACGCTGCGGCAAAGGCGCTTGGGTTCGACATCGATTACAAGCTCTTGCGACAAGAGTTCGTGCGTCGGGGAAAGATGCTTCGGGCATTTTACTATACCGCGCTTCTGGAAAATGACGAATACTCACCCATTCGCCCTTTGGTTGATTGGCTTCACTATAATGGCTTCACGATGGTGACCAAGTCTGCCAAGGAATATACTGACAGTCAGGGCCGTCGGAAAGTCAAAGGCAATATGGATGTCGAGCTTGCAGTCGATGCCATGGAACTTGCCCCGCGTGTCGATCACATTGTGTTGTTCTCAGGCGATGGTGATTTCCGTCCGCTCATTGAAAGCTTGCAACGTCAGGGCGTTCGCGTTTCGGTCGTTTCGACGATCCGCAGCCAGCCGCCGATGATCGCCGATGAACTGCGCCGTCAGGCCGACAACTTCATCGAACTCGATGAGTTGAAAGAGGTTATCGGGCGTCCGCCTCGTGAGCACCCGGCAGAACGCAGCTTTGAAGTTGCCAGCAGCAGCTGATCAGCGGAATTTTCGCTGATCGAATTGGCAAATTTGCGACGCAAGCGGCGACCGGGCGGTCGCCGTCTTGCATTTGCGGCGTTGCAGGCTCTGGACGATATGCCTTGCGCGCCTTACCTGTTGCGATGACAGGAGACGCACATGACCAAACCGACCCTCACCTTATGTCTGGCCGCCCCTCGCGGATTCTGCGCCGGTGTCGATCGTGCGATCAAGATCGTCGAGATGGCACTGGAGAAATGGGGCGCGCCGGTCTTCGTTCGCCATGAAATCGTGCATAACAAGTTCGTCGTCGACGGATTGCGTGCCAAGGGCGCGGTGTTTGTAGAAGAGCTGGACCAGTGCCCCGGTGACCGCCCGGTGATTTTTTCCGCGCATGGCGTGCCAAAGGCCATACCGGCAGAGGCCGCGCGCCGCGAGATGGTTTTCGTTGATGCCACCTGTCCGCTGGTCTCGAAAGTGCATATCGAGGCGCAACGCCATGCCGATAGCGGCCTTCAGATGATCATGATCGGCCATGACGGCCACCCGGAAACCGTAGGCACGATCGGGCAGTTGCCGCCTGGTGAGGTCTTGCTGGTCGAAACCGAGGAGGATGTCGCCGATGTCGAAGTGCGTGATCCTGACCGGCTGGCCTTTGTCACGCAAACCACTCTGTCGGTCGATGACACGGCGGGGATTGTCGCGGCGTTGAAGACGCGGTTTCCGAATATCGTCGGCCCGCATAAGGAAGACATTTGCTACGCCACGACCAACCGGCAAGAGGCGGTCAAGGCCATGGCCCCTCAGGTTGATGCCATACTGGTGGTCGGCGCGCCGAATTCGTCAAACTCGCAGCGTCTGGTCGAGGTCGGTCGCAAGGCGGGCTGCGGCTATTCGCAACTGGTCCAGCGCGCCACGGATATTGACTGGCGCGCGTTGGATGGCGCGCAGGCCGTGGGCATCACGGCTGGTGCCTCTGCGCCCGAAGTGCTGATCGACGAGGTTATCAACGCCTTCCAAGATCGGTTCGACGTAACGCTGCGCACGATCGAGACCGCGACAGAAAACGTCGAGTTCAAGGTTCCGCGCGTTCTGCGCGAACCGGCATAAGCGCGCCGGAGCCGTCAGGCATGTCCGCCCCTGCCAGCAACCGCTCAATCCCCACATCCGCGCTGGTCGCCATCGCTTGCCTTGCAGTCGCGGTAGTCTTGTGACCGACGACAAGACCCTCGGCGTGTATGATGAGAAGGCGGGCGATTACGCGCGACTGATGGACCACGACGCCTTAGCGCCGACCGCGCTGAACAAGTTCCTTTCGGCTTTGCCCGAGCGTGGTACTGTCCTGGATCTGGGCTGCGGCCCGGGCAGTTGGGCGCGCTACATGGTCAAGGCGGGCTTCCGGGTGGACGCGATAGATGCAAGCGCCGGAATGGTCGAGAAGGCCTCTGCGATAGAGGGGTTGACGTCTGGCAAGCGGATTTCAGCGATATTCAGGACGTCGCGAAATATGATGGGATCTGGGCAAACTTCAGCCTCCTGCACGCCCGGCGTGCGGAAATGCCCGCGCATCTGGCTCGGTTGAAAACGGCCCTCAGGTCCGACGGTCGGCTACATCTTGGCCTGAAGGAAGGCACCGGTGAGGCGCGCGACAGTCTTGGCCGTTTCTACACATACTACACGGTCGCCGAAATCCGCGAATTGCTTGCGCAAATCGGGCTTTCTGTCAGCGATCTGCGAACCGGGGCCGATAAAGGGCTTGACGGCACGGTCGCGGCTTGGTTCACCCTGACCGCTCATGGCTGAGCTTTTTGCATATACCGACGGCGCGTGCAGCGGAAACCCCGGACCGGGCGGCTGGGGGGTGTTGATGCGCGCCATGGCGGGCGACGAGATCGTCAAGGAACGCGAGTTGCAAGGCGGCGAGGCCGACACCACCAACAACCGGATGGAGCTTTTGGCCGCGATCAACGCGCTTGAAGCCTTGGGTCGTCCGAGCGGCATCACGATCGTTACCGACTCTGCCTATGTGAAAAACGGTGTCACAACCTGGATTCACGGCTGGAAACGCAACGGCTGGAAAACGGCGGCGAAGAAACCGGTGAAGAATGTCGAGTTATGGCAGCGGCTGGACGAGGCACAGGCCCGGCATGACGTGATCTGGAAATGGGTCAAGGGCCATGCGGGCCACCCCGAGAACGAGCGCGCAGACGAACTGGCCCGCGCCGGAATGGCACCTTTCAAGGCATCCCGATCAGGCAAGGCCGGCGCGTGAGCCTGCTTGCCCTGCTCGATTACGCCTCGGTGCTGGTCTTTGCCCTGACCGGTGCGCTGGTTGCCAGCCGGGCGCAGCTCGACATCGTTGGGTTTGCCTTTCTGGCCTGCCTGACGGCGGTCGGGGGCGGGACGATCCGCGATGTTCTTCTGCTGCGTGATCCGGTATTCTGGATCGGCACCCCCACCTATATCGGCATAGCTGTGCTGGCCTCCATCGTGGTGTTTTTTGGCGCGCATTTTCTGGAAAGTCGTTACCGCGCCTTGCTCTGGGTTGATGCCTGCGCGCTGGCAATCGCGGTTGCAGCGGGCACCGGCGTGGCGATGGCCATGGCGCAAACACCACTGGTCGTGGTCTTGATGGGCATGATCACCGGCTGCATGGGCGGGCTCATGCGCGATGTGGTCTGCAACGAGGTGCCGCTGGTCCTGAAGGCGGGCGAACTGTATGTGACGGCCGCGTTTGCCGGATCCGTCGCAGCCGTGGTCGTCGACACGTTGATCGGAACGGAATGGATTGTCCTCGCGGCCTGCGCAGGGCTGACACTGGCATTGCGGGCAGGCTCTCTCGCGTTCGGCTGGCGATTGCCGGTCTACCGCAGCCGCCCGCCGCGCGTGTGACCGCTCCGGGTAATGCCTCTCAACAATCCATGCCGGTCAATGCCGCACCAAACCGTCACATCCAGCGTCGGATGTCGGATAACGGCCGAGCCTTGCGCGCCGCCTATCTGCGCCAATGCGTCGGAACGATAATCAACGCCCCGATCGAGGACGCAACCGCATTCAGGCCCGGCGACCCGAACCCGATTCCGAACATCAACCGGACGAAATAGGCCAGAAACGCCCCGCCGATACAGATGATGATGCTTTGCAGAATGCCATTGCGGGTAAAGCCCGTGCGTTCGGACAGATAGCCGACGATCCCGGCGATGACCACCGTACCGATGAGGGTTGGAAACATGCGGCTCAGCCTCCTAACTGTGTACCTTTGGGGATGGGATTTCCGCGCAGAAAGGTCTCGGCATCCTGCGCCCCCTTGCCAGCCCGCTGCGCGCGGGTGATGCGCACCGCGCCCGTGCCGCAAGCCACTGTAAACGCGTCGTCAAGCACGGTTCCCGCAGGGCCGTTGCCAAGTGCCAGCGCGGCCCCCAGCAGCTTGATCCGCGCGCCATCAGCGAGTGTCCAGGCACCGGGAAAGGGTGACAACCCTCTGATCTGACGGCTGACATCGGCGGCTGTGCGCGTCCAGTCAACCGCAGCCTCCGCCTTGTCGATCTTGGCGGCATAGGTCGCCCCTCCATCGGGTTGTGCCTCCGGCGTCAGGCTTGGCAGCACGTCCAGCGCCTCGACAATCGCTTCGGCACCAATAGCTGACAAACGGTCATGCAGCACGCCCGTCGTTTCTTCGGTGCCAATGGCCGTGGCACGGCGCAACAAGACCGGGCCGGTGTCCAGCCCGGCCTCCATCTGCATGATGCAAACGCCGGTCTCGGCATCCCCGGCCATGATCGCGCGGTGGATGGGCGCGGCCCCCCGCCAGCGCGGCAAAAGCGACGCGTGGATGTTCAGACAGCCAAGCCGGGGCGCGTCCAGTACCGCCTGCGGCAAGATCAGACCATAGGCCACCACCACCGCAATATCTGCGTCAAGCGCCGCAAATGCCGCCAGCGCCTCCTCGGACTTCAGACTGACCGGGTGGCGCACTTCCAGCCCCATCGCGTCGGCGCGGGCATGAACGGGCGTCGGACGATCCTTCTTGCCGCGCCCGGCAGGGCGGGGCGGCTGGCAGTAGACACAAACGATCTCATGCCCGGCCGCGACCAATGCCTCCAGCACCGGAACCGAAAATTCGGGCGACCCCATGAACACGATCCGCAACCTGATCCCTCCTTCTTCTTGGCAAAATACTCCGGGGGTGCGGGGGTTGGCCCCCGCTCCGAGATCGGTATGACAGACTAACGCCCGAACTTGCGCGCCTTTCGCAGCAAAACGTCCCGCTTCACCTTGCTCAGGTGATCGAAATACATCCGGCCGTTCAGATGGTCGATCTGGTGCTGTACCGAGGTTGCCCAAAGCCCGACGAAATCCTTTTCCTCAATCTCGCCATCTGTATTCAGAAACCGCACGGTCACCGCGCGGGGCCGGGTGATCCTGGCCGAAAAACCCGGCAGGTTCGGGCTGGCCTCCTCGTGATCGCGACCTCGGGCGGATGCGTGCAACACTTCGGGATTTGCCATGCGCACGGCCTGACCGCGCGCCTCGGACGCATCAACCACGGCCAGTTGCAGCATCACGCCGATCTGCGGCGCGCCAAGGCCCACACCGGGCATTGCGTCCATCGTGTCGATCATGTCCTGCCAATGGGCACGGATCTCGTCCGTGATGGCATCCACAGGGGCGACCGGGGTCCGCAAACGCTTGTCAGGCCAGGGCAGGCAGCGCCGGACGGTCACGCGCGGGCCTTCTCTCGCTTCAGCTTTTGCATCTTGCGGGTGATCATCTGACGGCGCAGGGGCTTGAGATAGTCGATGAACAGCTTGCCATTAAGATGATCGATCTCATGCTGCACGCATGTCGCCCACAGCCCGTCGAAATCCTGCTCTTGCGGATTGCCGTCACGGTCCAGCCAGCCAATCCGCACCTCGCGCGGGCGCTCGACATCGGCATATTGATCCGGGATCGACAAACAGCCTTCCTCGTAGATGTTCAAGTCGTCTGAAACCGCCAGCACCTCGGGGTTGAACATCACCATGGGTTGCGCGGGCGCGGCCTCGTCCTTGACACAATCCAGCACGATCAGCCGGTCCAGCACACCGACCTGCGGCGCCGCAAGGCCAATACCGGGGGCGTCATACATGGTTTCAAGCATGTCATCGGCAAGCGCACGCAACTCGTCCGAAATATCGGCAACGGGCGGGCAGACCTTTTTCAGGCGCGGATCGGGATGGATGAGAATGGGCCGTTTCATGGCAATCATTTAGGCGATGAAACGCTAAGGCGCAATATCCGGCGCTTGCACTTGATGACCAATAAGATAGCGTCCCCGACGTTGCGCGCAGCACATACCGGTACAAGCCAATCAGGAGCCGTCCATGACGTTCGATTTCGACCGCCTTATTGATCGTCGTGGAACCCATTCGTCGAAATGGGACGCGATGGAGCCGCTTTTCGGGGTTTCTCCAAAAGACGGCCTGGCGATGTGGACGGCAGATTCGGACTATCCGACAGCCCCTTGCGTGATCGACGCGGTCCGGGCTGCGGCTGATCTGGGCATATTCGGCTATTTCGCGGACCCCGGCGCGTATAACGCTGCGATCTGTTGGTGGATGACAACGCGCCACAACTGGCAGATAGAGCCGGACTGGATCCTTACCTCTGCCGGGCTGGGCAATGCGATCGGGCTTTGCCTTGATGTCTATACCGATCCCGGTGACGGGGTGGTGATCTTCTCGCCGGTCTATCACGAGTTTTCCGGCAAGATCCGCAGGGCGGGGCGCGAGGTCGTGGAAATTCCGCTGATCCTTGACGGGGATCGCTACCAGATTGATCTGGACGCGGCGCAGACCCTGCTGACCGGTGCCGAGAAGATGCTGATCTGGTGTTCGCCGCAAAACCCCTCTGGCCGGATCTGGACCGGGGATGAACTGCGCGCCGTGGCGGAATTTGCCCGCGCCAATGATCTGGTACTTGTCTCGGACGAGGTGCATCACGATCTGATCATGCCGGGCAATATCTTTGTGCCCATGGATGTAGCCGCGCCAGAGATACGCGACCGCCTGATCGTGCTGACGGCGTCCTCCAAGACGTTCAACATTGCCGGACAAAAGACGGGCAACATGATCATCCCCGATGCGATGCTGCGCGGGGCGATGAACAACCGGATGCGGGCGCTGGATCTGGGCCCCAACCGTCTGGGGCTGGAGATGGTCACCGCCGCCTATACTCCAACAGGGGCCGAATGGGTCGACGCGCAAGTGGCGCATATTGATCGCAACCGACAGGATTTTGACGAGGCGATCAATGCCATCCCCGGTGTGCGGTCGCTGCCGCTGCAATCAACCTATCTTGCTTGGGTGGATTTTTCCGGCACCGGCATGACCTATGCCGAGGTCGAGGCCCGCGTGAAAGGCACCGCCCGCATCGCCGCCAGCCCCGGTCCGGATTTCGGTCAAGGCGGCGAGAGTTTCATGCGCTTTAACCTCGCGACCCAGCACGCCCGCGTGTCCGAAGCAGCCGCGCGCTTGCAGGAGGCGTTTTCAGACCTTCAGTAGTTATCCAAAACGCGACAGCATAATGTCCAAGACGTGCGATCATGTGATGATCGCAGCGCTGATATGCGAGTTCCGTTCACCTGCGCACATGCGTTGCGCGTCATTTGCTCTTCATGCGAGCTGCGAAAGCTCTATCTGGTGGACAGAGAGTTGAATGGATAGGGAGTAGGCAAAATGGGTTTGCTGGTTGACGGTGCGTGGCAAGACAAGTGGTACGATACGCAATCCACTGGAGGTAAATTCGAAAGATCAGAGGCCAGTTTCCGAAACTGGATCACCGCCGACGGAAGCGCCGGACCTTCGGGTGAAGGTGGGTTCAAGGCCGAATCCGGGCGGTATCATCTATATGTCTCTTATGCCTGCCCTTGGGCGCATCGCGCGTTGATTTTCCGCGCGATCAAGGACCTGACGGATCACATCGGTGTCAGCGTCGTACATCCCGAAATGCTTTCGGAAGGCTGGGAGCTGAAGACCGGTTTCGCGGGCACCACAGGTGACAAGCTGTACGGGCTGCCGTTTTTGCGCGACGTCTACCTGAAGGCAGAGCCAGATATGACCGGGCGCGTGACCGTGCCGCTTTTGTGGGACAAACAGCGCGACACAATTGTCTCGAACGAAAGCGCCGAAATCATCCGCATGTTCAACAGCGCCTTCAACGATGTGACCGGCAACCACGATGACTATTGGCCCGAAAACCTGCGCGACGCGATAGAACCGGTGAATGCGCGCATCTACGATACGGTCAATAATGGCGTCTACAAGGCCGGTTTCGCGACCAGCCAAGAGGCCTATGACGAGGCCGTGCATCCGCTTTTCGACAGTCTGGACTGGATCGAGGACATTCTGTCGCGCAACCGCTATCTGATGGGCGACCGTCTTACCGAAGCGGATTGGCGACTGTTCACCACAATGGTGCGTTTCGACAAGGTCTATCACACGCATTTCAAATGCAATTTGCGGCAGATCGTCGATTACCCAAACCTGTGGGCTTATGTCAGAGAACTTTACCAGTGGCCGGGTGTCGCAGAGACTGTCCATTTCGATCATATCGTGCGGCATTACTATTACAGTCACGACACCATCAATCCGCACCGGATCGTGCCGATCACGCCGGACCCGGATTTTATGGCACCGCAAGATCGCGAAAGACTGAACGCCGCTTAGGTCGGCTCGTGACGGGCGTAATGCTCGACCATCGCCGCCAGATCATCTGGCGGCGTTTCGCTCTGAACGAACGCGCAGGCATTCGAGCAGTGTTGGAAAATGGATCCGTCCGAAAAGAAAGATGTGTTGGTCACAAAAATCGCCTTTGCCCCCGGCTGGCGATAGCTTGCAAAATCGGCGATTGCCATGGCGCTGCCATCTTTCAGCACCAGATCCAGCACAAGCACGTCAAAAATAGTGGCCCTCAACAGTGACACAGCTTCGTCTTGCGACGTCACCAGCCAGACCTGTGCACCCAATCGTTCCAGATGGCTTTTCCAGATTTTACCAAGCTCTGCCCGGCTCTCAACAATAAGAACATTCATTCACAATCTCCGGCACAATGCCCGCGCCGCCTTTGCGGGTAATCTGAAAGGTTTGATCATAACAAAAAGTTAACGTCTGCGTAATCTTGATGGAGGAAGCGTAAATCCGCCTAATGATACCGTAGAAATACAGCATTATGTAAAATGGCACGACCTCGCATTTGTATCAACATATCCGTTGCATCTGTCTGCAACGGGCCGACATCATGCTTAATGACAGGTCGAAGGCATGAATTTCGGTGCAGATGCTATACTCGCCCGCAGTTACTAACGTCGGATTCTTGTCGACCTCAGGTCTCACCGGTGTCCGCTGCCGCGAAGTTCGCAAACCGCGTCGCCGCATTTTCAGTCGTGAAGAGCAGTATATCAGCCGTGAGCGAAATTCCGCGCGTCTTTTAATGAAGCGACGGGCACGAGGCGGAAATGGTGTGCAACCCCGAAGCGATTGCCCGGTGTCTGCCTGTCGAAATAAAAATAACATATTGATTTAAAATATAGAAATAGACAATTTCCAGAGATCTATCGTCGCCTCGATGCTGCCAATAGAAAGAAGATCAGTTCTGAAAAGCACGCGAACAATGCTTGGTTGTCGCTTCGCGATAGTCTGGTGCCGCCCCACTTCAAGCCCCGTCGATGAAGACTTTTTGGCGAACCGCCGAGGAACATTCCCGCCGTCGAGCGTGTTCATCCTCCATAGCCGGGCAGCAAACACATCCTGCTCAGGACGAAATGAATCTGGAGGAAATGAAACATGAAAACTCTTCTCGCTACAACAGCCATCGTGATGGCCGGGACATTCCCCGCCTTTGCCGAACAACACAGCATGAGTGGCCCGTTCGTCGACAGCTCTGCCATGGAAACTACGGCTGACCTGCGCGCCTCGCGCCTGATCGGTATGAGTGTCTATTCCACCGAAGACGAAGTCGGTGATGAGGGCATGGTCGATGCCGGAGACAACTGGGAACGCATCGGTGAGATTAACGATGTGATCCTGTCAAGGTCCGGTGACATGGAAGCCGTGCTTCTCGACATCGGTGGTTTCTTGGGCATCGGCGAGCGCACCGTCGCGGTTAACCTGTCGGATCTGAAACTCGTTTCTGACACAGACGCGGCTGGTGACTTCTTTGTCGTTGTGAACAGTGACCGTGAAACACTGGAGAATGCACCAGAATTCGACACCGACCTGATTGGTGCGTGGAATGCGGCCGAGCGTTCCGGTGAGAATGCAGACGATATGGCTGAAGAAACCACGGACCAGACTGCTGCTGCCGTTGAAGGCGCTGCAACCGAAGCTGGCGAAAATGCCGAAGGTGCGGTCGTGGCCACAGGTGCCGCGTTGAATGAAGCGGGCGACGAAGTTGTCGAAGCTGGTGACGAGGTCGCCGAATCGGCCGAGGCCGCCGGTCAAGAGATGGAGCAGGAAGCCGACGAGATGGCCGCTGAGACAGACGGCGAGATGGCCGTTGAAACAGAAACTGAGATGGCCGCTGAAACAGATGGCGAGATCATCGATGGCATGACCTACTCGCCCGAAGGCTACATGGCCGTTGATGCGACGACCATGACCGCCGAGCAGATTGACGGTGCGGCAGTCTATGACGGTCGCGACGAACGGGTCGGCGAGATCTCGGAAGTGATCGTTTCGGAAGATGGCAAGATCAGCAACGTCATCCTTGATGTCGGCGGCTTCCTTGGGATTGGCGAAAAGCACGTCTCGATGCCGTTCGACCAGCTGAACCTGCAACAAGAAGATGGTGGTGACGATCTGCGTGTCTACGTCGCGGCGACCAAAGAAGAACTGGAAGCCATGGAAGATTACGAGAAGTAAACCACTTTTGAAGCTAACGAGTAACTTGTTTTAACAGTATCGGCCTCGGAGGAAACTCCGGGGCCTTTTTTTTGTCACGCGACCAGTGTTGCTGCCCGCTTCAGATCGACCGATACCAACTGGCTGACGCCCTGTTCCTGCATGGTGACACCAAACAACCTGTCCATGCGGCTCATCGTGACGGCGTGGTGGGTGATGATCAGAAAACGCGTATCGGTCTGGCGGCACATCTCGTCCAGCAAATCGCAGAACCGTGTGACGTTGGCATCGTCCAGCGGCGCATCGACCTCGTCCAGTACACAGATCGGCGCCGGGTTTGCCAGGAACACCGCAAAGATCAGCGCCATCGCGGTCAGGGTTTGTTCGCCGCCTGACAAAAGCGAAAGCGTCGACAGCTTCTTGCCCGGTGGCTGGCACATGATCTCCAGCCCGGCATCTAGTGGATCATCCGATTCAACCATCACCAGATTGGCTTCGCCACCGTTGAACAGATGGGTAAAGAGCAGCCGGAAGTTGCTGTTGACCTGCTCGAAGGCGGTCAGCAGGCGTTCACGCCCTTCGCGGTTCAGGCTGGCAATGCCGTTGCGCAGGGTCCGCACGGCCTCTTCCAGGTCGGCCTTTTCGGTGACCAGCGTGTCATGCTCTTCGCGGACTTCGCGGGCGTCCTCTTCGGCGCGGAGATTTACTGCCCCCAACGCATCGCGCTGGCGTTTCAAACGGTTTACATCCGCTTCTATACTGTCGGAATCCGCCATTTTGTCAGGGTCGGCATCCAGCTGTTCGAGCAGCTTTTGTGGCGTGGTTTCTTGTTCGTCCTCAATGCGATCCGCGGCGGCAGTGGCGGTTTCGCGCGCAGCCTCGGCGCGGGCGTCTGCGCGGGCTCTGGATTCGCGGGCTTCTGACGCAGCGCGCTCGGCATCGCGTTCGGCGGTTTCGGCTTCGCGCAAGGCACCTTCGGCCGTACTGAGCGCATCGGACGCATTCGCCCGGCGCGCCTCCGCCTCGGTAATCGCTTGGGTCAACTCGTCACGCTTTATGGCGATTTCTTCGGGTGCCGCGCTGGCCTCTTGCAGTTTCTCTTCGGCGGCTTGCTTACGGTCCAGCAATTCCTGACTGCGCGTCTTGGCGGTCTCCAGCCGGTGCCGCCAGCCGCTCAGATCCTTCGTGACCTGTTGGAGGCGCGCACGCCGGGCCTCGCCCTCACGGCGTATTTCATCATGGGCAGAGCGTCGCGCCATCATGGTCATGCGTGCGGCCTCGACCGTCATCTTGATATCTTCGACCTCGGCGCGGGCGCTTTCCAGATCTTCCAGACCCTGTGCGCCGCGTTCGGCCTCGGTCAATTGCTTGCGCGCAGCAATCGCCTCTTCTTCGTAGCGGGTCACCGCCATGGCGAGGCTTTCCACCTTGCCCTGCGACAGATCGCGATCCGCTTCGGCGCGGCTCAGGGCGCGGCTGGCCTCATTGACCTGCGCGTCAGCCTCGCGCCGCGCCTTGCGGGCCTCTTGGTCGGCGGTGGACAGTTCTGCCATGCGGGCGGTCAGCGTTTCATGGGCCGCGCGTGCCCCGTCAACGCGGGCCTCGGCATGGGCGTTTTCCTGTTTCAGTGCCTCAAGCCGGTTCAGCTGCTCCAAACGCAACGCCGCAGCCGAGGGCGCATCTGCCGCCCAAGCGCGGAAGCCGTCCCAACGCCAAAGGTCGCCTTCAAGGCTGACAAGGCGCTGGCCGGGCTTCAGCAACTTTTGCAGGCGCTGGCCGTCGCCGTCGCCCACCAGCCCGATTTGCACCATTCTGCGTTGCAGAACCTCGGGCACCGAGACGTGGTTGGTTAACGGCGTCACACCTTCGGGCAGGGTCTGTCGCGCGTCATAGTCCGGCAGAGTTGTCCAGCCCGACGGGCCATCGGCGTCAACCTCGGGCGCACGCAGATCGTCGGCAAGCGCCGCACCAAGCGCCTTTTCAAACCCTTGCTCAACCTGCAAACGGTCAAGCACCTGCCCGCCCTCGGCCGTGTCACGTTCCAGCAGACGCGCCAAAGCTGTGACCTCGGCGCGCAACGCGTTTGCCTCGCCCTCTGCCTCGGACCGTTCAGCGCGGGCATCCGCCTCTCGTGATTGCGTCTCGGAACGGGCCTCCTCGGCGAGGGTCAGCGCGGTCTCTGCACGCTCGGCGTTTTCGCGGGCAAGATCTTCGGCATGGGCGGCGCGTTCCATCGTTTCGTTCGCGGCTTCCATGGCTTCTTTGGCGGCGGTCATGGCGTCGCGCGCACGCGTCGCCTCGCCCTCGTTCTTGTCCAGCGTCTTGCGGCTGTCTTCCAGCAAACGCATGGCGGAATGATGCCGCGCTGCCAGGCGGGCCACGTCTTCGGTGCGTTGCGACAGGTCGGATTCGCGGGCTTGCAGGATTTCTGCCGCTTCATGCGAGGCGGCAGAGGCTTCCTCCAGCCGCGTGTCATGGCCGTCTCCGGCCTTGTCCAGTTCGCGGGCTTCCCATTCCAGTTGCGCGATGGTTTCGCCCGCGTCGTGGTTCAGTCCGGTCTCGCGCTCCATGTCCATCATCATCTGGGTGATGCTTCGTTTCAGGCTTTCGATGGCATCCAAAGCCCGCTTTTCCTGATCGGCAAGCGTGTCGCGCTGGACCTGTAGCCGTTGCAGGACAGCTGTGGCGATCGCCTCTTCCTCGCGCAGGGGGGGCAGTCCGGTATCGCGTTCTGCGCGGATCTTCGCGGCCTGACGCGCCGCGGTTTCCGATTGTGCGGCCATAGTGGTGCGTTCGCGCAGAACGGTCTCCGCCTCGGTACAGGCGACATCCGCCTCTTTCCAGCGACGGTACAGCAATAAGCCCTCGGCGCGCCGCAGATCTTCGCCGATGGACCGGTAGCGTGCGGCCTGTTTGGCCTGTCGCTCCAACTGCGCCAAATGGGTGGCAAGCTGTTCGACCACGTCATCGACGCGGGTCAGATTGGTTTCGGTATTCTTCAGCTTCAGTTCGGCCTCGTGGCGGCGCGCATACAGCCCCGAAATTCCGGCGGCTTCTTCCAGAATGCGCCGGCGCGCCTTGGGCTTGGCGTTGATCAATTCGCTGATCTGACCCTGCCGGACCAGCGCCGGAGAGTGCGACCCGGTCGACGCATCGGCAAACAGCATCTGAATATCGCGTGCGCGCACATCCTTGCTGTTGGTCTTGTAGGCGGATCCGACGTCGCGGGTGATCCGACGCACGATCTCCAGCATGTCGCTGTCGTTGAAACCGGCGGGTGCCAGCCTGTCGGAATTGTCGATGCTCAGGGAAACTTCGGCAAAGTTGCGCGCCGGACGTGTCGCGGCACCTGCAAAGATCACATCCTCCATCCCACCACCGCGCATGGCAGTCGGACGATTTTCGCCCATGACCCAGCGCAGTGCTTCAAGCAGGTTGGATTTGCCACAGCCGTTCGGCCCCACAACCCCAGTCAACCCATCGGCGATGATCAGGTCCGTGGGGTCGACAAAGCTTTTGAAGCCGGTGAGTCTGAGTTTTGAAAAGCGCAAGACAACGGGTTCCGTGATTCCCTCGTGTCGACCGAGAGTGACGGTTGAGCCGGGGGTGAGTCAAGTGTTGCGCGCTGCATATGGCGGCATTTTGCATTTTGTCCACAAGATATAGATTATTTTGAAATAACAGCACATCTTGACGCGTGAAATTTTTTATCTTCAAATCCAATAACTTGATGAGTGTAGGATAATGCCCTTCAGGATCAGAGCCGGATCACCGCATGAACCTCAGGCAACCGCGTTGCTGGAAAGCAGTCAGCGGCTTATGCAAGATTTGTTTACAGCCGAAGAAAACTACTACCTGACAGTCGAGGTTCTGTGTGCGGAGAGTGTCGTCTTTCTGGTCGCTGAGGAAGACGAGCGCATCCTGGGCTGTGTCGCGATGAGACGTATGGACGGCTATGGCGAAATCAAGTCCCTGTTCACCCTGCCAGAAGCGCGTGGGCGTGGCATTGCCGCCGGTCTGGTCAACCGTCTTGAAGAGATCGCCCGCGAGAGCGGCTATCCTTTGCTGCGGCTGGAAACCGGCGATCTGTTGCACGAAGCGCATCGGCTATATGCCCGGCAAGGGTTTGATCTATGTGAACCTTTCGGCGACTATGCAGACACATCGGCGAGCATTTTCATGGAAAAACAGCTGGCCTGACTGCCGTCAACTACGGCGGCACTCCAGTTCCAACTCTGATACGCCGCGACGCCCGGAAAGATAACCGCCCGTCACATCGCAGACATAGCTGCGCCGCTTGCGTGGTTTTGGCGGGGCACGTCCACCATTGCAGGACAGGCCTGCGATCATCATGGCCGGATCGCCCACGAACCAACGGCTTTCGCAGCCGGTTTGCATCAGGATCGCCTCTGCCGCATGTGATGCGATCACCGGAAAGCGGGGAAGAAAGGCGCGGGAGGTGCGCGTAACCTCTACCATCCCGTCGCTGTAACGCAGCAGGAAATGGCTGCCTCCGGCCTCTGCCCGCGTTGCCGGCGCGCCGCGAAAGCCGGGACCGGCCATGTTGCAGGCACTCAGCATAACGAACAGGACAAGCAGAACACGCATGGTCCGATATTTGCGCATCTGCAATTAAGATTGAGTAAAGCCGCATGGTTTTGCGCCCAGGCGTCTGCCCTGTGCTTTTGCGAAACCAACGGCAGCGCAACCGCTGTTGTTGGACGGAACTGCCCTGTCAGACCACCTTGATCACAGCTTTGTCGATGGTCAGCATATAGCCGCGGCGGGCGATGTTCTTGACCAGCAATTCGCTAACCAGTTGGTTGCCCAGCCCGTCGCGCAACCGTTTGATCCTCGTGGCACCGGCTGCTTCCTCGCAATCCGACGCATCACGGCCAGAGATCACCGCCTCTATCTCTGCTCCGGTCATCACATCGTCATCCATGCGCGCCTCTGCCAGCACGCTCAGCGTTTCCATCGCCGCCTCGGTCAGTTTGAACCCCATATTGTTGAGATAGACGGTCTTTTCCTCGCGGCTGATCAGAAGCGACGATACCTGAATGCCCGAGCGTTCAATTTGCGCCATGCGACGGTTCAGCGTCACCAGCATCACCAGAAATACCAGCGCGGCCACAAGCAGGGCCGTGGCGAAAATCAGCAATACGAAGATCACCATCCGGTAGCTGGCAAGCGTTTCTGCAAAGGAGGTGCCGGACTGCGCGAGGATTTCCAGCAGCTTGATCTCTGCCTGCGCGGTCAGATCGTCATTGGCAACGAACAGCTGTTCCACCCGTTCGTTGAACGCGCCCGCATCCGGCAGGGAAGCAAACAGCCAGATCGCCGCCCCAAGCAGCAGGATGACGATGGCGGCTATCCCGCCGATGACGATGCGGGTGCCGGACCGCCGCGCGTCAGTAGCGGAGGTAATACTGTCCGGCACTGTCTCTCCTTTCGGCCAGCCCGACATCGTCGAATACGGACAGGATTGTCAGAAGCGTCCAGCCATCAGCGGCAAGGCGCGGTGTCAGCTGTGCCTGGGCGGCAGATTGCGAACAGGCCCCTGTGATCCGAGCCACACCATAGTGCAGACGCAGGGGCGCATCGCGTTTGGCCTTGTAATCGGCGTAGCAGTCGGCCTGCGCGGCAGCGGGCAGGGCCAGCAGCAGCGTCAGGATCAATGCGTGAAGGGGGCGCGTATGTGTCATGCGATGAACTCTGCGCAAAGCCCGGCGGCAATTCAATAACCAAGCGAAAAAAGCGTGATGTTATCCGATAGCAAGGGGGCGCTATTGCCTGACTTTCGGCCTCGGGGGGAGGGTGAGTTCACAAGCGGTGCCATGCAGGCCACGCCAGATTAGACCCAAGGACTCGCACGATCCAACCACAAGGACCCCCGTTCATGTCACGCAAATTCATTTCCACCGTTCTCGCCGCCAGTTTGGCCATCACCGCCTTTGCTGCCAAGCCCGTAGAGGCGGCCAGTGAAGAGGATATAGCCCGCATTCTGGCGGGCGCGGCCACTATTTTCATTATCGGCAAAGCGATCCAGAGCAGCCGCGACAATGACAAGGACGACAAGAAGAAGAGCAAATCGTACAAGGACCGCAAAGATCGTGATCGCTACAAACCGCAGAAACACATGTCGGGGAAACACGACCGCTATGATCGCCATGACCATGGCCGTCGGTCTTATGGCAACCGGCCTGCACCGCTGCCGCAACACTGTCAGGTGACCGCCCGCACCCGGAGCGGCCATGAAACCCTGTTCGGTGCACGGTGCCTTGACCGCAGCTATCAAAGCGCAAGACGTCTACCCGGCGAATGCTTGCGCGATGTGCGTTCGTTCCGGGGTGAACGACAGGCCTATAGCGGGCATTGCCTGCGTGCGCGTGGCTACACCACGGCAGGTCGCCAAGTTTGGCACCGCTCGGAATAGGGCGGCGTCGAGCAGGTGCGTGGCCGCACCCCAGCGCCGCGTTCCAAGGGGAAGGGGTCAGGGTCTGGCCCCTTCTTCCGTTTTCCGCTTGGCAAAAACGGCTCCGTGGGGTTCAACAAGCCATGACAAAATCACTTCTATCCCCCGATTATTCCCTTGAGGCTGACGCGCTGAAACGCGGTGCGCGGCTGATTGCTGGCGTGGACGAGGTCGGGCGCGGTCCCCTGGCCGGACCGGTGACAGCGGCGGCCGTCATTCTCGATCCCGCGCGCATCCCGCAAGGGCTGAACGATTCCAAGAAACTGTCGGCAAAGCGTCGTGCAGAGCTTGCCGCAGAGCTGGCAGAGGTCGCGCAGGTTTCCATCGCCCATGCCACGGTGGAAGAAATTGACGCGCTCAACATCCTCCGTGCAAGCCATCTTGCGATGGAGCGCGCCATTCTCGGCTTGGCGGTTGCCCCCGATCATGTCCTGATTGATGGCAACATGGTTCCGCGTGGGTTGAGTATTTCGGCAGAGACTGTGGTGCGTGGCGATGCGCGCTCCGTCAGCATTGCGGCGGCGTCGATCATTGCGAAAATCTGTCGCGACCGGATCATGTGGGATTTGGCGCAACACTATCCCGGCTATGGTTGGGAGACGAATATGGGATATCCGTCAAAATGTCACAAATCGGCATTGGAAAATATTGGTGTAACCCCACACCATAGACGTTCGTTTAAACCGGTACACAATATCTTGTATCAAGATGAAATGATAAGTGGCTGATTCAAAAAAGAAATTGACCACGAATCAGCTTTGACTCATCTTCATAGCCAACCAACGAGCGCAAAAAGCGCCGGGGACAGAGGCAGAGATGAGAACCATGACAAAGAAAAAGGGCGCTTCGGCGCTCCCTCTCAATACGATTCTGGCCGGGGACTGCATCGAGGCGATGAACAGTCTTCCGGAGGCATCCGTGGATCTGATTTTTGCCGATCCGCCCTACAACCTTCAGCTGAAGGGCGATCTGCACCGGCCTGACAATTCCCGTGTGGACGCGGTTGATGACCATTGGGACCAGTTTTCGTCCTTTGCGGTTTATGACGCGTTCACCAAGGCCTGGCTGAAGGCGGCGCGGCGCTTGCTGAAACCGGATGGCGCGATCTGGGTGATCGGATCGTATCACAACATTTTCCGCGTCGGGGCTACCCTTCAGGACGAGGGCTACTGGATCCTGAACGATGTCGTCTGGCGCAAATCCAACCCGATGCCGAACTTCCGCGGCAAACGTTTCACCAACGCGCATGAAACCATGATCTGGGCGTCCAAATCCGAAGGTGCCAAATACACGTTCAACTACGAGGCGCTGAAGGCATTGAACGAGGGCATCCAGATGCGATCCGACTGGGTGCTGCCGATTTGCAATGGCGGCGAACGGTTGAAGGATTCCAATGGCGACAAGGCGCATCCGACGCAAAAGCCCGAAGGCCTGCTGCACCGCATTCTCGTCGGTTCGACCAACCCCGGCGATGTTGTGCTGGACCCGTTTTTCGGCACGGGAACGACGGGTGCCGTTGCCAAGATGCTGGGCCGCGACTGGATCGGGATCGAGCGCGAAGAGGCCTACCGAGAGGTCGCCACCCGTCGCATCGCATCGGTGCGCAAATACGACCGTGAAGCCCTTCAGGTCAGCACCTCGAAACGCGCCGAGCCGCGCGTTCCCTTCGGCCAATTGGTCGAACGTGGTATGTTGCGCCCCGGTGAGACATTGACCTCGCCATCGGGCAAGATCGCCAAGGTGCGTGCCGATGGCACGCTGATCGGCGATGACGTCAAGGGGTCGATCCATCAGGTCGGGGCCCATCTGGAAGGCGCGCCAAGCTGCAATGGCTGGACCTATTGGCACTTCCGTCGCGAGGGCAAGACCGTGTCCATCGACGTGCTGCGCCAACAGGTCCGGGCCGAGATGGTCGAACGCCCTCATTAGAATTGAACACCGCCGGTGCCTGTGTTTAACACAAGGCACTCGACTTGACCCCGCCGGTCTGGCGGGGTCTTTTTTCGTTTTCAAGTCAAGGGGCTGAACATGGATCTGCGCGCGATTCTGATGGGTCTGGCCTTTGTGTTCATGTGGTCGTCGGCCTTCACGTCGGCACGGATCATCGTGGAATACGCCCCGCCGCTCGCGTCCTTGTCGCTTCGTTTTTTCGTGTCAGGTGTGATCGGGGTGCTGATCGCGAAAGCCATGGGGCAGAGCTTTCGTCTTACCCGCAACCAATGGCGCGCGACGATCATTTTCGGCGTTTGCCAGAACGCGCTGTATCTGGGGCTGAATTTCGTGGCGATGCAGACGGTGGAGGCGTCGCTTGCCTCGATCATTGCGTCAACCATGCCGCTGATGGTCGCCTTGGCAGGCTGGATCGTCTTTCGCGACCGGCTGCGTTGGCTTGCGGTTGCCGGGTTGATCGCAGGGATGCTGGGCGTGGCGCTGATCATGGGCGCGCGTCTGCAAGCGGGCGGCGACCTTTGGGGCATCGGGCTTTGCGTCATCGGCGCGGCAGCCCTGACAATTGCCACGTTGTCGGTGCGCGGGGCATCCTCTGGTGGCAATGTGATGATGATCGTCGGTTTGCAGATGTTCGTGGGGGCAATCGTGCTGGCGGTGGCTTCGGCGCTGCTGGAATGGCCGTTGACTGTCGAGATGACGACGCCGCTGATCCTTGCCTTCATCTACACCACGCTGGTGCCGGGTTTGTTGGCAACTGTGGTCTGGTTCTCGCTGGTCAACCATATCGGCGCGATCAAGGCCGCGACATTCCATTTCCTAAACCCGTTCTTCGGTGTCGCCACTGCCGCCGTCCTGCTGGGAGAGGCAATCGGCCCGCTGGACGTTCTGGGTGTGGCGATCATCGCGGCCGGTATTCTGGCCGTTCAGATCGCCAAGCAGCATCCCGGCAAGCCATAGGGCGCGTCACGTCAGCAAGATCAGAAGCCCGTTCAGCGTCAAAAACGCGCCGACAGTCGCCGCCAGCAACGCGAGCGAGGCCAGCCCTTCATGGCCATAATCCTGCGCAATGATCGTATAGATGCCGATCATCGGTACGGCGGCGGAAATCACCACCGCCGTGGCCAGATCCGATGACAGGGCAGGTAGACCGAGCAAAGGAACGGCCAGCACGCATAGTGCCGTCATCGCCGGATGAAGGATCAGCTTGCCAAAGACGATCTGACCGGCAAGCAGACGATTGCCCACAATCGGCAATCCGGCCAATGTTCCGCCAATGACGAAAAGCGCGATGGCACTGGTAGAGGCTGCCGTCATCTCCAAAACGCGGCTAAGGGCGGGGGGAATGGAAACCCCCAGCACCGAGACAACCATACCCGCCAGAAGTCCGATGACGAGCGGTCGTCTCAGAACCGATTGCAATGTCTGCCAGCCGCTTGACCACAGCGACATGCCCTGGCGCGGTCGTGACAGCTCCAGCAAGGCAAAACTGATCGGGACCAGCACGAAATTCTCAACCACCAGGTTCATCGCCAGGATCAGTCCCGCGAGATCCGGAAAAACCAGCAGCATCATCGGAAAGCCGATATAGGCAGAGTTGGGACAGGCAGAGCCCATCACGGCAATCGCCCGGCGGGCAGGTCCGGTGCCTTGCAGCGTTACGAGGATGTAGACAATTGCAATCGTCGCCAGCCCGCCAAGCGCGAAAACCGCGATGTATGACGGCACGATGACCTCGGCGATCTTGCGCGTCGCCACGGCGTTGAACAGCAGCGCGGGCAGGGCGATCATCAGGACATACTGCCCCAGAACCCGCATGTCCGACGGTTTGAAAACCCGAGCCCTGACGCAGCCATAGCCCAGTGCCACCAACGCAAAGATCGGGAAGGTGATCGCAAAGATGTCAGCCAAGCGTTGGGCCGACCTTGCCGCGCGTCTCGCCGACTTCGCCGCCGATCTGGCCTCGGTGTAACAGGATGTGGTCGAGGATCACGCAGGCCATCATCGCCTCGCCCACCGGTACGGCGCGGATACCCACGCATGGATCGTGCCGACCCTTGGTGATGATCTCTGCTGCTTCGCCCGATTTGGTGATTGTCTGGCGGGTTTTGAGGATGGAAGAGGTCGGCTTGACCGCGAAGCGCACCACGACATCCTGCCCGGTCGATATGCCCCCCAGAATGCCGCCCGCATGGTTGGACGAAAACACCGGCTTGCCGTCATTGCCCATGAAGATCTCGTCGGCATTTTCTTCACCGGTCAGCATCGCGGCAGCCATGCCTTCGCCGATCTCCACGCCTTTGACCGCATTGATGCTCATCATTGCGGCGGCCAAATCGGTGTCCAGCTTGGCATAGACCGGCGCGCCCAGACCGGCGGGGACGCCCTGCGCCACGACCTCGATCATCGCGCCCACGGAATTGCCGGATTTGCGCAACCCGTTCAGATAGTCGGCCCATGTTTCAGCCGTCTCTGCCGAGGGCACCCAGAAAGGGTTCTGGTCAATCTGCGACATGTCCCGCTCGCCCGTGATCGTATGCGGCCCGATCTGCACCATGTAGCCGGTGATCTTCACGCTGGGCGCAAGCGCGTCGATAACGGCGCGCGCAATGCCGCCCGCCGCCACCCGCGCCGCCGTTTCGCGCGCCGAAGACCGACCCCCGCCGCGATAGTCGCGAATGCCGTATTTCTGCCAATAGGTGATGTCGGCATGACCTGGGCGGAACTTTTCGACGATGTCGCCGTAATCCTTGCTGCGCTGATCGGTGTTTTCGATCATCAGCTGGATCGGCGTTCCCGTTGTCTGGCCCTCGAACACGCCGGACAGGATGCGTACCTGATCGGGCTCCTGCCGCTGGGTGGTGAATTTGTTCTGGCCCGGTTTGCGCTTGTCCAGCCAGTGTTGAAGCATCGCCTCGTCCACCTTTACCCCCGGCGGGCAGCCATCCACCGTGGCACCAAGTGCAGGCCCGTGGCTTTCGCCCCAGGTGGTGACGCGGAAAAGTTGGCCAAACGAATTCATGCTCATGGGACGGGCTCCTTTGGGCGTTGGTGTTAGGCCAGAGCCGCCGGACCCTCAAGGGATTTCGCTTGAAACCGGGGCATCGCAGCCTTACCAATTGCTGAGCCTCGGGGTGCCTGCAAAGGCTGAGATGCATGACGCGAACCCGTTGAACCTGACCCGGTTAACACCGGCGGAGGGAAGGTATCGGACACACGCTCCTTATCTTGCCCATCTGCCGCAATAAGGAGGATGCCGATGAAAAAGGCCCTGACATTTGCTGCGGGAATGATGATTGCCGGCACGGCAGGCGCACAGACGCCCGTGCTGACGGTCTATGCTCCGGATTACTTCACATCCGAATGGGGCCCCGGCCCGTCGATCGAGGCGGGATTCGAGGCGCTCTGCGGCTGTGATCTGCAATACAAGCCCGGCGACCTGCTGCCACGCATCATGTTGGAAGGCGACAAGACCCGCGCCGATGTGGTGATCGGGCTGAACACCGACGTGACGGCCAAGGCACGCGAAAGTGGGCTGTTCGGACCGCATGGGCAGGATCTTTCGTCCCTGACGCTGCCAATTGAGTGGACGGACGAAACCTTCCTGCCGTTCAACTACAGCCAGACGGCCTTTGTCTACGACAAGACGCGCGTGGACACCGCGCCCGACAGTTTCGAGGCGCTTCTTGCCGCGCCGGATGATCTGAAGATCGTGATTCAGGATCCGCGCAGCTCGATCTCTGGTCTGGCATTGGTGCTGTGGGTCAAGGCGATCTACGGCGACAAGGCGGAAAGCGTGTGGGAGCAGCTTGCGCCGAAGATCCTGACCGTCACCAAGGGCTGGTCGGAAAGCTACGGCCTGTTCACCGATGGCGAGGCCGACATGGTGCTCAGCTACACGACCTCGCCAGCCTATCACATCATCGCGGAAGATGACGACAGCAAGGTCGCCGCGATCTTTCCCGAAGGCCACTATTTCATGGTCGAACTGGTTGGCAAAATCGCGGCCACCGATCAGCCGGAGCTGGCCGATCAGTTCATGGAATACGTCCTCAGCGAAGAGTTCCAGCGCATGATCCCGACCGGCAACTGGTCGCTGCCCGCCGCCTTGCCAAGGTCCGAGTGGCCCGAAGGGTTCGACACGCTGCCGCTGCCGGAAAAGACGCTGTTCTTTGACGAGGCGGAAGCCGCCACAGTGCAGAAAGAAGCGGTCGAGGAATGGCGACGCGCCCTGTCGCGCTGATCGCCGGGGCACTGGTTGCCGGGCTGACGCTCGGGCCAGTGGCGGCGGTGGCGTGGCGCGCAGGCGTCCTGACGGGGCTGGAGCCGGCCGATTGGGCCGCGCTGCGTTTCACGCTGGTGCAGGCGCTTCTGTCGGCAGCGCTAAGCGTGGCCTTCGCGATCCCGGTCGCGCGGGCGCTGGCGCGGCGCGCCTTTCCCGGTCGCGGTTTGCTGATCGCTTTGCTGGGTGCCCCGTTCATCCTGCCGGTGATCGTGGCCATTCTTGGCTTGCTGGCCGTTTTCGGACGGGCGGGGGTGTTGAACCGTGTGCTTGAGGCGTTTGGGCTGCCCGAAGTCTCGATCTACGGGTTGCACGGCGTGGTTCTTGCACATGTCTTCTTCAACCTGCCGCTGGCCACGCGGCTGATCCTGCAAGGGTGGCTGGCGATTCCCGGCGAGCGCTTCCGGCTGGCCGCGACGCTGGGATTCACCTCGCGCGATGTCTTCCGGGTGCTGGAACGGCCGATGCTGACCTCGATTCTGCCCGGTGCCTTCGCGGTGATCTTTGTCATCTGCCTGTCGAGCTTCGCGGTGGCGCTGACGCTGGGCGGGGGGCCGCGTGCGACGACGCTGGAACTGGCGATCTATCAGGCGGTGCGGTTCGATTTCGACCTTGCCCATGCGGCCTCGCTTGCGCTGGTGCAGCTTGGACTGGCACTTGTCGCCGGTCTGGTTGCGCTGCGTCTGTCAGGCACGGGTCTGGGGGCCGAAGGGATGGACCGGGTCGTGCCGCGCTGGGATGCGGGCGGCACGGGCCTGCGGCTTCTGGATACGCTTTGGCTGATGCTGGTGGCGCTGTTTCTTTTGACGCCGCTTGGATTGGTGGCCGCGCGCGGCGCGTTGGGCGTGTTCAGCCTGCCGGAGCCGGTCTGGACGGCAGCGGCGCATTCGCTGGCGGTGGCGCTGGGGTCCACGGCTTTGTGCATCTTCTGGGCCATCCCGCTGGCCACACGGCGCGGAGAGCTGCTGGGCCTTGCGGGCATCGCGCTGTCCCCGCTGGTGCTGGGCACCGGATTGTTCCTGATCCTGCGCGCATTCGTCAATCCGTTCTCGCTGGCCCTGCCGGTGACGGGCGTGGTTAATGCGCTGCTGTCGCTGCCTTTCGTGCTGCGCATCCTGAGGCCCGAGGCAGAGGCGTTGCAGCAGGATTTCAGTCGCCTTGGCGGCGCGCTGGGGTTAAGCCCGCTTGCGTGGCTGCGCTGGGTCTATCTGCCGCGTATGCGCCGCCCATTGGGGTTTTCCGCGGGTCTGTGCGCGGCGCTTTCGATGGGCGACCTGGGCGTGATCGCGCTGTTTGCCGATCCTGACCGCGCAACGCTGCCCTTGCAGATCTACCGTCTGATGGGTGCCTACCGGATGGATCAGGCCTCGGCGGCGGCGGTCCTGCTCTTGGCGCTCAGCCTTGGGCTGTTCTGGATTTTTGACCGAGGAGGCCGCGCAAATGCTGGTTCTTGAAGATCTGGTGATCGGGGCAGGGGCGTTTCGTGTGACAGCGGATCTAACCCTACACTCCGGCGCGTCCGTTGCCATCATCGGGCCGTCGGGCGCAGGGAAATCGACGCTTCTGGATGCGATTGCCGGATTCCGCAGCCCGCTTTCGGGCCGCATTCTTTGGGACGGGCAGGAGATCACCCGCGATGCGCCGGGCAAACGGCCCGTGGGCATGCTGTTTCAGGACAATAACCTTTTTCCGCATCTTACTGTAACGCAGAACCTTGCGCTTGCGCTGCGCCCGGACGGCCGGCTTGCCAGTGCCGACCACGCAGCGATTGCCGCTGCGTTGGACCGTGTGGGGCTGGCAGGGATGGAAAACCGTCGCCCCTCTGGTCTGTCCGGTGGGCAGATCAGTCGCGCGGCGCTGGCGCGGGTGCTGTTGCAGGCGCGGCCCATCATGGCGCTGGATGAACCTTTCGCGGCACTCGGGCCTGCGTTGAAGATCGAGATGCTTGATGTGGTCGCGCAGGTCGCCGCCGAAATCGGGGCGCTTGTGTTGATGGTCAGCCATGATCCACAGGACGCGATGCGCTTTGCCGGACAGACGGTCTTTGTCAATGCAGGGGTGGCGCAGGGGCCGTTTGACACCGACGCCCTGTTTTCCGATCCGCCAAAGGCGCTGCGCGCCTATCTGGGGCGCTAAAACAACCGGGTCGGCAGAAAAATGGCAGGTGGTACACGGCGCAGGCCTGCGACCCCTTACCAGCACCCGAACGTAAAAAGGCCCCGCGTCAGCAGGGCCTTTCAAACTTTTCAATCCGGAGACGGCTTTAGGCTTCGGGCTTGTGCTTGCCCTTGAGCGGTGCCCAGATGCGCTTGTTGGTGAGATAGAGCAGCACCGACAGAACGGTCAGAAACAGAACGGCAACAAAGCCTGCCTGCTTGCGCGCCATCATTTTCGGCTCTGCCGTCCACATCAGAAAGGCCGCGACGTCCTGCGACATGTGATGAACGGTGTTGTCGTGGCCGTCGTCAAATTCGACAATCTCGTCCGACAGCGGTGGGGCCATCGAAATCCAGCCGCCGGGAAAGGCGGTGTTTTCGTAAAATATTGTGCCCGCTTCTTCCTTCTCTTCGCCAGTATAACCGTCAAGCAGCGACGCGATGTATTCTGCGCCGCCGATGCCACGGAAGAACTGGTTGATGCCAGAACCATAAGGCCCGTGGAAACCGGCGCGCCCCTTGGCCATCAGCGACAGGTCCGGCGCACCGGCTGCCGTATTGGCTGGGAATTTGTCAACCGGGCCCGCGGGGCGGTAATCGTCCAGCTCGGGGTCGAAAACTTCGAAGTTTGCCGCAGCGTAGGCGCGGACCTGCTCTTCAGAAAAGCCGGGTCCACCCTCGTCACCGAGGGTCCGCAGCGGGACGAATTTCAGCCCGTGGCAGGCCGAACAGACCTCGGTATAGACCTTGAGGCCACGCTGAAGCTGGTTCTGGTCATAGCTGCCGAAGGGCCCCTCGAACGAGAAGGCGAAGTCTTCGACATGGCCCTCGGCACCGGCAGCAAAGGCGCTGCCGGAGGTAAGGCCCAGGACCGTGACAGCCGCGATGGTGAGTTTCTTGAACATGCCTGTCAGTCCCCTGTTCATTCCGCCGGCGCCGTGTCGGACGGCTTGGCGTAGTGGGCGTTGAAGTCTTCCTCGATCGTCGCGGGCTGGGCACGCGGCTTTTCGATCACGCCAAGCAGTGGCAGGATGACAAGGAAATAGCCGAACCAATAGGCCGATGCGATCAGCGAGAACGACGCGTAGGGTTCTTCCGCGGGCATCGCGCCCAGCCACATCAGCGCGAAGAAGTCGATGACCAGCAGGACGAACCACCACTTGAACATCGGCCGGTAGCGACCGGACCGCACCGAGGATGTGTCAAGCCAGGGTGCCAGCGCCATGACGGCAATCGCACCGAACATCGCCAGAACACCGAAGAACTTCGCGTCAATCAGGCCGCCGGTGACGAACGAGGCGATCTGCACGACCCAAACTTCGGAGGTGAACGCACGCAGGATCGCGTAGAACGGCAGGAAGTACCATTCCGGAACGATATGCGCGGGCGTTACCAACGGGTTGGCTTCGATGTAGTTGTCCGGGTGACCAAGATAGTTCGGCATGAACCCGACAATGGCAAAGAAGATCACCATGATCACGGCCAGCGCGAACAGGTCCTTCATCACGAAATAGGGCCAGAACGGAACCGTGTCCTTTTCCGCCTCGGCCTTCGATGCGCGGCGTACCTCGACCCCGGTGGGGTTGTTGTTGCCGGTCGAGTGGAAAGCCCAGATATGCACCGCCACCAGCGCCGCGATCACGAAGGGCAGCAGGTAGTGCAGCGAGAAGAAGCGGTTCAGCGTTGCGTTGTCCACCGCCGGTCCGCCCAGAAGCCATGTCTGGATCGGCTCACCGATGAATGGGATCGCGCCAAACAGGCCGGTGATAACCGTCGCACCCCAGAAAGACATCTGGCCCCAGGGCAGAACGTAGCCCATGAACGCCGTGCCCATCATGCACAGGTAGATCAGCATGCCGATGATCCAGGTGATCTCACGCGGGGATTTGTAGGACCCGTAATACAGACCCCGGAAAATATGCGCATAGACCGCCACAAAGAACAGCGACGCGCCATTGGCGTGCAGGTAGCGCAGCATATAGCCGCCATTGACGTCTCGCATGATATGCTCGACCGAGGCAAAGGCCATGTCGACATGCGGTGTGTAATGCATTGCCAAAACGATGCCGGTGGCGATCTGCAACACAAGGCAGAACGTCAGAACGATGCCCCAGATCCACATCCAGTTCAGGTTCTTGGGTGTGGGGATCATCAGCGTGTCATAGAGCAAGCCAACGATGGGAAGCCGTGAGTGAACCCACTTCTCGGCCCCGGTGCGCGGCTCGTAATGGTCGTGAGGAATTCCTGACATGGATCTCTCCTTAACCCAGTTTGATCGTGGTATCGTCGACAAATGCGGCGACCGGGACATGGAGGTTCTGCGGGGCCGGGCCTTTACGAATGCGGCCAGCGCTATCGTAGTGAGAACCGTGACACGGGCAGAACCAGCCGTCGAATTCACCCGAACCGTTGCCGATCGGCACACAGCCCAGATGCGTACAGACACCGATCATGACCAGCCATTTGCCGTCCTCATCAAGGGCGCGGTTCTGGTCTGTCGCGGGTACGGGGGCACCATTGCCCAGATTGGGGTTCTGTGCAGTCCGGTCGATCAGCGTGTCCACGTCAACCGCGCGGGCCTCTTCAATCTCTTTGGCAGTGCGGTGACGGAAGAAGACCGGTTTGCCCAGCCATTTCACCGTCAATTGTGTGCCCTCTTCGACACCGCTGATATCGACTTGTATCGACGCCAGCGCGCGCACGTCGGCGGCAGGGTTCATCTGATTGACCATAGGCCAGACTGCGGCACCAGTGGCAACCGCTCCGGCGCCCGCCGTGGCGTAGTAGAGGAAATCCCTACGGGTGCCTTCGTGATCTTCTGCGTGGGACACGAGGTTAACTCCATTCGTTGGGCCTTGAGTGCGGCCAATACGGGTTCTGGCCGCAGCCAAAGGCCGCAGCGTTTCCGAGGGCGTATTTAACGGGGCTAACTAGGGCCGTCCAGAACACAAAATGGGCGGAAGTCGATTAGCGCGGATGTGTCGCGGTTGAGCCGACGCGAAACAGCCTATATGAATGGGTCAATATTCTCCCTCGGAAGGACAGAGGTCCATATATGAAACTGGTGATTCTCTCGGCCGTGGCGGCCCTGTGCCTGGGCGTTGCGCCTGCTTCGGCAGAGATGGAGGTCAGTCTTTATTCCGGCTGGCAAACTGCGCCGCATAGCCGCGCATCGGGCGATCACCCTGATGGCGGTAGCTATAACGCGCTTATCGGCTGGGAAGGCCGCTCCTTCGAGGCACCGCCCTATTACGGTGTTCGCGGCACCTGGTGGCGGGATGAGAAACTGGGCTTCGGTCTGGAATTCACCCATGCCAAGGTTTACGCGCCTGATTCTGAGAAAGAAGCAATCGGCTTCAACCGGATGGAATTCACCGACGGGATCAACCTGATTACCGTGAATGCCTATCGTCGCTGGCAGAATCAGTGGCGCGATGTCACTCCGTATGTTGGCGGCGGCATCGGCCTGTCCATTCCGCATGTGGATGTCGAATCGGCGGGCGGCGAAAAGACCTTCGGCTATCAGGTGACAGGTCCGGCGGTGCGGTTGCTGGCCGGCGTCAACTATGATCTGAGCGAGCGTTTTGCCGTGTTTGGCGAATATCAGTTCACCTATTCCAACAACGAGGCCGATCTTGATGGCGGCGGATCGCTTGAGACCGAAATCAAGACCAATGCGCTCAATTTCGGTGTGACGCTGAAGTTCTGATCGTCGCTGCGGCCATGCGCGCCTTATGCAATGCCGCGCGACAGATCGCATTCATGCACAACGCGCGCCGCGCTTGACGCGGCGCCTTTCGGCCCACGGCCCGTGTTACGCTGGCGGGGTTGTCGTCCGCATCGACCCGCGCTCGGCAAAACCTGCATACCACGCCGCCAATGCGTCATTGCCATTGCGCCAGCCGCGCGCTTCGTGACGGAAATCCACATAAGCCAGCGCACAGCCCACAGCGATCTGACCGGCATCAAGCGGCCCGGACAGGTGGCTGATCCAGCGCGCATTCAAGGCCGCGCAGGCATTTTCGATCTTCTCCCATTGCGCATCGACAAACGCATCCATGCGCTGTCCCTCCGGGCGCAGCCGCGCTTCATAGGTCATCAATAATGCCGCATCGGTAATTCCGTCGCCCGTCGCCTCCAGCGTCAGGGTTTCCCAGCCGCGCGCGCCTTGTGGATACAGTCCGGCCTTGGCGCGAGCATCCAGAAAACGACAGATCACCCGACTGTCATACAGCGTGCAACCATCCGGGCGCTCCAGCGCGGGCACCTTGGTCAGCGGATTTTTCGCCACAAGCCCCGCAGCCGGCGCCAGAGGTGTGCCGGTCGTGGCTTCCAGCGTGACATCTTCCAGCTGTCCGGTTTCATGAAGAACCACCATGACCTTGCGGACATAGGGCGATGTCGGACTGTGATAGAGCTTCATCGGAGGGACCTCGCTGCTCGGCGTTTTGATATACACATCAGCCTAGGCGGGAATCCGGACGGTGGAAACCGGGGCGTATGGATTTTGAGCGCACAGAATCGCGCACAACCCGCAGGATTTTGGGAAAAGGGCGTTAGTGCGCCTTGGGGTGGGCCTTGTTGTAGGCGGTCATCAAATGCACAGAATCGACCGATGTATAGGCCTGGGTAGTGGACAGCGATGCATGGCCCAAAAGCTCCTGGATTGCGCGCAGATCACCGCCCGCGGCCAGAAGATGCGTCGCGAAACTGTGGCGTAGCGCGTGGGGTGTGGCCGTGGCGGGCAGGCCAAGCTGCAACCGCAATCCGGACATAAGCTGTTGCATGCTGCGCGGGTTCAGTGCGCCACCCCGAACGCCGCGAAAAATGGGGGTATCCTCGGTCAGGTCGAACGGGCACAACCGCAAATACGCCTCTACCGCGTCGCGCGCGGGGCCGATTACCGGAACGATACGCTCTTTGTTCCCCTTCCCGATGATCCGCAGCACATCGCCAATCGGCAAATGTGCAGGCGTAAGGCCAAGCGCTTCGGAAATCCGCAACCCGCATCCGTAAAGCAGTGTCACCACGGCCACATCCCGCGCTGCGACCCAGGGCGTTTGCGACTGTGCCTCAACGGAGGCGATCAGATTGCGCGCCGCATCAACACTCAACGGGCGCGGCAGTTTCTTTTCAAACTTCGGGGCGCGCGTGGACAGGACAGCCGTGGGCTCAAAGCCTTCGCGCTCGCCCAGCCAGCGGTAGAAGGATTTGACCGCCGACAATTTGCGCGCCACCGATCGTGCGCCCACATCCTCGGCACGCAAGCCTGCCATCCAGGAGCGCATTTCGGAAATGCTGATTCGCGTCAGCGGTGCCAGCCCCTGCGGGCCACCCTGATGAAATGTCAGGAACACCAGAAAATCGCGCACATCCGCAGCGTAGGCCGTCAGCGTGTTGGCCGCAGCGCCTTGCAGCGATTTCTGCGCGCTCAACCAGTCCTCCAACGCGTCACGCGCGGCGGGGGACAGGGCCAGTGTCATGCCAGCCAGCGCCGCATGGCGCGCTCGAATACGCCGGCAAAGAAGGCCAGCAGATCAGTGCCTTGCTGCGACGTGAATTGGTTCGCGTCTGTTGCCCCCATGACCAGAAGACCGGGCAGGCGCTCCTCTCCGAGATCAAGCCGCAGGCAGGCCTCCGACCGGATGGACGCTGCAATGTCTCCGTAAATGCGTGCATCGCCTGTCTGAATGCCGCGCAACGTGACCTGACGCGGGGTGCCGCCGCGTGCGCCGTTCACATAGTCGTCAATATATCCGGGCGCACAGACCGACAGCACGTCGCCAAGACGTTTGACCGCCGCGCCCTCTTCTTCTTGCGCTGTTTCCAGCACCAGCTTGATCCGGTCCACTTGCAGGATTTCCGCCACCGGCCCGCCCAGATCACGCAGGAAGCTTTCGAACCCGGTCGGGTCCAGCATCCGCAAAATCGCGCGATGCACCTGATTTGTGCTGGCCAGATTGTCGTAGGCCGCCGCAATCACCGACCGGTGGGTGTCCTCCAGCCGGGCAAGCTGCGCCTCCAGCCGTTCCATGGCAATGCCGCGCAGATCGACAATATTGCCGCCCATGCTGCGGTCATTCGCGCCGATCAGGGCCTGCATGACATGTTGATCGTCAAGGATCACGTCAGGGCGCGAGATAATCGTCTCCCGAAGGGAGTCGTCGATTTGGGGGCTGCTGTTCATGCGTGCCTCTGGTTTTATGGGTTCCCGAAGCGGCGCGAAGACCAGCCTGCGAGATGCCGATTTTTTCGGCTTGTCCCTCTGGTTTCCCCGCAATGGGCCAATGTGTCAACTGCGGGCACCGGTTTCGGCCCATGTCCGCCCGAAACCGGCGCGCCTGAGTCACACTTGTCGGATTTACAACGAAAAAGCGCCGCGACGGTAGAACCGCGCGGCACCGATAAGTCAGTCATATCGACCGGCTCAGACGATCTTGATGCCCGCCTCTTTGGCGTCCTTGACGAACTGGTCCAGACCCTTGTCGGTCAGCAGGTGGTTGGCCATCGCCTTGATCACATTCGGCGGGGCGGTCGCCACATCGGCACCGATCTTGGCGCATTCGCTCATGTGGTTGGCAGAGCGGATCGACGCGGCAAGGATATTGGTCTCATACCCGTAATTGTCATAAATCTCGCGGATGTCGGAAATCAGGTCCAGCCCGTCTAGGTTCAGGTCGTCAAGACGGCCGATGAAGGGGCTGATGAACGTCGCCCCTGCCTTGGCCGCCAGAAGCGCCTGATTGGCCGAAAAGCACAGCGTGACGTTGACCATCTTGCCTTCGTCGGTCAGCACCTTGCAGGCCTTGAGACCATCCCAAGTCAGCGGGACTTTCACGGCGATGTTGTCGGCGATTTCCGCCAGTTTGCGGCCTTCGGCGATCATGTCATCGGCCTTCAGCGCGATGACTTCGGCCGAAACCGGGCCGGAAACCATGTCGCAAATCTCTTTGGTGACTTCGTGGATGTCACGTCCGGATTTCAGGATCAGCGAAGGGTTGGTGGTGACGCCGTCAACCATGCCCAGGTCGTTCAGCTCGGCGATGGCTTTGGTGTCGGCGGTGTCTACGAAGAATTTCATGGCAGCACATCCTTGGTTGGCTTGGCTTTCGATTGCGGCTGTCATACCCCAAGCAGGGGGCAGAGCAAAACCCCTTTCGGTCAGCGCTAACAGCAAGGATGGTCATGGAGGCTGGGTATTTCGACGAAGGCGCATTGATCGGCGTGCTGACGGCACAGCCGCTCGACCGGGTTCTGGACTACCGTGCGCCCGAAGGTGGCTGCCAATTGGGCGCGTTTGTCGAGGTGCCGCTGGGGCCGCGCAAGGTGTTGGGCGTGGTCTGGGGGCCGGGCAAGGGCGACTGGGACATCGCCAAGGTGCGCCACGTCATCCGCGTGCTGGATGCCGCCCCGATGCGCGACGAGCTGCGCGCCTTTCTGGAAAAGGCCGGCGATTACACGCTGACGCCCATGTCCGCGATGTTGCGGCTGGCAACGCGCGCGCCGGGGCTGGGCGACCCGCCGTCGATGCGCAAGGTCTACCGGCTGGGCCATGCAGAGCCAGAGCGTATGACCGATGCGCGCCGACGCGTGCTGGAGGCATTGCGCGACTATGGCGGGCTGTCCTTCACGCTCAAGGAACTGGCCGAGATGGCGGGCGTCACGACCAGCGTGGTCAAGGGGCTGGTCAAGCACGGGGTTGTCGCCGAAGAAAACAGCCCCCGCGATCTGCCCTTCCCGCGGCTGGACCCGGATATGGGCAGCAAGGATCTGACCGGCGATCAGGCGGCGGCGGCTGAAACGCTTCGGGCAGGCGTGGCATCTGGCAGTTACGGTACGGTGCTGCTGAAAGGCGTCACCGGGTCCGGCAAGACCGAAGTGTATCTGGAGGCCGTCGCCGAGTGCCTGCGCCGGGGGCGTCAGGCGCTGGTGTTGCTGCCGGAAATCGCGCTGACGGCGGAATTCCTGACCCGTGTGCAGGCGCGATTCGGCGCACAACCGGCGGAGTGGCATTCCGGTGTGACCATGACCGAACGCCGCCGGGTCTGGAAGATGATCGGGCAGGGCGGCGCGCAGTTTGTCGTTGGTGCGCGCTCTGCCCTGTTTCTGCCGTTCCGCGATCTGGGGCTGGTGGTGGTCGATGAGGAACACGACACGTCCTACAAACAGGAAGAGGGTGTGTTGTATAACGCCCGCGATATGGCCGTGCTTCGGGCCTCGCTTTGCGGGGCGCGGGTGGTGCTGGCCTCGGCCACGCCGTCGCTGGAAAGCTGGGCCAATGCTGACGCGGGCAAGTATGACAAGGTTGAACTGACCTCGCGCTACGGGCCCGCCGTGATGCCGGAAATGCGCAGCCTGGACATGCGGGCGGAAAAACTGCCCTCGGATCGCTGGATTTCCACCGCGCTGCAATCGGCGGTGAACGCGCGGATCGAGAAGGGCGAACAGGCGCTGTTGTTCATCAACCGCCGTGGCTATGCGCCTGTCACGATCTGCCGGGCTTGCGGGCATCAGATCGGGTGTGACCATTGCGACGCGCGGATGGTCGAGCACCGCTTTCTGAAACGCCTTGTCTGTCATCAATGCGGCGAGACCAAGCCGATGCCGGAAATCTGCCCCTCTTGCGAGGCAGAGGGGCGGTTGGCAGCAGTCGGGCCGGGTGTGGAGCGGCTGACCGAAGAGGCGGTAAAGCTGTTCCCGGACGCGCGTGTGGCAACGCTGTCCTCGGACATGTTCGGATCGGCCCGCGCGCTGAAGGCCGAGATCGAGGGCATTGCGCAAGGCTCTGCCGACATCATCATCGGCACGCAACTGGTGGCCAAGGGGCATAACTTTCCGCTTCTGACGCTAGTGGGCGTGATTGATGCGGATCTTGGACTGCAAGGGTCGGACTTGCGGGCCGCGGAACGTACCTTTCAATTGATGCGTCAGGTCGCGGGCCGGGCCGGACGCGCCGAAAAGTCCGGGGTGGCGCTGTTGCAGACCTACCAGCCCGAACATCCGGTGATCCGCGCGATCCTGTCGGGCGACGAGGAAGGGTTCTGGAAGGCCGAGGCGGGCGAGCGCCGTCATGCGGGTGTGCCGCCTTACGGGCGAATGGCGGGGATCATCCTGTCCTCGTCGGATGTGCAGGAGGCATTCGACCTTGGCAACGCATTGGCCCGGCAGGATGCGCCCCTGCGCCGTATCGGGGCGCAGGTCTTCGGCCCGGCCCCGGCCCCCATCGCGCGGGTCCGTGGCCGGCACCGCGTGCGCTTGCTGGTCAAGGCTGACCGTGGCACGCCGCTGCAAACAGCCCTGCGGCAATGGGTGGGGCAGTTCCGCCTGAAAGGCGACATGCGGCTGGCGGTGGACATTGATCCGCAGAGTTTTTATTGAAACCTCCGCTTTTCCACCGATGAATACGGGCAAGCGCGCCACTTCGCGCGGGATTGTATGCCTGCCACCTTGTTTGTCGGGCGGCGGCAATCTACATCCAAAGCCATGAAACAGTGGATCCCCTATCTGAACAAGGCCCCGACCGTGGCGGTTGTCCGGCTGACGGGCGCTATTGGCACGTCCGGGCGCGTCAGCCTGAATGACGAGACCATCGGGCCGGTTCTGGAAAAGGCCTTTCGGCGCGGCAAACCCGCGGCCGTGGCGTTGCAGATCAACTCTCCGGGCGGGTCTCCGGTGCAATCCTCGCTGATCGGCGCGCGCATTCGGCGGCTTGCCGAGGAAAAAAACGTGCCGGTCCTGGCCTTCGTCGAGGATGTCGCGGCAAGCGGTGGCTATTGGTTGGCGGCGGCGGCGGATGAGATCTTTGCTGACGAAAGCTCTATCGTAGGGTCGATCGGAGTCATCTCTGCCGGGTTCGGCGCGCATGTGTTTCTGGCGCGACAAGGGATCGAGCGGCGCGTGCACACGGCGGGCAAGTCGAAATCCATGATGGACCCGTTTCGCCCGGAGGAAGAGGAAGACGTGGCCCGTCTGACCCGCCTGCTGGGCCAGATTCACGATAACTTCATCTCGCATGTCCAGACTCGACGCGGGCCCAAGCTGGCGCAGGATCCGGATCTTTTCACCGGAGAAATCTGGGTCGGCAAATCCGCGGTCGATGTCGGACTGGCGGATGCGGTTGGCCATATGATGCCGGAACTGAAAAAACGCTTTGGCGACAAGGTCCGTCTGCGCCGCTACGGCATCAAGCGGCCTTTCCTGTCACGGTTCGGGATGTCGCTGGCACAGGACGCGTTGTCCGGTATCGAAGAACGCGCCCATTATGCGCGGTTCGGCCTTTGACGTGGTTGTAAAGGTCGTCATCCTGTTTCTGGTCGGTATGGGCGTGATGGCCATGTTCGGCAAGTTGCGGTTTCCGGGCAGCAAGCGACTGGCGTCGGCAAAATGTCCAAAATGCGGTCGTTACAAGATCGGACGCGGGCCTTGTTCCTGCGGACACGGAAAGGGCTGACATCGTGGTTTGGTTGATGTGCGGGCTGGGACTGGTGATCCTGCTGCTGGCAGGGGATGCGCTGGTGAAAGGGGCTGTGAACCTCAGCCTGCGGGTCGGTATCCCCGCTTTGATCGTCAGCCTGACGGTGGTGGCGTTCGGTACCTCGGCACCCGAGCTTCTGATTTCGATCAGTGCCGTGCTGGATAACGCGCCGGGGTTGGCGCTTGGCAATGTCGTGGGGTCGAACACCGCCAACATTCTGCTGGTGCTGGGTGTGCCCGCGCTGATATCGACCCTGGACACTTCTGAATGCAAGACGCGCAAGACCTATGTCTTCATGCTGATCGCATCCGTGTTGTTCATAGGGCTGGCCTTTACCGGGACGTTCGACTGGAAGGTCGGGCTTATCCTGCTTGCGGCGCTGGCCTTCATGTTGGCAGATGCCATGCGAGAGGCGATGTCTCACCGTCGTGCGTCAAAGGCCACGGCGGCGGAGACCCTCGACGAGGTGGAAGGCGCAGACCCGGATATGCCCTGGTGGCGGATTTGCGGTTTTCTTGTTCTAGGGCTTATTGGTCTGCCTTTGGGCGCGGATATTCTGGTCGACAATGCGTCGGTCATCGCGCGAACCTATGGGGTCAGTGATACCGTGATCGGGCTGACGCTGGTTGCGGTCGGCACGTCGCTTCCGGAACTGGCGACAACCGTGATGGCGGCGCTGCGGCGGCAAGCCGACGTGGCGCTTGGCAACGTGATCGGGTCGAACATGTTCAACCTGCTTGCGATCATCGGGATTGCCTCGTTTGTCGGGCCAATTCCGGTCGACCCGGAGTTCCTTCGCTTTGATCTTTGGGTCATGCTTGCCGCGTCGCTGATCCTGTTCCCGTTCGTGTGGCTGGGGTGGAACATGTCGCGCATCTGGGGCAGCGTGTTCACCGCCCTTTACGTCATCTATGTGGTGGCAATTCTGTTCTGAGGCCCGCAGAGGCCAAATGGAGGCAAGTCATGTCGATCGCACTTGTGACCGGCGCTGGAAAACGGCTGGGCCGCGCGATGGCGCTCTACCTTGCAGGGCGCGGGTATGACGTGGGCGTGCATTACGGCACATCCGCTGATGCCGCACAGGCCGTCGCGGAAGAGGTTCGCGCGATGGGGTGCCGTGCAGTGCCCCTGCAAGCCGACCTGCTGGACGAGGCGCAGGTGCAGGCCCTGCTGCCCGCCTGTCGGGACGCGTTGGGCGGCCCCGTAACCTGTCTGGTCAACAGCGCGTCGATTTTCGACTATGACCGGATTGAAACGGCCACGCGAGAAGGTTGGGACCGGCATCTGGAAAGCAACCTGCGCGCGCCGTTCGTGTTGACCCAGGCGATGGCGGCAGAAATTCCCGATCCAGTCGCCGATGAAAACGACGAACCGGTGGCGCAGGGCCTTATCGTCAATATGGTCGATCAGCGGGTGCGCAAGCTGACGCCGGAATTCATGACCTACACCATCGCCAAGATGGGCCTGTGGGCCTTTACCCAGACCGCGGCCCAGGGGCTCGCGCCGCGCATCCGGGTCAATGCCATCGGACCCGGCCCGACCATGCAAGGCGCGCGGCAAAGCGACGACCATTTTGCAAGACAACGGGCCGCGACCGTTCTGAAGCGGGGGGCGAATCGGTCCGATATAACCGCCGCACTTGGGTTTTTCCTCGATTCACCGGGGGTGACGGGCCAATTGATCTGCGTCGATGGTGGGCAGCATCTGGGCTGGAAAACACCCGATATTCTGGGCGGTGATGGTTGACTCTTGGAAAGTTGTACACGCCGCTCTTGCCGGTCGCAAATCTGTTACAGAAACTGTAATGTTTTCAATAATTTGGCACCCGTTAAAAATAAAATCATTTAATTACAATAGCCTAGGGAAGCGCCTAAAAAATGGGCAAATGCAGGAAGCGGGCCGAAATCAAGGGAAATTTCCGTGTGAACGAAACTTGTACGCAGAGTTATCCACAAGAACCGTGGATGTCTTAACTCTTGCCTCCGCTGCCTAGGCATGTAGCAAAATGCAAGAATCAGCCAAGGGACACGATGACCGACGACGCTTCGCATACGACCGCCGATGAGAAGACCGGACACGCCCTGATCCAGTCTTATCTCAAGACCCTTGACAGCTCTCCGGGGGTGTACCGGATGCTGGATGCACAGGCGCGCGTGCTTTATGTCGGCAAGGCGCGCAACCTCAAGGCGCGGGTGTCGAACTACGCGCGGCCTTCTGGGCATTCGGGGCGGATTGCCCGGATGATCCGCGAAACAGCCTCGATGATGTTTCTGACCACGCGGACCGAGACAGAGGCGCTGCTGCTGGAGCAGAATCTCATCAAGCAGCTGAAACCGCGCTACAATGTGCTGCTGCGCGACGACAAGTCCTTCCCGAACATTCTGGTCTCCAAAGACCACGCCTTTCCGCAGATCAAGAAACATCGCGGCGCAAAAAAAGAGAAGGGTGCCTATTACGGGCCGTTCGCCAGCGCAGGCGCGGTGAACCGGACCCTGAACCAGTTGCAGAAGGTGTTCTTGCTGCGCAATTGCTCGGATGCGATGTTCGAAAGCCGCACGCGGCCGTGCCTTCTGCACCAGATTCGGCGGTGTTCCGCCCCTTGCGTCGGCAAGATCGCAGAGGCCGACTATCTTGAAAGCGTGGCCGAGGCCGAACGCTATCTTTCCGGCAAATCGACCCAGATTCAGGAAACTTTGGCGCGGCAGATGCAGGAAGCGTCCGAGGCGATGGAGTTCGAGCGCGCGGCGGCGTTGCGCGACCGCATCCGCGCGCTGACGCAGGTGCAGACGTCGCAAGGCATAAACCCGCGTGGCGTGGCAGAGGCCGATATTATCGCGCTGCATATGGATGGCGGACAGGCCTGCGTTCAGGTTTTCTTCATCCGCGGCAACCAGAACTGGGGCAACCGCGATTTCTATCCGCGGATCGGCGCGGATGTCGAAGAGGCCGAAGTGCTGGAAGCGTTTATCGGCCAGTTCTATGACAGCAAGGAACCGCCGCGCATGTTGCTTCTGTCTCATGCGATCGAGAATACCGACCTGATGGAAGAGGCCCTGTCAGGCAAGCTGGGCCGGAAGGTCGAAATTCTTGTTCCCCAGCGAGGCGAAAAGGCAGAACTGATCGAGAGTGCCGCGCGCAACGCCCGCGAAAGCCTCGCGCGCAAGCTGGCAGAGACCGCAAGTCACACAAGGTTGCTGAAAGGGCTGGCAGAGGCCTTTGCGCTGGACGCTCCGCCGCAGCGGATCGAAGTTTACGACAACAGCCATATTCAGGGCACCAATGCGGTGGGGGGCATGATTGTCGCCGGACCGGAAGGATTCATGAAAGGCCAGTACCGGAAATTCAATATTCGCGGCGATGACCTGACGCCGGGCGATGATTTCGGGATGATGAAAGAGGTGCTGACCCGACGCTTCAAGCGGTTGCTGAAAGAGGACCCGGATCGTGACAAGGGGATGTGGCCGGATCTGCTGTTGATTGACGGCGGGGCGGGGCAGGTCTCTGCCGTGGCAGAGATCATGCGCGAACACGGTGTCGAGGATATTCCGATGGTGGGCGTGGCCAAGGGCATAGATCGCGATGCCGGCAGGGAAGAGTTCCACCGCGTCGGCAAGCGACCGTTCGCGCTGCGCCACAATGATCCGGTGTTGTATTTCGTGCAGCGTCTGCGCGACGAAGCGCATCGGTTTGCCATCGGGACGCATCGCGCCAAACGGTCCAAAGCCGTCGGGGCGACGCCGTTGGACGACGTGCCCGGTGTCGGAGCAGCCCGGAAGCGCGCGCTGTTGGCGCATTTCGGATCGGCCAAGGCGGTGAGCCGCGCGAACCTGTCGGATCTGAAGGCCGTGGAGGGCGTGTCAGACGCGCTTGCAGAGCGGATTTATGCCTTCTTTCACGAGCACGGTTAGCGTCGTTTCGGCAGAGCCGAACCGACCGAATTGAGCGCTTTCGCGCACTCTGTTTTTAGGGGCGTTTTGAGAGGTGACGCGACGCTCTTGACGCGCGCCGTTTGGCGGGCGGCGCGCAGTGAGTATTTTTGCCAAGAAGAAGCAGGGCGGGGGTCAGGCGACGCTTTGCGCGGCTGACCGGATCGCATGCATGTTGTCGCCGTAGATCTGTGGGGCATCGACCGAGCCGCCTTTGAAGACTGCCGATCCGGCGACCAGGACATCGGCCCCTGCCGCGGCGACCAGGGGGGCGGTTGTCGGATCGACTCCGCCGTCGATCTGGATGTGAATTTCGCGGTCGCCGATCATGTTTCGGATGGTCTTTACCTTTTCCACCTGGTTGTGGATGAATTTCTGTCCACCGAAGCCGGGGTTCACGGTCATCACCAGAACCATATCGGCGAGGTCCAGCAGGGTTTCCACTGCGGAGGCCGGCGTGCCGGGATTGAGCGCAACACCGGCTTTCTTACCCGTCGCGCGGATTGCTTGCAGCGTGCGGTGAATATGCGGTCCGGCCTCGACATGGGCGGTGATCATATCGGCTCCTGCCTCGGCATAGGCGTCGATATAGGGATCGACCGGCGCGATCATCAGGTGGACATCCATGAAGGTTTTGACATGTGGACGGAAGGCTTTGACGGCGGGAGGGCCGAAGGTGAGGTTCGGCACGAAATGCCCGTCCATCACATCGACATGCACCCAATCGGCACCCTGATCTTCGATGGCGCGGATCTCGCGTCCGAAATCGGCGAAATCGGCGGAGAGGATGGACGGGGCGATCTTGATCGAACGGTCGAAGGTCATGGCGGTCTCCTGCGCTGGTTGGGGGCGCTTTATCAGTAGCCGCGGGCCCGGTCCACAAGATGCTTTAGGGGTTGGCCGTCTTCGGCGCGGCGGATGTTCTCTGCGATGGTGAGGGCGGCGGTGCGGGGGCGCGTTTCCGACGCGACATGGGGCGTTACGGTCACGTTCGGGAGCGACCAGAAGGCGTGCTCCTTGGGCAGGGGTTCGGTGCGGAAGACGTCGAGCGTGGCGTGAGAGATTTGTCCGCTGGTCAGCGCGTCGATCAGAGCGCCATCGTCGATCAGGGCACCGCGACCGGGGTTGACCAGGACGGCACCTTTTGGAAGGCGGGCGAGTGACGTCGCATCCAGCAGGTTTTCCGTATCCCCGGTGAGCGGCAGAAGCAGGACGAGGATTTCAGCCGTTTCAAGCGCCTGGATCAGGCCGTCGGCACCGTGCAAGCGGCGGATGCCCGGCGCATCGCCGGGTCGTCTGCTCCATCCGGTGACGGGAAAGCCGAGGCTGCGCAGCATTTCTCCGCAAGCGGCACCAAGGGCACCGTACCCCAAGATTGTCACGGGGCGATCTTGCGCAAGAGGCGGAGCGCAGTGGTGCCAGCTATGGTCGGGGTTCACGATATGCGCATCCATGCCAAGGTGATGACGCAGGACGTGGCCCGTGACCCATTCCACCATGCCTTGCGTCAGGCCGGGATCGACCATCCGCGCCAGCGGCACGTTCAAGGTTTCGTTGCCAGTGACGCCCTCAACGCCCGCCCAGAGGTTCAGAACCGCCTTGAGCCGAGTATAGGGGGCGAAATCCTTCACCTCGCTGCTGGGCGCATAAACCATGTAGTCGACCAGTTCGGGCGCGAAAGAGGTCCGCAGGTCGGCATCCAGTCCTTCGGCCTTCAACGCGTCGCGCAGAGGCGTTTCATAGTCAGGCCAGTCCGCCTGAGCGGCGGCGAAAAGTATATTGAGTGTCATGTGAACCCTCTAGCGCGGTCTGTGAATATGGGCGCTTTGCACCATACCGAAAGCGACCATCAATACCAGCATGGCCGATCCACCGTAGCTGACAAGCGGCAATGGCACGCCGACCACGGGTGCCATACCCATGACCATCGACATGTTGACCGCAAAGAACAGGAAAAATGTCAGCCCGACGCCCAGGATCAGCAGTGATGAGAACCTGTCGCGGTTCTGCATTGCGGAGACGATGCAGAATAGCAGCACCAACACATAAAGGATCAGCAGGGAGAATCCGCCGATGAAGCCAAATTCCTCGGCCAGTGTGTTGAAGATGAAATCGGTATGTTTTTCGGGCAGGAAGTTCAGGCGGCTTTGCGTGCCTTGCATGAAGCCGCGCCCGGTCCAGCCACCGGACCCCATGGCGATCTTGGCCTGAGTGATGTGGTAGCCCGCGCCCAGAGGATCGGTGGATGGATCAATGAATGTGTCGATACGGCGGAACTGGTAGTCCTGAAGCAATTGCCAACTTGTCCCGCGGCTTTGAAACACGGCGGCGATTGCGCCACCGGCAAGTGCCAGGACCACACCGAAATAGATCCAGTGAACGCCCGCGATGAACATCATCAGACCGCCTGCGGTGACCAGCAGAATGGCGGTGCCAAGGTCCGGTTGCTTCAACACCATGAACGTTGGCAGCAGGATGATCAGAAGCGGCAACAGCACCCAGAGCGGCCGTGACGTATTGCGCATGGGCAGCCAGTCATAATAGGCCGCCAGGAACATCACCAGCGTGATCTTGGTCAGTTCGGACGGTTGCAGCCGCATGAAGCCAAGGTCGATCCAGCGCTGCGCACCCATCCCGACCGTGCCGAAAAGCTCGACAAAGACCAGCAGCAGGATCGAGACGAGATAGGCCAGTGTCGCCATGTTTCGCCAGAACCAGATCGGCACCAGCGCGACCAGACACATGGCGACGAACCCCAGCGCAAAGCGTTTCATTTGTGGTTCGGCCCAGGGGGTGAACGACCCGCCCGCGACCGAATAGAGCATCAGAAACCCGATGCTGGCCACCGCTGTCAGCAGCAGTGCAAGCGGCCAGTTCAGGTACAACACCTTGCGAAGCCCCGTCGGGACCGCTTTGACGGTATATTCAAGATAGCTCATGCGCGGCTGCGCTCTTCGCCGTCGGGCGCGCGGCGTTCGCGTGCCAGCCGTTCCTGCTGGGCCTTGATGCGGCCGCGATCCTTGCTGGGATAGGCGTCCAGCGGCGGATCGCCCCCATACAATGCCTGAAGCGCTACGTCGCGCGCAATTGGCGTCGCAGCGCTGGAGCCGCCGCCATGTTCAACCACCACGGAGACGGCGATCTTGGGTGCCTCATAGGGTGCAAAGGCAACGAATAGTCCGTGGTCGCGCCGGTCCCATGGCAGGTCGTCATTGCTGGTGACGCCGCGCGCACGTTCGGCAGCGGTGATGTTGCGGACCTGGCTGGTGCCTGTCTTTCCCGCCATGCGGAAGGCGTCCTCGGCAATGCGGGTGCTATAGGCCGTGCCGCGCCGGTTGTTTGACACGGCAAACATCGCCTTGCGGATCCAGCGCAGGTGATTTTCGTTGAAGCCCAGATTTTCGCCGCTGTGACTTGGGGATGTTTTGCCTTCGACCGACTTGATCAACCGTGGCGTGACGGCGCGCCCGGTGGCCAGCCGTGCTGTCATCACCGCCAGTTGCAGTGGCGAGGTCAGCACGAAGCCTTGGCCGATAGAGGCGTTGACCGTGTCGCCAATTACCCAGGAAGAGCCGCGCTCGCGCTCTTTCCAGGCCTTGGTGGGTGTCAGGCCTTCGGTGACGGCGGACATGGGGATGTCATGCGACGTGCCCAGCCCCAGACGCAGCGCGGTATCGGTGATCTTTTCGATCCCGACCTTCAGGGCAAGATCGTAGTAGTATACATCACAGCTTTCGCGGAGCGACTTTTCCAGGTCCATATGGCCATGGCCGCCGCGCTTCCAGCAGTGAAAACGGCGACCGCCGACCTCCATATAGCCGGGGCACCACACGGTTTCCTCGGGTGAAATGACGCCCGCGTCCAGCGCCGCAAGCACTGTTACCATCTTGAAGGTCGAGCCGGGGGGATAGGCGTCCTGCACGGTCTTGGAGGCTAGTGGTCTGCGATCATTGTCGCGCAGAACCGCGTAATCGTCGAACGAGATGCCCCGCACGAATTTGTTGGGATCGTAGGAGGGCGAGGATGAAATCGCCAGCAGATCGCCATCGGTCACGTCCATCACCACGACGGACGCGCTTTCAGCGCCCAGCCGGGCCTTGATGTAGTTTTGCAGGCCATTGTCTACCGTCAGTTGCAGGTCGGCACCTGCTTCGCCCTCGCGGCGGTCAAGTTCGCGCATCACGCGGCCAACGGCGTTGACCTCGACGCGCTTGGCACCGGCACGGCCGCGCAGCATCTCTTCGTAGTTGGCCTCGACGCCGACCTTGCCGATCTGGAACCGCGGAATGCGCAAGACCGGTTCGGGGTCGGCATAGCGGGCAAGGTCGCGTTCGCTGACCGGGCCGACATAGCCTGCCACATGGGCAAAGTCATCGCCCATCGGATAGTGCCGCGACAGGCCCACCTCTGGCGTGACGCCGGGCAGGGCGGGCGCGTTGACAGCCACGCGGCTGATATCGTCCCACCCTACGCGATCGGCGATGGTGATCGGCAGAAACGGGGCGGACCGCTCCATCTCGGCAAGTGCGCGGTTCAGTTCGTCCTCGTCCAGCTCGACAAGGGCGGACAGGCGCGCGATGACCTCTTCGACATTGCCCGCATCCTCGCGCACCATGGTGATCCGGTAGGACGGTGCATTTTCGGCAATCACAGCGCCATTGCGGTCGAAAATCTGGCCGCGCGCGGGTGGGATCAGGCGGATATTGACCCGGTTTTCCTCGGCCAGAAGACGAAACTGATCGGCCTGATCGACCTGCATATAGCGCATCCGCAGGCCGAGCAGACCGGCAAAGCCCAGTTGCATCCCGCCAAGGATCAGCCCGCGGCGCGACACGCGGCGGTAGCTGTCCATCGAATCCCTTGGCGAACGTCTCATATCCTGCGTCCCAATGTGTCGACCTCTCCGGGGCTGGCGTGGCGCACCCCAAACAGAAACCGCGATACCATGACGACAAACGGATAGGCCATGGCGGTCATCGCCAATTGCATCAGAGCGAGATACAGCGATCCCGGCGCGTACATGACCGATAGCAACGCCAGCCGGTTGGCAAGTGTTGCAACGGTCAGAGCCGATACTACCGTAAGCCATTCCATTGCGAAAGACGCGTCGCGTTGGCGCCTTTGGCGGCGTTTGAGCCATTCAACCGTGATCACCATCAGTGCCGCCCACAACCCCGGCGGGCGCTGGAACATCAAATCGGCCAACAGCATCACCCCAGCAATTGACACGGCGGGCACATATTCGGGGCGTCGTATCGCCCATGCGAGGCTGAGTGCCACCATCAGGTCCGGTGCGGCCCAGCGGCGCGGTGCCGTTTCCAGCGGCAACAGGTGGAAGAAAATCACCACAAGGCACAGCGCTATGTAGGCCGCGCGCATGGTCCAGACGCGTGATAGGCTTTGCTCAACCATTGCTCTCGGGCTCGGTTGCTGGCTGTGTTGCCTGATCTGCCGGCGGCAAGACCTGACCCGGCAGTTCTTCCGGCGCGATCAACGCGCTGGGATTGCTGACCTTCTGGCTGCCGTGATCCCGCAACACCCGCAGAAACTCAAGACGTTCGTAATCGGCCGACAGGCGCGCCCGTAGACGCCCGCCCGGATCCTTCGCCACTTGTCCGATCAGCAGGCCCGGAGGAAAAACCTCGCCGTCGCCACTGGTCACGATCCGGTCACCGGGCCGCACCTGATCGGGGTCTTCCAGAAAATCGACAGGTGGGGCGGCGGAATTGTCGCCCACGATCAACGCCCGCTGGCCCGAGGGCTGGATCGTCGCGGGAATGCGGCTGGACGTGTCCGTCAGCAGGATCACCCGGCTGGTGCTGTCGCCGACGCCCGAGATGCGCCCGACAAGGCCGATCCCGTCCATCGTTGCCCAGCCGTCCACGATGCCGTCGCGCTCTCCGACGTTCAGCAGCACGGATTGCCGGAACGGTGATCCGCTATCGGCAAGCACCACGCCGGTTACAAAGGTCAGGCGCGGGTCCAGCCGCACATTGTTGAGATCGAGCAGTCGCGCGTTTTCCTGCTCCAGCTGCAAGGCCGCCTCTTTCCAGGATTTCATTTGCTGTAGCTCGCGCCGCAGCTCCTGATTCTGCTCGTAAATGGCTTGATAGCTTTGGAAGTCCCGCATCAGGTTGACGGTTGCCGTGACCGGCACCATTGCCCATTCAAAGCCCGGCATGACCCTGTCGATGACCTGCGCGCGGAACCGTTCGACGCGCGGGCTGTCAATCCGCCAGACCAGAAACAACCCGATCAGGCACAGCACCAGAAACGACACAAGCAGCCGCCGAAGCGGGCCGGTATAGTCTTCGCTTTGTGAACGATCTCTGGCCAATGGACCCCCTTTACGGCAAAGGTGGGCAGCTTAACTGTCGTAGTCAATCGCGTGGCGCAGCTGTTTTTCGTATTCCAATGCCTTGCCAGTGCCCATGGCGACGCAGTTCAGGCATTCATCCGCGATCGAGACCGCAAGCCCGGTCTGTTCGCGCAACGCCAGATCCAGATCGCCCAGCAACGCACCGCCGCCGGTCAGCATCACGCCCCGGTCGACAATATCGGCCGCAAGATCGGGCGGGGTAGCTTCCAGTGCGGTCATCACCGCTTCGCAGATTTGCTGGACGGGTTCGGAAAGCGCCTCAGCGACCTGCGCCTGGCTGATTTCGGTTTCCTTCGGCACACCGTTGAGCAGATCGCGGCCCCGGATCAGCATTGACGCGCCGCGCCCGTCATCGGGCATCCGGGCGGTTCCGATGGAGGTCTTGATGCGTTCGGCGGTTGATTCGCCCACCAGCAAGTTCTGCTGACGGCGCAGATAGTTGATGATCGCCTCGTCCATGCGATCACCGCCGACGCGGACGGAACGGGCGTAAACGATGTCACCAAGGCTGAGAACCGCCACTTCGACCGTACCGCCGCCGATATCGACAACCATGTTACCGGTCGGATCGGTGATCGGCATGCCTGCGCCGATGGCGGCTGCGATGGGTTCTGCGATCAGCCCAGCCTTGCGTGCGCCCGCCGACAGAACCGACTGGCGAATCGCGCGTTTCTCGACCGGGGTGGCACCATGCGGCACGCACACGATGATCTTCGGTTTGGAGAACGTCGAGCGCTTGTGTACCTTGCGGATGAAATGCTTGATCATTTCCTCGGCGACGTCGAAATCGGCAATCACGCCTTCGCGCATTGGCCGGATCGCCTCGATGCTGCCGGGCGTTCGGCCCAGCATCAGCTTGGCATCTTCCCCCACGGCCAGCACTTTCTTGACGCCGTCCTTGACGTGATAGGCGACAACCGAAGGCTCTGACAGGATCACGCCGCGGCCTTTGACGTAGACCAGCGTGTTTGCAGTCCCAAGGTCGATTGCCATATCTGATGAGAACATGCCCATCAGTTTCTCTAGTCCCAGCATTCTGCGTCGTGCCCCAAGAAATGTTTATAGGCCCGCGACTCTTCGGGTGCAGGCCGGATGCTCTTATAGGCCCGGAAGGGCGGTAGCGAAAGGGGCGTCTCCTGTCAGGACAGGCGTTAACTTGCCGGCGGGCTCAGAAACCGTGCGCCGAACATGTGAAGTGATGTCGCAGGCCAGCCATGAATGGCACTGTGGTTGCCTTTTCGCGGCGTCTCAGTCCGTACGCCCCGAACGCGCCCGTCCGGGGCGCATGGCGCAACGGGCGCATGCAAACCGGCATCTGTCTGGGCGAAGGCGATTATATCCGATATGAAACCCCTATAGCTTGGCGGCCTGGGTCGACCTGCGCTGCGCGGCCCTTGCAACTGCGGCCCGGTCGTCGCATTAGCGAGGGACCACAAGCCAAGAGGTGGAGCCGTGGCACCAGCCGAGACCATCGTGAATACAGGCCAGCGCGTTCTGCGCACCGAAGCGGCTGCGCTTGCCACATTGGCCGAAGCGTTGCCCGCTGACTTTTCCGCTGCTGTTGAAATGATCCTTGGCGCAAAAGGCCGCGTTGTGGTGTCGGGGATCGGGAAATCCGGCCATATCGGCAACAAGATCGCGGCGACACTGGCCTCTACCGGGACGCCTGCGCAGTTCGTTCATGCATCAGAGGCCAGCCATGGCGATCTGGGCATGCTGACCACGGATGATGTCTGCCTGTTGCTGTCCAACAGTGGCGAGACCACTGAATTGGGCGATATCATTGCCCATACCCGGCGTTTCGGCATCCCGCTGATCGGGATCTCCAGCCGCGAAAACAGTACCTTGATGCGGGCCGCCGATTTGCGGCTGACCTTGCCCGCAGCACCCGAGGCCTGCGCGATTGGCATGGCCCCCACGACATCGACCACGATGATGCTGGCGCTTGGCGATGCGTTGGCCGTGGCGCTGATGGAGGATCGCGGCTTTGAGGCCTCGCATTTCCACGTTTTCCATCCCGGCGGCAAACTGGGCGCGCAAATGGCCAGCGTGGCGGATTTCATGCATGGTGGCGTAGAACTGCCCCTCGTGGATGCTGACGCGGATATGAGCGAAACGCTGCTACAGATGACTTCCAAGGGGTTCGGCATCGCGGCAGTTGTCACGGATGGCAAGCTGACCGGAGTCGTGTCGGATGGCGACCTGCGCCGCAATATGGCCGACCTGATGAGCCGCAAGGCAGGCCAGGTGGCCACGCCGGACCCCGTGACGATCGCGCCGGATTGTCTGGCCGCCGTCGCCCTGAAAACCCTGAACGAGCGCAAGATCGGTGCGCTTGTCGTCGTCTCGGAGGATAAGACACCCTTGGGCATCCTGCATATTCACGACCTTCTGCGCGCTGGTGTGGCATGAGCGCGGTTATCCTGATCCCCGCGCGCTATGCCTCGCAGCGCTATCCCGGCAAGCCGCTGGCCGAACTGCGCCAACCCGATGGCAGCCGCAAATCCCTGATCCGGATGAGCTGGGAGGCCGCCTGCAAGGTGCCGGGTGTCGACGCGGTGCATGTGGTTACCGATGACGACCGTATTGCCGATGTTGCAAAGGCGTTCGGTGCCAGCGTCATCATGACCTCGCCGGAATGCGAGAACGGGACTGCGCGCTGCGCTGAAGCGCTGATGCGCGCCACGCTGGACGCCGACATCATCGTCAACCTGCAAGGCGATGCGCCCCTGACGCCGCCCTGGTTCGTCGAGGCGTTGATCGACGAGATGCGGCGCAATCCATCCGCAAGCATGGCGACACCCGTCTTGCGGCTTGACCGCGAGACCTATGGCCATTTCGCCGAGGACCGCAAGAATGACCGCGTTGGCGGCACCACGGCGGTCTTCGACAAGGATATGAATGCGCTCTATTTCTCGAAAGAGATCGTGCCGTATCTCGATCCGTCGAAACTGCCCGAAGGCCCGCTGCCGATGTTCCACCATGTCGGCGTCTATGCCTACACGCCGGAGGCGCTGACCGCCTATGGCAGTTGGCCGCAAGGTCCGCTGGAAGGCGTCGAGGGGCTGGAACAGTTGCGCTTTCTCGAAAACGGCCACAAGATCCGCTGCGTCGAGGTTGACGGCCGTGGGCGCGTGTTCTGGGAATTGAACAATCCCACGGATGTGGACCGCATCGAATCGGTATTGAGGACGCTGGCATGACCCCTATTGACGCACGCATCGTTAAAGTTGGCGACATAGAGGTGGGCGGCAACGCGCCTTTCATGCTGATCACCGGTCCTTGCCAGCTTGAAAGCCTCGACCACGCCCGGATGATGGCGACCCGAATTGCCGAGGCCTGCGCGCCGACCGGCACGCGGTTCGTGTTCAAAGCCAGCTATGACAAGGCCAACCGGTCCTCCATTGGTACCCAACGTGGATTGGGCATGGAGAAGGGGCTGAAGATCCTCGGCCGGATCGCGGAAGAATTTGGTTGCCCGGTGCTGACCGATGTGCATGAACCCGGCCATTGTGCGGTGGCGGCAGAGGTTTGCGACATTCTGCAAATCCCCGCTTTCCTGTGCCGCCAGACGGATCTGTTGCTTGCTGCGGGCGAAACCGGACGGGTGATCAACGTTAAAAAAGGTCAGTTTCTGGCCCCGTGGGACATGGGCAATGTCGCCGCCAAGATCGCCAGCACCGGGAATGAGAACATTCTTCTATGCGAACGTGGCACCAGCTTTGGCTACAACGCACTGGTGACGGATTTTCGCGGGCTTCCGACGATGGGGCAGACCGGCTATCCGGTTGTATTCGACGCCACCCATTCGGTGCAGCAGCCGGGCGGGCAGGGGGCGTCCAGCGGCGGACAGCGCGAATTTGCGCCGGTTTTGGCGCGTGCGGCCTGTGCTGTGGGGGTGTCGGCGCTGTTTATCGAGACCCACGAGGATCCGGACAACGCCCCCAGCGACGGGCCGAACATGATCCCTGTGGATCAGATGTCCGGCCTCATCGCGGAACTCAGAGCGTTTGATGCACTGCGCAAGGGACTATCGACGTCCGCTTGAGCGGCGTCGCGCTCACAGGTGCATAACGTCGGAAAAGACGTGATGCACGATCCGGTCGCGCGGGATGCCCAGTTTTGCCAATTGCTCGTCCGAGAGCGCATGCAATCGTGCGGCATGCTCCAGACGGCGGTTATGTGGCGACGCTTTGATCAAAGCTTTGCCGATGCGTTTCAGGACGCCCATCAAGCCGCCGTTTTTTTCGTGTGCGCCTGTGGCGCCGAATGTGGCAATATCTGCCATTGTTCTGCTTCCTTGCATTAACGTGATCTGTTGATTGCAAAGATAGGTGCTCATCACGGGCTTTCCTACGGCCAATGCTGCATAGCGGCATTGGCCGTAGTGCAAAGCACTCATTGAGAAAAATGGCAGAATTCGATTCGATATTCAGAAAATAATGCTGCGACGCAGCGTCACCTTTGCTGCAGGACGTATAAATTTTACCAGTTGATAAAAAAATGAACCTGTGAGAGCATTTTCCCGAACCAACGAATGCGGAGGGATGGAATGGATCCGAAAATGCTGACCGAAGGGATTGTCGCGGGGCGACGCGAGGCCGGACAACTGGCCGACGCCTTCGAGGATCTCCACCCGCCGCTGTCAGAACACGAGGCGCTGGTCGCCGCTGACCGTTGCTATTTTTGCCATGACGCACCCTGCACGGTGGCGTGCCCCACAGATATTGATATCCCGCTGTTCATCCGGCAGATCGCAACCGGCACGCCAGAGGCTGCGGCCCGCACGATCCTGTCGCAGAACATCCTTGGCGGCATGTGCGCGCGTGTCTGTCCGACCGAAACGCTGTGCGAAGAGGTCTGCGTGCGTGAAACCGCCGAAGGCAAGCCGGTCTTGATCGGTCAGTTGCAGCGCTTTGCCACCGATACGTTGATGGCTGCGGATGAGCATCCGTTCGAACGCGCACCGTCCACCGGCAAACGCATCGCGGTTGTCGGTGCCGGGCCTGCCGGGTTGGCCTGTGCGCACAGATTGGCGATGAAAGGCCATGACGTCGTTGTATATGACGCGCGCCCCAAAGCGGGCGGGCTGAACGAATATGGCATCGCCGCCTACAAGACCGTCGATGGGTTCGCGCAGGCAGAGGTTAATTGGCTGATGAAAATCGGCGGCATCACCTTGCAGAACGGCAAAGCCCTGGGCGCTGACCTGAGATTGGATGATCTGAAAGCCGAGCATGACGCAGTGTTCCTTGGTGTGGGGCTTGGCGGCGTCAACGCTCTGGGCGTTCCGGGTGACGACAAGGATGGGGTGCGCGACGCAGTGGATTTCATTGCAGAGCTGCGCCAGGTGCCGGATCTGACTGCGCTGCCCGTCGGACGTGATGTGGTGGTGATCGGTGGTGGCATGACAGCGGTGGACGCGGCCGTTCAGGCAAAACTGTTGGGCGCGCTCAACGTCACAATGGTGTATCGGCGCGGCAAGGACCGGCTGAGCGCCAGCGAGTTCGAGCAGGACCTGGCGGCGTCGCGCGGGGTGCGCATCATCACCAATGCCCAGCCTGTCGCTGTGCATGGCAACGGGGCCGTCCGCGAGGTCGAGTTCACCTTTACCGATGACGATCTGAAACCCACCGGGCAAAACTTCCGTCTGCCAGCCGATCAATTGTTCCGCGCCATTGGGCAAACATTGGTAGCAGACGGATTGCCTGATCTCGACGGTCGAAAAATCGCAGTCACAGGGGCGGGTCGCACCAGTGTCAGTGGCGTTTGGGCAGGTGGTGACTGTGCTGCGGGTGGTGACGATCTGACCGTGACAGCCGTGGCCGAGGGGCGCGATGCGGCCGAGGATATTCATGCCCGGTTGATGGGATAAGGCTGCGCGCCCCGGACTTGATCCGGGGCCTTCTGCCAGCCGACCGAAAGGCCCCGGATCAAGTCCGGGGCGGGTGGTGACAACAAAAGGATGATCGCAAAATGGCTGATCTGACAACCGATTTCGTAGGGATAAAATCTCCAAACCCGTTCTGGCTGGCCTCCGCGCCGCCCACCGACAAGGAATACAACGTCCGACGTGCCTTCGAGGCAGGTTGGGGCGGTGTCGTGTGGAAGACGCTGGGTGAGGACCCACCCATCGTGAACGTCAACGGCCCGCGTTACGGCGCAATCTGGGGCGCGGACCGACGCTTGCTGGGTCTCAACAACATCGAATTGATCACCGATCGCCCGTTGGAGGTGAACCTACGCGAGATCAAGGCGGTTAAGCGCGACTATCCGGATCGCGCTGTCATCGTCTCGCTGATGGTGCCTTGCGAGGAAGAGGCCTGGAAAAAGATCCTGCCTCTGGTCGAGGAAACCGGGGCCGACGGGGTAGAGCTGAACTTCGGCTGCCCCCACGGAATGAGCGAGCGCGGAATGGGGTCTGCCGTGGGGCAGGTGCCGGAATATATCGAGATGGTGACCCGCTGGGTCAAACAATACACGCGCATGCCCTGCATCGTGAAGCTGACACCCAACATCACCGACGTGCGCAAGCCTGCGGCGGCGGCCCATGCCGGGGGGGCCGATGCGGTCAGCCTGATCAACACAATCAACTCCATCACCGGGGTCGACCTGGACATCTTCGCGCCCGAACCCACGATTGACGGTAAGGGCGCGCATGGGGGCTATTGCGGCCCGGCGGTCAAGCCCATCGCCCTGAACATGGTCGCCGAGATTGCGCGTTCGCCTGAAATGCGTGGCCTGCCGATCAGTGGTATCGGTGGTGTGACAACCTGGAAAGATGCCGCCGAGTTCATGGTGCTGGGCGCGGGTAACGTGCAGGTCTGCACCGCCGCGATGACTTACGGCTTCAAGGTCGTGCAGGAGATGATCTCTGGCCTGTCGCAATTCATGGATGAAAAAGGCCTCACGGATACATCAGAGCTGATCGGCCGGGCAGTGCCCAACATCAGTGACTGGCAGCATCTTAACCTCAACTATGTCACCAAGGCGGAGATTGATCAGGAGCTGTGCATCAGCTGTGGCCGCTGCTATGCCGCTTGCGAGGACACCAGCCACCAGGCCATCGCGATGTCGGATGACCGGGTCTTTACCGTCAAAGATGAGGAGTGCGTGGCGTGTAATCTGTGCGTCGTCGTCTGCCCGGTCGAGGATTGCATCACCATGGTCGAGATGCAGCCCGGCCAGACAGATCCGCGCACCGAACGTGAGGTGGTCAAGGAATATGCCAACTGGACAACACATCCCAACAATCCCGGCGCGGTGAAAGCCGCCGAATGAACCGCTATTTCTGACGCGTTCTTCGCTGTGAAAATTAACGAAATGCCGCCTCGGTCTCTGCCCGTGGGCGGCATTCGCTTTTGAAGGCGCAATCTTGTTCCAAGTTCAATCAATCTTTTGTTCAAAATTAACGATATGACGAACACAATTCCGGCCACGACCGTTTGATACTTTTATGGCCACGATGACGTGAGAAACGAGGGCGCGGCCACAAGGCTGAAAAGCACGCTGTGCAGCCTTGTGGTTTTCGCGCGGTGGCGCGCTCTTGTTCCGACCTATCTTGGACTGATCCAAAGCAGCCCTGGCATTCTGGCGGGTGGTCGCTGCTGCGCGGTCACGCGGTGCCGGACATGATCCGGTCCAGCGGATCGTGCTCGGCCACCAGATGACCTTCGGACACTTCATCAAGTTGCGGGACATACTCATCTTCGCCCGCGGCCAGTTTCGAGGGCAGGAAGCGCAGCGATGCGCGGGTATCCAGCGGTGAAGGCAGCTCTCCGGGCAGGCGGATGCGTTCGCGCGCGCGTTCGGCGACCGGATCCGGGATCGGCACGGCCGAGATCAGCGATTGCGTGTAGGGGTGGCGCGGTCTTGCACAGATCGTGTCGGCATCGGCCAGTTCCACGATCCGACCCAGATACAGGACCATGATCCGGTTGGAAATCGCGCGCACCACAGACAGATCGTGACTGATGAACAGCATCGACATGCCGAATTCGTGCTGTAGATCGCGCAGAAGCTGCACGATCTGCGCCTGAATGGACACGTCCAGCGCGGACACGGCCTCGTCACAGATAATCAGGCGCGGCTTGTTGATCATCGCGCGGGCAATACCGACGCGCTGGTTCTGTCCGCCCGACAATTCATGCGGATAGCGGTTGTACATGGCCGCATCCAGACCGACGCGCTCCATCATCGCCTGCACCTCTGCACGGCGTTCGCGTTTGGTCAGATCGGGACGATAGGTGCGCAGCGGCTCGGCGATGGAATCGGCGATGGTCATGCGCGGATCGAGGCTGGCGAGCGGATCCTGAAACACGATCTGCAAATCCTTGCGCTCGCGTTTCATTCCGGCCCGGTCAAGGTCGGTCAAGGGCGTGCCCAGCCAGCTGACGCTGCCTGCCGAGGGTTCGATCAGGCGCAGCACCGCGCGGGCCAAGGTTGACTTGCCGCACCCGGATTCGCCGACGATGCCCAGCGTTTCGCCCGCCCGCAGGGAAAAGCTGACACCGTTCACGGCTTTCAGCGGCACCGTGCGCCCGAAAACCCCGCCCGAGACGCGGATCGGGAAATGTACTTTGAGGTCGTCAACCTTCAGCAAGGTATCGGAGGCGGCCGCGGCCTCGGGGGCCTCGCCCTTGTCGATGCGCGGCATCGCGTCCAGCAATTTGCGGGTGTAGTCGTGCTTCGGCGCGCCGAAGATCTGTTCCGCCGCGCCTTCCTCGACAAAAGCGCCAAGGCGCATCACCTTCACCCGGTCGCACATCCGCGCCACCACGCCCATGTCATGCGTGATCAGCGCGATCGCGGTCTGCAACTCGTCCTGCAAACCCGCCATGAGATCCAGCACATCGGCCTGCACCGTCACATCCAGCGCCGTCGTGGGCTCGTCCGCGATCAGCAGTTTCGGCTCGCAGAGCATGGCCTGGGCGATCATCACCCTCTGGCGCATGCCCCCGGACAACTCGTGCGGGTATTGGTCCAGCCTGCGGGCAGCCTCGGGGATGCGGACACGGTCCAGCCAGTCAAGGCAATGCTTGCGCGCGTCAGAGCGTGACATGCCGCGATGCACTTTCAGAACCTCGGCCATCTGGGCGCCCACCTTCATATGGGGCGTCAGCGCGGTCAGCGGATCCTGAAAGATCATGCCCACATCCGCACCGCGAATACGGTTCAGCTTGCCGGGTGACAGGTTGAGGATCTCGTTCCCGCCCAGCTTGACCGAGCCGGAGGCATGGCCATTGGGCGGCAGCAGGCCCATCGCGGCCATGAAGCTTTGGCTTTTGCCGGAACCGCTTTCGCCGACGATGCCCAGGCATTCGCCCGCCGTGATGTCGAAAGAGACGCCCTTCACTGCCTGCACGCGGCCATCCGGGGTGTCAAAGCCAACTTTCAAATCGGAGACGGAAAGAATGGTCATGTCAGTGATCCTTCGGGTCTAGCGCGTCACGCAGCCCATCGCCGATGAAGAACATGGTGATGATGATGGTGACGTAGAAGAACAGCGGGAAGGCCAGTTGCCACAGCGTCCCGTAGGCCATCGTGCCGGCCCCTTCGGCAATGAGGCGTCCCAGTGACGTATTGGGTTCCGAAATACCCAGCCCGAGGAAAGAGATGAAGGATTCCGCAAGGATCATCTCGGGGACGAGAAGGGACGCGTAGACGATCACGACCCCGATCAGGTTGGGCAGGACGTGGCGAACGATGATTGCGGTCTCGGAAACGCCGCCTGCGCGGGCGGCCTCGATGAATTCGCGGGTTTTCAGCGTCAGGGTCTGGCCGCGGACGATCCGGCTCATCGTCAGCCAGCTGACAGCGCCAAGGGCGACGAACAGCGTGACGAAGCTGCGGCCCGCGATGACGAGGATGAGGATGAGGATCAGCGTCAGCGGGATGGCCAGCAGGATGTCGACGAAGCGCATCATCACGCTGTCCAGCTTGCCGCCGAAATAGCCTGCGATGACGCCCCAGGCCGTGCCCACGATCAGCGCCATGCCTGCACCGATCAGGCCGACCAGAAGCGAGGTCCGCGTTGCCTGAATGGTGCGCGAATACAGATCCCGGCCCAGATCGTCGGCACCGAAGAAGTGGCCGGATTCCAGCGAAGGCGCACCAAGGGCAAGCACGTCGCCCATCACGACCCAGTCGATTTCCTCGTTCGACCAGACAGCGAAAAGCGGGCCGAACAGCACGAACAGCACGATCAGGCCCAGCACCAGAACGCTGGCCATCGCGGCCTTGTTGCGCAGAAACCGCCGCATGGCGTCATTCCACAGCGACCGGCCGCGCACCGCCTTGAAATCGGTGATATCGGCGGCGAGTTCCTCGGCCTTTTTGGATGTTCCGAACATGCGCGCCTCCTCAATACCGGATTTTCGGGTCGAACCACGCATAGGCGAGGTCGGTCAGCAGGTTCACCACGACAGTGAGCGCGCCGTAGAGGATGGTGATCCCCAGCAGCACGGCGTAGTCGCGCGTCAGGGCAGAGCTGACATAGGACTGCCCCAGCCCGCCGGTCGAGAAATAAATGTCCACAAAGACCGACCCGGTCAGGACGTAGACGAAGACCGGGCCCAGGTAGGACACAACCGGCAGAAGCGTCGGCTTCATCGCGTGACGCCAGATGATGACGCGTTCGGGCAGGCCCTTGGCGCGTGCTGTGCGGATGAAGTTGGAGTTCATCACCTCCAGCATCGAGGACCGGGTGATCCGCGCGATGTTGCCCATATAGGACGTGGACAGCGCGATCACCGGCATGATCAGATATTCCCACTGCCCACCGTTCCAGCCGCCGCCGGGCAACAGGCCCAGCCATAGCGTGAAGGTCAGGATCAGGATCGGACCCATGATGAAGTTGGGCAGCGCCTGTGCCGCAATCCCGAGGCTGACCGCGAAATAGTCCAGCCATGTGTTGTGCCGGATGGCCGCCGCAATCCCGAGCGCGATGCCCACGATGGACGCCGCCAGAAAAGCCAGCGATCCATAGGTCAGTGAGATCGGAAACCCCTGCGCGATGATGTCGTTCACGTCGCGATCCTTGTAGCGGAAGGACGGGCCGAAATCGAAATGCAGGAAGATATTGATGAAGTAATCCCACAACTGCTTCCAGAGTGGCTGATCCAGACCGTAACGCGCCTCGATATTCGCCAGCACTTCGGGCGGCAGGGGACGCTCTGACGTGAACGGCCCGCCGGGGGCGAAATGCATCATGAAGAAGGCTGCGATGACAAGCAGCATGATGGTCGGGACGGCGACCAGCAGCCGCCTGATGACGTAGGAAATCATTGCAGGATTACCCGAATTTAGAGAGAACCCGTGCCCCGGACTTGATCCGGGGCCTCTGCGTTTGATGCGCGGCGCTGGTGAGGCCCCGGCTCAGGGCCGGGGCACGAAGCGCTACAGATCATTCCGCGATCTTGTAAAGATCCTTGGAGTACCAGTTCTGCTCGACATTCTCGACAGGCCAGTTGCCCACGTCGCTGTCCATCATATAGACGCCGGCATAGTGGTAGATGGGGATCACCGGCACTTCCTCGGCCAGGATCTGTTCGATCTCGGTGTAGATCGGCGTGGTGTCGCTGGCGGATTTGGCTTCTATCAGCAACTCGTCAACGCGGGGATTGCTGTACTTGCCGTCATTGTAGCCGGATTCACTGTCCAGTAGATCGAGGAAGGTCGAGGCCTCGTTATAGTCACCGCACCACGCACCACGCGCCAGATCGAAATCCTGATTGCCGCGAGTCTCAAGGAAGACTTTCCATTCCATATTGGCAAGGTTCGGCACCACACCCAGCTTTTGCTTCCACATCTGGCTGAGAACCACGGCAATCTTCTCGTGGCTTTCATCGGTGTTGTAGATCATGTCGAATGTCAGCGGGTTGTCCGGGCCGTAGCCTGCCTCTGCCAGCAATTCCTTGGCTTTCGCATCACGGTCGGCCTGACTCATTTCCGACATCTCGGTTTGCGGAGGGGTAAAGCCCGCGACGGCTTCGGGCGTGAACGTGTAGGCTTCGGGTTCGCCCCCGGCTTTGATGTTCTGGGTGATGATCTTGCGGTCTACGGCCAGCGACAGGGCTTGACGCACGCGCACATCCTTGAACGCCTCGGGTCCGGTGTCGCTTTGGTTGAACGTGTAGTAATAGTTGCACAGCCGCGGGAAGCTGATCGCTTCGTCGGGGTGTTCCTTCTTCAGGCGGGGGAACTGTCCGGCGGGGACTTCGGTGCGGTCCAGCTCGCCTGCCATGAACCGGGTGAGGGCCACGTTTTCATCGTTGATGACCAGCGCTACGGTCTTGTCGATGATCGTGTTCTCATTGTCCCAGTACATCTCGTTCCGCTCGCGCACCGAGCGTTCGTTGGGCAGATGCTCTGTCAGGACATAGGCACCGTTGGACACGATGTTTTCGGGTTTGGTCCATTCCTCGCCAAATTCCTCGACCACTTTTTGCGGCGCGGGGAAAGTGGTGGAATGAGTTGTCATTTGCGGGAAATAGCTGAGCGGCTGTGACAGGCGCACCTCCAGCGTGTGATCGTCGATGGCCCTGACGCCAAGTTCCTCGGGGGGCATTTCACCTGCGACGATCTCCGACGCGTTCTCCAATGACATCAGCTTGACATACCATTGGTAGGGCGAGGCCAGTTCGGGCGAAGCGGCGCGGCGCCAGGCGAAGACAAAATCACCCGCGGTTACCGGATCGCCGTTCGACCATTTCGCATTGTCGCGCAGGTGGAATGTATAGGTCTTGGTGTCATCCGAGACGTCATAATCAGTGGCAACACCGGGAATCAGCTTGCCCTGAGCATCCTGATTCATCAGCCCTTCGAAGAGATCGCGCACGATTTCGGCACCGATCGTGTCCTCGACGACTTGCGGGTCGACAGAGCTGTGCTCATCCAGCACGCGGTAGGTGAAGGTCTGATCTTTGGCCAGCGGTTCGCCTGTGACAGGGTGGGTGGCCTGAGCCAGCGCGGTCCCGGCCAACAGTGCGGAACACAGGAAGGTGGACAGCGTCAGCTTTGCATGATGTTTCAAGATAGTTCTCCCATATTTCATCGACGACCCAGGGCTTCTGGCGACGAATCCTTTGATGGCGGAAGTGTAGGGTGCTGTGATGCTTCCGCAAGAGTCCTGACGCAATTACTCGCCTTGTCTGCGGCGGCGTAGGAAAATCTTTTCGATTGGTCAAATTCTGGATCAATTTATATATTCTGTGGTCGTATATTGAGTGTTGTGCGGTCACACTGAACCGAATTTTGACTAATCGAGGGGGCGAAAGCTGCCGGATCAAGTCCGGCAGGGGCGCGTTTCAATCGTCCGGCAATCTGCGTGGGACGCGTTCCGGGCACCCGAGCGGCGAATGGAGCGCGTGGAAGCATCGGAATGGCGATAAGGCATGAAGAGGAAATGAAGAAGGTGACGCCGGGTGAGGTCGAGCATGCCAAACGCTTATCGAAAGCCATGGAGTCTGGATGTGCCTTTTGGGCAGGGGGTGTTGCTGACGGGCTGTGCCAAATCCGTTGTGTTGAAGTTTATCTAGATCAGCGGCCGTTTGCGTAACGATTCGTCCCGGCAAAGACCCACCTCTTCCAACGCCTCGATATCCGGCACGGTCAGTTTGCCATCGCTCCAGAAGGCGAGATCGGAATTTCGTAATTTTGCCAAGGTCTTGTTGGTGTGAACCAGTGAAAGCCCCATCGCATCTGCCAGATCTTGCTGTCGATAGGGCAAGGGCGCGACCGTTCCCGATGTCATGTCCAGCGCGTTGAGTTTGCGCCAGATCCGGGCGAGTGCCCATGCCAAAAGCTCGTAAGCCTCGCGTTGGCCTAGCGCAGCGAGGGCTTCGCCCAGAAACCTTTCTTCATTGGCGGCAAGCCAGGTCAGATCAAAGGCGCGCGCCGGCTGATTCCGGTACAGGCTCCACAATTCGGAGCGATCAAAGACGCACAGGGTCATGGCGGTCGTGGCCTCGACCGAATGGGTCATCTGGTTCAGAACGCCGGCTTGAAGCCCTATGAAATCACCGGGCAGAACCAGACTGATTACATGACGGCGCCCATCTTCCAACAGTTTGTACCGCAGCCCCATGCCGCTGAGCGCCGTGTAAAGTTGGGGGGTGTTGGCACCCTCTGCAAGGATCGGGGCACCGGGTTCCATGTTCATCTCACCGACTTTGAATTTTTCCATGAATTCGATCTCTGTCGAAGACATCGGATCAAACAAAGGCAATTGCCTGATCGGACAGTTGCGGCACTTGATACCCATATTTTCCCTCCACCTATGTCATAGTTAAATGCAGAGTTTCCAAAGATGTTCCATGATTTGTCTTTGATGAACGGGAACCGTTATGCTGATGACAGCCGAGAAGCCGACCACCGACACCCGCCAGTTTGGTGTGGTTTGCCAAGAGCCGGTCGTACAGCTTGACGCGGTTGAAACACTGCGGGAGGTTTTCCCCGGTGCCGCGGTTCACATGTTCCACGATCTTTCTGCGACCTCGGCAGAGCTTGATGCCCTTGCCTCTTGCACGGTTCTGCTGGTCATCGGCCCCGGATTGCACTTCACCGATAATTCACTGCCCCGTCGCTTGGCCGCTCGGGGCGCTGGGCTGGTGTTGGTTGATTGCGATTCTGCCGAAGTCGAGGCGTATGGCATAAAACCTATCATGGTACAGCAACCTTTTACTTCGGAAACTTTGGCCGAGGCATTGCGAAAGGTCTGATTTTTAAGGATGAATGCCGGGATTGTCTTGTTAGACTATTCTTCGCGACCATCGTATCGCCGATATAGGGTGAAGGCTTTTGGGGAGGGAGCCTGAACTTCTTCGGCGGGTGGCCGGGGTCGCCGTAAAAGCGACCCCGGCTTCGGTTTATGCGATGTCAGACTTATTGCAGGTCCTTGGCGCGGGCTTCGGCCAGGTCTGCCTCTGCCGAGGCAACCGCATCGGTCAGTGCAGTAAAGATCGCTTCGCCACCCTCTACATTGGATTTGAACCAGTCATAAACCGGCGCTGCGGCATCCTTGAACGCGGCCTTTTCCTCGGGGGTGGGTACATACAGATCGCCGCCACCGGCTACGAAATCCTCATAGGCCTGAATCGATTTGCGCTTGGGCGAGGCAAAGGTCGCTTGCTGCAATTGGTAGAAGCCGTCCACCACCACCCTGCGCAGATCTTCTGGCATGGACATGAACTTGTCGTTGTTCATCCACCAGAGCGCGCCCATGTAGGCATGGCCGTCCAGCGTGACATATTGCAGACCGGCATCCGGAAACTTCATGCCCATGATGTCGGTGATGCCATTCTTGGACCCTTCGACAACGCCGGTCTGGAAGCTGGTAAAGAGTTCAGGCCACGGGATCGGGGTGGGCGATGCGCCAAGCGCCTTGACCAGTTCCTGCGGCAAATCGGCGACCACGGTACGGATCTTCAGCCCCTCCAGATCGGCGGGCATCTGCACCCGGCGTTTGGTGTTGGCAAAGTTGCGCCAGCCACCGGTGTTGCCGATGGTCATCAGCCGGATCATCCCGTTCGAGTCGTCCAGCGCCATGTCCCGCATGGTGCGGACGAAATCCCCCTGAAGCACGGTTTCTGCCACGCGGTCGTCGGCCATCAGGTAGGGCAGGTCCAGAACCTGCACATACGGAAAGATCCCCGCGGCACCGCCGGAGGTCGAGATATAGACGTCGATCGACCCGTCAGCGATGCCTTGAAGGCATTCGGTCCCATTGGAGCAAAGCTGCGTGCCGATAAACATCTCAACGCCGATCTGGCCGTTGGACGCCGCCTCGACATAGTTCTTGAAGACCACGAGCCCGTCGTAATCCTCGTCGTTTTCATTGGAATTGGCGGTGGCGCGGATGGTGTATTCCTGCGCGCTTGCGGCAAGTGTGCCGCCCGCCAGAAGTGCCGCGGACAGTGCCGCCGTTGTAAGACCCTTGAGCATGTAAGACCTCCCTTATGCTTTCTTTCGGTCGATAGTCGGGCAATTTGCCCGGCTTAGTTAACAAATCCCGTCAGCCGTGGAACCGTCATGGAAATCGCGGGGATGTAGGTGATCAGGAAAATCACCACCACCTCTACCGCAAGGAATGGCAGGATTGCGCGGGCGATCTTTTCGACCCGTTCGCCCGACACGGATGAGGCGACGAACAGCACCAGCCCCATTGGCGGTGTCGCCAAACCCACGGTCAGGTTGACCGACATGATGATCGCGAAATGCACCGGGTCCACGCCCAGGCTGACGAAGATCGGCCCGAGAATGGGGCCAAGGATGATGATCGCCGGACCCGCGTCCAGAAACATGCCGACGACGAACAATAACAGGTTTATCAGGAACAGCAGGATCAGCGGGTTTTCCGACAGCGCAAGGATGAATGCGGCGAGTTGTTCCGGCGCATGGCTGAGGCTGACCACGGTCTTGAACGCCATGGCCGCGCCGACCAGCAGCAGAACGACAGCGCTGGTCATGGCGGAATTTGACAGCACCTCGGGCAAATCACGCAGCCGCAGCGTCCGCAGAATGAACAGGCCGACGATGGTGGCATAGGCCACGGCGACGGCAGCGGCCTCGGTGGGGGTAAATATGCCGCCAAGGATGCCGCCAAGGATGATCACGGGCGTCATGAGCGGAAAGAACGCCTTGAGGCTGGCCTGTCCGCGCTCGGGCCAGGTGTGTTTGCGGGTGGCGACGGGAAAGTCGTATTTGTCGGCCATGATCTTGACCATCATCATCAGGCCGACACCCACCAGAATACCCGGCACGATGCCCGCGAGGAACAGCGCGGCGACGCTTTCGCCCATGACATAGGCATAGATGATCATGATGCCCGAAGGCGGAATGATCGGGCCAATCACGGAACTGGCGGCGGTGATGGCGGCGGCGAATTTGCGGGAATACCCCTGTTTCTCCATCGCGGGGATCAGCATCGACCCCAGCGCCGAGGTGTCCGCCACGGCAGAGCCGGACAGGCCCGCAAACAGCATCGAGCTAAGGACGTTCACATGCGCCAGCCCGCCGCGAAAATGACCCATCATCGCTTGGCTGAACTCGACCAGCCGCATGGTGATGCCGCCTCTGTTCATCAATTCACCGGCCAGCATGAAGAACGGGATCGCCATCAGCGGAAAGCTGTCCATGCCATTGTAGACATTGCGGTAGAGCAGCCCGACATCGCGTTCCTGCCCGTTCATCCATAACAGGATTCCGGGGGCGGCAAGCAGGCCGAAAAACACCGGCAGACCGATCATCAGGAACACAAGGAACAGAGGCAGGAACCATATCAGCATCTATTCGGCCCCCGGTGTGGAGAGTGTCGGCAAAGGTTCCAGATCGTCCCCGCCGCCGGTCAGGCGCACAAGTTCCCGCAGCAGCAATTCTACCGTGACAGAGATCAGCAGGACGACACCCACGAACAGTGACATGAACATCCAGGCGAGCTTCAGCTTCACCGCCTGCATGCCGATCAGATCAAGCGGCAGTCGAAGCGAGGATGAACTGAACAACCACCCGGAATTTACATGTTTCCACCCCAGTTGAAGGGCCACGACAAGAACCAGAAGCGCCATCGCCAAAAGAAGGAAGTTAAGGAGTGCTGCCGCACCCTTGGGCAGCAGGATCGTGAGCGTATCAATGGCGACGAAGCCACCCCGGCGGTAGGCCGCAGGCGCGACCAGCCCGGTCATCCACAACATGCAGAACCGCGCCAGTTCCTCGGACCAGTTGGGGGCGGCGTTGAAGCCGTAGCGCATCACGACCTGATAGAGGATCGACAGCACCATGACGGCCATGGCGAAAACGGCGATTGCTCGGCCCAGGCGCAACACATGTGTGTTGACGAATTGCAGGGGGACAAGAAATCCCATCAATATCGCCATTCGGTCTCCTCCTCCCAGTGCACGCATTTTTTCTTATGGCGGCAAATTATGACGGTTTTTCAATGGCTCCGTATTTTCCGGCAAAGAAAGCCAGCGGTTTTCCAGGCCGTGTCATGACGCGGGTCACGCGCCCGATGATGATGGAATGGTCGCCGCCGTCGTGCTGGGCGATCCTGGTGCATTCAAAGCGTGACAGGCAGCCGCCGATCAGCGGCACACCATGCTCGCTGGTCTCCCAGTCAAGCACATCAAAGACGTTGCCGTCACGCGCGAAACCATTGCTGATTTCGGATTGCTCGGCCCCCATGACATGGATCGCGAAATGTTCGGCCGCCATGTAGAACGGGTAGCGCTGAGAGCTTTTCGCAGGCGCCCAAAGCACCAGCGGCGGGTCCAGCGACAGGCTGGCAAAGCTGTTGGCGGTGATGCCGATCGGCCCGGTGCCAGATTCGCAGGTGATAATGGTGACGCCCGTGATGAATTTTCCCAGCGCCGCCCGAAAGGCGCGCGGATCTTCCGTTTCGGGATCGAAGCTGTAAGGCTCTGCCGTCATCAGCGACATGCCTCAGGCCACTTCGTTGCCAAGGGCGTGGGTGTAGATCTCAAACCATGTCTCCCGGTCCATCGTGAACTTTGCAGCATCGCTGATACGGGCGATGCGGTCCAGATTATTGGTACCAAGGACAGGTAGAATTCGCGCGGGATGTGCCAAGAGCCACGCCACGGCAACGGCGGCGGCGTCGATGCCCCGCGCCGCGCCAAACTTTTCCAGCGCGCGGCGCAATTCCGCGCGGCTGCTGGCAAACAGCGTGCCGCCGCCCAGCGGAGACCACGCCATTGGAGGGATACCGCGCTCTTGCAGGAAGGCGATGTCGCCATTGGTGAACGCGTCATGCGTCATCAGACTAAGTTCGATCTGGTTCGTGGAGAGCGGCGTCTTCATAGCCGATTGCAGCAGCGTCCAGTCCCAGGGCCGAAAGTTTGACACACCGACGGCGCGGACCTTGCCTGTGGCCACAACCTCGTCCAGCGCAGCGCCGGTTTCGTGGGGATCCATGAAAGGATCAGGCCGGTGGATCAGCAACAGGTCGATGCGGTCGGTTTTCATCAGGCGCAGGGAAGAATCGACAGAGGCCAGAATATGCGCGCGGCCGGTGTCGTAATGCTTGACCCGTGCATTGGCGTACCGGCCTGCGGGGGCGACGATGCCGCATTTTGTGACGATCTCGATCTTGTTGCGCAGTGCGGGCGTCAATGCATTGCCAAGGATCTCTTCGGCCATGTAACCGCCATAGATGTCGGCTTGATCCATCGTGGTGATGCCCTGATCCAGACAGGACGAGATCTTTGCCCGAACATATTCCGGCTCAGTGTTTTCGTCATCGCCAAGACGCCACAGCCCATAGACGATACGGCTGAGGTCGAGTTGGTCAGTCAGTCGGATGCGATCCATCGGGTCTTCCTTCAATTCCAGTGCCCACCCGCCCCGGGCTTGACCCGGGGCCTTTGGGTGAAGGTCCCGGGTCAAGCCCGGGACGGGTCTCTCTAGCGACGCAGACCAACGCCAAGCGGCGTGATCGGTGTCGACGCAGGCAAGCGGCCATAGGCACTGTTCAACTGCGTGGTCTTCAAATGCGGCAACACCCTTTGCCCGAAATGACGGCATTCGTCGAGATGCGGATAGCCGGACAGGATAAAGGCGCGAATGCCCATCTTCTGATAGTGTTCCAACTCCGACAGCACCTGATCGGTGGACCCGACCAAAGCGGCACCGCAACCCGACCGCGCCCGGCCTATGCCAGTCCACAGATGCGGCTCGATAAAGCCTTCCATATCGGCCAATTCGCGGTTCTTTGCCTGATGCGACACGCCAAGACTGGAAGCGTCCAGAGATCGTTCGCGGATTGCGCGGCCCTGTTCGTCATCCAGCTTGCTGACGATATGCTCGGCCCATTCGCGGGCCTCTGCCTCTGTGTCGCGGACGATGACATGCACGCGCAGCCCGTAATCCAGCGTGCGATCGTATTGCTGGGCCACGGCGTGCACGGCTTTCATGCGCTCGGCCAGCGCCTCCTTGGCCTCTGGCCACATCAGGTAGACATCGCAATGCTGGCCGCACAGGTCCAGCGCGGCGGGCGAGTAGCCACCGAAATACAGCAGTGGCCCTCCGGTCTGATAAGGCTTGGCCGGATCGGTCCAGAGCTTGTCGAACTCATAGACCTCGCCCTTGTAGGTGATCTCGTCCTGCGTCCAGGCCTGTTTCAGGATCTCTACCACCTCACGCGACCGCTGGTAACGAAAGGCGCTGTCGGCTTTCTCGCCTGGGAAGTCAGAAGAGATGATGTTGACCGTCAGCCGCCCCTCCAGCATATGATCCAGTGTGGCGATGGTGCGCGCCAGCATGATTGGCTGCATCTCTCCGCAGCGCACGGCGGCCAGCATGTTGATCTTGTCGGTAATTGGCGCGCAGCCTGCGACAAAGCTGAGCGTGTCCTGACCTACCTGATAGGAGGACGGGCACAGAATGTTGCCAAACCCTTGGGTCTCGGCCTCTTTCACGATCGACGAACAATGCGCCCACGATGATCGCAACCGGCCTTCGGGCACACCGAGATATTCGTAATCGTCAGAGCAGAGCGCCGCGAACCACGACACCTCTGCCGCGTCCAAGTCGGGGGAGGTGATGGGGACCACGGTCATCAGGGTTCTCCGGCTGCGTCATTTTGTCTTGCGTAGCATCGGATTTAATGTAGATCAATAGTGTATCAATTATTTCGCGCACCCGGACGCACCAATGTCAGACCAGTCTTCCTTGCCGCTATATATCCAGATCAGCGAGATGCTGATCCGCGAGATAAATGCGGGCCGCTATCTGGATGGCGAGCGTTTGCCCCCGGAACGTGACATGTCCGCAGAGCTTGGAATCTCTGTGGGGACATTGCGCAAGGCGCTGGCGGACCTGACCTCGAAGGGCATGTTGGAGCGTGTGCAGGGCTCGGGCAATTACATCCGTGCGCAAGCGGATACGAAAAGCGTTTACGCGTTCTTCCGGGTGGAGTTGCTGCGTGGGGGCGGTTTGCCGACGGCGGATGTGCTGGATGTGACGCGTCTTGCGAAACCCGTTGATCTGCCGGATTTCGGTGCCTCGTCGGATGCGCATCGCATCCGACGGTTGCGCAAGCTGGATGGTACGCCAGCAGTGCTTGAGGAAATCTGGCTGGACGCCAGCTTTGCCGAGCGGATCGCGGCGCGGGATCTGTCCGAGTCTCTCTATCATTACTATCGCCAGCGATTGGGACTGTGGATCATGCGCGCCGAAGATCAGTTGCGCTTGGGCGACGTGCCTGAATGGGCACCGCAGGATTTCGGTACGCCGCAGGGTAGCCCCTGTCTGTTGGCAGATCGCATCAGTTGGGGACAGAACGGCGTACGGGTAGAGGTCTCGCGCAGTTGGATCGACACGAATGTGGCGCGCTATGTCACGCGCCTTAAATGAAAGCAGGACACATGAGCGATACCGTCATCTACGGCATCATCGGCTGCGGCATGATGGGGCAGGAACATCTGCGCAACATCGCGCTTCTGCCGGACACACGCGTCGGTGCGATTTTCGAACCGGACCGCGCCATGCGAGAGGCCGCTGCTGACTTGGCGCCGGGTGCGGTGCTGCCCGAGACGCTTGAGGACTTATTGGCAGTCGAGGGTCTGGATTGCCTTCTGATCGCGTCGCCCAACCATCTTCACGTCCCGCAGTTGGAATTGATTGCGGCCAAGCGCCCGCTGCCGCTGTTGATCGAAAAGCCGCTTTTCACCAATCCGGCCGACACGGATCGCGTGATCGAGATCTGTGCGGCCTATCCGGCACCGATCTGGGTGGCGATGGAATACCGCTACATGCCGCCCATCGCAGCGCTGCTGGATCAGGTGGATGCGGCAACCGGCGGCGTCAGGATGCTGACCATCCGCGAGCACCGCTTCGCCTTTCTCAAGAAGGTCGGCGACTGGAACCGGTTCAACCGCTATTCCGGCGGGACACTGGTCGAAAAATGTTGCCACTTCTTTGATTTGATGCGGCTGGTGATCCCGTCTGATCCGGTTCGTGTGATGGCCAGCGCCGGGCAGGCGACCAATCATCTGGACGAGACCTATGGCGGTGAGACACCCGATATTTGGGACCATGGCTATGTCATCGTCGAATTCGCCAACGGTGCCCGCGCCATGCTGGAGTTGTGCATGTTCGCCGAAGGCAGCCGCTATCAAGAGGAGATCTCGGCCGTGGGCCCGGCGGGGAAGATCGAATGCCTTGTGCCTGGGCCGGGAAGGTTCTGGCCTGCCGATTTGGGCACCCCGCCCGTGCCGCAACTGATCGTCAGCCCGCGCAATCCCAAGGGGCCGATGACGCTAGATATTCCGGTTGAGCCAAGGTTGTTGGAGGCGGGCGATCACAACGGCTCGACTTACTATCAACATCAAAAGTTCCGTGAGGCCGTGCTGGGCAACGCGCCGCCGGAAGTAACCGTGAAAGATGGCCACATGGCCGTGCGTCTCGGTCTGGCTGCGCAGCTTTCTGCCAGCACCGGCCAATCGGTCGATCTTTAGCGCTGTGTCAGGCAAAGGTGCCGGGTTTCACCGGTGGCTGACATTGCCCGCTATACCGAGGGCCGCGATGACGGGCAGCGCATCGTCCGCCTGACGCAGTTCGTCAAGAAGGTCCGCGGCTCACACGGCGGTGTCAATCCAGATCGTCACCGGACCATCGTTCACAAGGCTGACCTTCATATCCGCGCCGAACTTGCCGCGCGCCGTCGGGATGCCCAGCTTTGCCATTGCGTCGGCAAAGGCCTCGTAGGCGGGTGCGCCCTCTGACGGGGGTGCGGCGGTTGAAAAGCCGGGGCGGTTGCCGCAGGACGTGTCGGCGGCAAGCGTGAACTGGCTGACCACCAGCGCCGCGCCGCCCGTATCAGACAGCGACCGGTTCATCTTGCCGTCGTTATCCGCGAAAATGCGCAGCTTGGCGATCTTCGCCGCCAGCTCGGCGGGGGCATCTGCCGGGTCATCCTGCATCGCGCAAACGAGGATCAGAAGGCCCGGCCCGATCTCGCCCAGCACAGCGCCATCGACCCGTACCGCCGCTTCGGACACGCGCTGGACAAGGGCTCTCATGCCAATTCCTCGGCCCAGGGCGGGTTTGCGCCCGCACGGCTGACGGTAACGGCCGCTGCGCGCGCGCCCAATTCGATTGCAGGACGTAACATGTCAGAATTGGCCGAGGCGATAGCCTCTTTGGACAATAGGCCTTCGCGAGACAAGCCCGCCAGAAAGCCTGCGTTGAACGTATCGCCCGCGCCGACAGTATCAACGACCAATGCCTTTTGCGCGGGCACTTCAAAACTTCCAGAGCCGATATGCGCCTCGACCCCTTGTGCGCCGCGCGTCATTAACACCAGTTTCGGTCCACCACTGGCCAGAAGGCCCTGAGGCGTGGTGCCGAGCCAGTGCAGGTCTTCATCTGAGATCTTAACGATGTCCGAGACCGCCAGCATCGCGTCCAGCCGCGCGCGATACCGCGCCTCGTCGGTGATGAAGCCGGGGCGGATATTGGGATCGATCATGACAGGCAGGCGCGACGCCTCGCGCAGGGCGAGCGCCTTATAGGCATCCGCCGCCGGTTCGCCAACAAGGCTGATGCCGCCGAAAAAGAGCGCGTTCACCTCGTCGGTCAGCGCTGGCAGGTCCTCGGCGCGCAGCATGCGGCCGGCGGTGTTCTCGTCGTAGAAGGCGTATTGCGCCTGTCCGTCGGTCAGCGTCACGAAGGCGAGCGTCGTCGGTCTGTCGGACCGTGGTGCAAGGCGACTGTCCACATTGCTGGCCGCCAGATTGTTCTCCAGAAGCTGCCCGAACAAGTCATGAGACAGACCACCAAAATACCCTGTCGGCGTGCCAAGCCGCCCCAAGGCGATCGCCGTGTTGAAAACCGCGCCGCCCGCATGTGGGGCAAAAGCGCCTTCGCCTTCGATTGTGGTACGGGGCAACATATCGATCAGCGCTTCGCCACAGCAGAGTATCATGGACACCTCCCAATTGTATTGTTTGCGCTAACATGAGCGACGATTTCCCGCAAGACCAAGCCTTGCACAATCACGCCGGATCAAGTTGGTCAGTAAGGTTCGAGGCTAGACGTAGACACAGATCCTGACAACTTCGACGCAGCGAGATAAGAAAAGATGGCCCGGATCAGGCGCTCTTGGGCGGCAGATGCAGGCTCGAAAAGATGTAGGCTGGTTCGCAATTTGGTACATGCAATCGACCATAATGACCAACGCATCCGGCACAAGGCCCCGCCCCGGACTTGATCCGGGGCCTTCCGACTCGCCAACGCAGAGGCCCCGGATCAAGTCCGGGGCGGGTGACGACCTTATTGATTCGTCGCTATGATAAAGCCAACACACCCTGCGATAATCAGGCCCAGGATCACCGCGGCGGTGATCTTCCAGGGCGACCACGGCCGCTCACCTTGCACCCGGCCGGTGCGACCGTTGACGACAAACCGGTAGGTCTTGCCGCGAAATTTGTAGGCGGCCAGCCAGACGGGCAGCAGGATATGTTTGAACGTCACATCATCGACGTCTGTCGCGACGCTGTGGATGCGTTGGCGGTCCCCCCCGATGTCAAAGCGGATATCGCGGGCGATCTGCCGATCCATGATCTGTCGCGCCTCGCCGAAACCGTCTTCCAACTGCACGCCGTAGCCTTCTGCCCGGAAGCCCGCCAGGAATTCCGGCTGGTAGGTCTCCAGTTCCGACAGGTCCCAGGGTTCCAGCGCGTCGGTGAACTTTTTGGGCAGCGAGGTAGAGGCCAGCACCAGCACGTCGTCGAAGAACCGCGCGACCCGCCCGGACACGGCGCGCCAGCGGATCTTTTGCACCCGGACCTGCTCGGTCTTGCCGTCGCGGGTGACGGTTCTTGTTTCGTAATAGACGGTTCCGCGTTCGCCGCGATACTGCGATTTCGTATCGGCGTCGAAGGTCCAGTAAGGCACATAGATGCCGTTCATCCTCCGACCCTTGCGGGCATAGTCCTGCAGGCCACCTGGCGCAAACCACAGACTGCCCAGCCAGTCATTCATCGCACTGCGCGCCTCTGCCTCGCTTAGCCGGAACGGCAGCAACCCGCGCGGCTTGATATGCCGATGCGCGCCGGTATCGGTGACAACCGGCGTGGCGCAGAACGGACATTCGGTGGCGTGGATATCCGCGTCGAATTCCACCGAAGCCCCGCAATTGGGGCATTTTGTGACGCGTGTTTCCTCGATCTCGGCCTCTGACATGTCGCCTCGGACGGCGCGATCAAAGTCAATCTCGCGGATGCCGCCGGACCAGGGCCCGGCTTGCGCCACCTCTGCCGTGTTGCCGCAATGGTCGCAGACAAGCTGGCCTGCATCCGGATCAAACCGCATATCCGCACCGCATTGGTCGCAGGGAAAGCGGTGTTCGGACTGTGCGAGGGTCGGGAATTCGTCGGGCATCTGATCCTCTTGCCTGTACACGGAACACGTCCCGGCGTGCCGTTCAGCCCTCAAGCTGGTGGTTATTCAACTGCAGCCACGCTCCGACACTATGTCAGAGCGCTTTTGCGGCGTGCGTCAAACCCCCGGCGGAGGGGGCGGCGGCATCACGGTAAAAAGCTGCGCAAGTTCGGCCACATCCTCGGCGGGTTTCCAGCCGTCCTGACCGGCGGTCCAGACATAGGTCTCACGGGTCAGGTCGCCATCGCGGGCCATGCGACCCAGTTGCGCCTTGGAGTAGGGGCCTTCGGTCGAACCGCTCTTTGCCAGATGCCAGACATGTTCCACGGGCGGCGGGGGCGGAGGCGCGCTTGCCGCAGATGCAGGCACGGCGCCCCAAGGGCCGCGTTGGCCGCCCATCATCTGACCTGCCATCGCCATGCCCATGCCAGCGCCCATGCCCGCACCCATCGCGCCAGAGGCATCGCCGCCCTGACGCAGCGCCTCGGCCGCGGAATATTGCAAATGCTGGTCCAAATCGCCCGACAACCCGCGCGAGGTGCGGGTGTCCAGCGCCTTTTCAACCGCAGGGGGCAGCGAGATATTCTCGATGTAAAGTTCCGGGATCGTCAGGCCGTATTGTTCCAGCGTCGGGGTGATCGCGCGGGCAAGCACCTGACCCAGATCGGCGGTGTTCGCCGCCATGTCCAGCACAGGGATGCCCGACGAGGCGATCACCCGGCTGAATTCCTGCACGATGATATTGCGGATCTGAAAGCTGATCTCGTCCATGGTGAATTCGCCGTCCGTGCCAACGATTTCCGACATGAAGCGCGCGGGCTCTCCCACCCGGACCGAATAGGTGCCGAAGGCGCGGATGCGGGTCGGGCCGAATTCCGGATCGCGCAGCATGATCGGGTTCTTCGTGCCCCATTTCAGGTCGTTGAACCGTGTCGTGTTGACGAAATAAATCTCTGATTTGAAAGGGCTTTTGAAACCATGATCCCAATGCTGAAGCGAGGTCATGATCGGCATGTTGTTCGTCTCAAGCATGTAAAGACCCGGCGTGAACACATCCGCCAACTGACCCTCATGCACAAAGACCGCCGCTTGCCCTTCGCGGACGGTCAGCTTGGCACCGTACTTGATCTCGTGACCCTCACGCTCAAACCGCCAGACCATTGTGTCGCGGGTGTCGTCGGTCCAGTGGATCACGTCGATGAACTGGCCGCTCAGAAAGTCGAAAATGCCCATGGGTGTCTCCTCGGGGTTAACTGGGGCCGCCGGTCAGCCGGGCGGCAAGCTCTCGTACGACGGGGCGGACCTGCGCGGCGGTCATGCCGGGTTTCAGCCGTGGGTCGTACAGGATCTTAAGCAGCATCTCGTCATGCGTGGTCAGCAGTGCGAATTCATCGTCATCGTTGAAGATCGACGGGCGCGCCTCTGGGCTGTCATTGCCCAGACCAAGACCTTGTGCGACCTCTTCGTGAATGCAGGACCGGCGCAGCAGATCGGGATGTTCGTCGCGGATCAGGGCTACGGCACGGGCATAGTCATAGCCGCCCTGACTGCCCGAGAATGCGAGCACAAGACAGTGGATGCCGCGCGGCAGATTGTCGAAGATCGCCAGTGAGGCGGCGCTGATTTCAGGCACCAGCGCACGGATACGGGGCTTGATATGCGCGCTGTCATCTTCGCCCATGAACAGCACATGGAAATTGGCATTGGACTGGCTGACGCTGATCGGATGACCGGTGACGCGCGCCAGCCTGCGGGCGTAACTCGTAACCTCGCGCGTGTCCGTCGCCCGGCGATCGGCATCGACTGATGCACCGAATTCGACAGAGATCCGCACCGGGCTGGTCCATTTCTTGATCCGGCCCAATTCGCCGCTGCTGCGGGTGAAGCCCGCACCGCGGGCGTATTCCTCTTCCAGTGCGATACGTTCGAAATTGCGTGCCAGCATGGTGTCGGTAAACGGCGTGTCGGGGCCGCCCCCATTGGTGCGGAGCAAGCCCTGTACCAGCAAATCCTGCTGCAACCGGCCATAATACGCGGCCAATTCCCGGCTGGCCGGGGACGGCGGCGTCGCGCTGGGGCTGGGCGAGACAGGCTTTGTCGGGGGCGGCGTCGCGGCAGGCTGCGCGGGAATTGCAAGCATTTCCGATGGGGGTGTGGGCTCGTTAGGCAACATCTCACAGCTCGCCAGCGCCACACCCGCAAAACCGGCCAGCAAAAGCCAGCGTATCTGACGGCCCGGTTCCACGGTCAGCCTTTCGGCACAGAGGTCGAGGCCGTGTCGCCCAGACCGGTCTTCTTTGCCTTGGCTGATGCAAGGGTATCGCGCAGCTCTGCCTCCATCTTCTTCAGCTCTGTCTCGGCGGCGGCGCGGCGGGCCTTGCCTTCGTCGGCAATCTGAAGCGATTCCTGAATTGTCCCGATCAGATCGGCATTGGCTTGCTTGACGGCCTCAATGTCGAATACGCCGCGCTCCATCTCCTGGCGGATCATCTTGTTGCTGTCGCGCAGGTTCCTGGCGTTCGAGGTCAACAGCTCGTTGGTCAGATCGTTGGCCTCGCGCACCGCAGCGGCGGCTTCGGCAGAGCGCTGGATCGTCACCGCCTGCGCCAGCTGGGTTTCCCAAAGCGGCACGGTGTTGACGAGGGTAGAGTTTATCTTGGTCACGAGGCTCTTGTCGTTTTCCTGCACCAGACGGATCGAGGGCAGCGACTGCATCGTCACCTGACGCGTCAGTTTCAGATCATGCACCCGGCGTTCCAGATCGTCGCGCGCTGCGCGCAGGTCGCGCAATTCCTGCGCCGCCATGACCTGTTCATCCTCCGGCGTGGCCTGAACCTCGGCCTCCTTCGCGGGGATGACCTGTCCGTCCAGTTCGCGCAGCTTTTCTTCACCCGCGGCGATGTAAAGCGCCAGCTCGTCATAGAAGGCCAGCGTCTTTTCATACAGCAGGTCGAGCGATTTGATGTCTTTCAATAGCGTGTGCTCGTGGCGCAGAAGGTCATCGGTGACCCTGTCGATCTGGCCCTGAACCTGCTCGAACTTGGCGGTGAATTTCGCAAATGGCGCGGCACGGCCGATCAGTTTTTCCCACCAGCTGCGGTCCCGCCGCACATCCAGCTCGGATACGGAAAAGCCACGGATCGTGGTGACGATGTTGCGTAGGGAATCGCCAGCAGGCCCGACATCCTTGTTGCGCACGTCCTGCAACATGGCTTGACTGATTTCCTGCAATTCGGCCTGTGCGGCGGACCCGAAGGCGACGATGGAGTTGGTATCGCCCATGTCGATCTCGTCCATCCGGCTGCGGATTTCCTCGCCCACGGGCGCGTCCGCCTCGGACAGGGACACCACCGCGCCCGCATCTGCCGGTTCGGGCAGCACAACGGCGTTCACTTCGTCGACCAGAGCGAGCGTCTGCTCCGCCTTTTCCCTTACATTCTCAGACATCGGTGTACCTCTTTACTGTAAATCTATTTCAGGCGAATGCCTTCACGCTGTAGTCGGTCGCGCAGAACCTCGATCTCGACCGTCAGGTCGGAATTGTCGTCGAGCAGCAGTTTGCGTTTCTTGGCGTTAAAGCTTTCCTCCAGGTCGGTCAGCAGCATCATATAGTCGGACCGGGCACCTGCATCCTGCGTGCGACTGTAGATGTCGGCGAATTTCACCGACGCATCGCGTGCGCCCATCAGATAGACGCCCATATATTTACGCGCGGCGGTCAAATCGCGAGGATCTTCTTCGACGGTGCGCAAAAGTTCGCGCACTTCGGCCTGAAACCGTTCGACCCGTTGCTCGACTTGGCGGTCTTGCGCGCGACGAACCGCATCCGACATCGCGGCGAGGTGCTTTTCGGCCTCGTCAACTGCCTTGGCGACGCGGTTCTGCTGGAACGTGTCGATGCCTTCCATACCCTTGTCGCGCAGCGGGTCAAAGCCGAAGGCCGCCAGATGAAGCCCGCCTGCCGCTGCGGCGTAAAGCACCGGGGCAATGATCCCCGGTTCGTTGCGCCATGCGGCAAGCGCCACGCCAACACCTGCCAATACGGCAGCGGCAATCTTGCGCGGGAAACCGGGGCGGCGGGCAACCTTGCGGGCGTTGAACGCCGCTTCGGCGCGCAATCCATCGCGCAGAAGCCATGCGCCAAATGTCAGCAAGGCAGCCCCCAGAAGGCCCGCGACCAGTGTCGTGGCACCGCCTGTGATCGAGGTGAAAGCCAGCACAACCGGCGGGAGGAACAGCAGGTTGCTGCGTGCGCCCACGGGATCAACCGTCGCCCCGCGAAACGCGCCGCGTTCGGTCGGTGTTTCATCTGGACCGGTGCCGTCAGGGCTGAACTTGCCGCCGAACCTTTGCGCCATGATCAAAGTCCCCCAAACCAGCCCGACGACACGCCGCAAAGCACAACCAAAAGCAGGATGTAAGCGATTTTCTGAAGGGCAGTGCCGGCCATGCTACCTCGGGATTCTGGGCGATTTGCGTTGTCACGGAACTTACGGGAAGCGCCCGTCGGGGGCTAGGGGGAGAATTGCCTTCGCATTCCACCTGTTTGCGGTGGCCCGGAATACAGGCCACCGGTTTTGTCCATGCAGTGATTTTCAGCGCCTTGAGGCTGTGCGACGCTCGGCGTTCAGCTTGCGGGTATAGCGCGATTGGATGACCTCGACCGCGACCAGCACCAGCACGCTGAAATAGAAGGTGGTCTTGGACATCGGCACGACCTCGTATCCGAAGAAATGCAGCGCCAGAGTGTCGTCATGCACGGCATGGGCCGCCGCTTGCCCGGCCTCGCCCAGCAGAACCACGCCGACGATCAGCAGGATGAAGAGGCCCAGCACCTCGTACATGCGGTTCTTTTCCAGAAACTCCGTCACCGTGTCGGCCAGCACCAGCATTGCCAGCCCGGACAGGATGATCGCGGTCGCCAGGATGATGAATACATCGGTGATCGCCAGCGCCGAAAGCACCGAATCGAACGAGAAGATCAGGTTCATCATCACGATCAAAAGCACGACCTGAGTGGCGCTTTTTCCCGATTTCGCGTCCACATCGGTGTTGAGGTCCTCGATCGCCATCATGTGGCTGATTTCTTTGACGGCTGTATAGATGATGAACACGCCGCCGATGATAAAGACGCAGGTGGCGAAGTTGACCCCGCCTTCGATCACGCCCGGCCAGTTGAAGATGAAAAACGGCTCTGCCAGCGCATCAATCAACTGGATCATCACGAACAGCAGCACCACCCGCAGCACCACGGCGATGATAATGCCCCAATAGCGGACAGCTTTTTGCTGCGCGACAGGCGCGCGTTGCGACTCGATGGAAATGTAGAGCAGGTTGTCGAACCCGAGAACGGCTTGCAGGAAACACAACATCAGCAGGTTCCCAAGGTTCTCGATGGTCAGAAGATCAGCCATGAATGCATCCTCGTAGAGTGGTCGGTTCGCGCCAGAATTTACGAAACCCGGCGGACGAACAAGGGGAGTTGGTGTCTAAATGAAGCACGATGGGCACCAAAACCGCAGCTTTTGCGCGTTTCAGGCAGGGAAGACGCGTTTACCACAGGTTGTCAGCGTCAGGCCGCGCGGATGGTTCGCCGATCCGGGATCAGCGGCTTTGGAGGCTAGCGGCGTCTGCGCGTGACCCTGGGCTTTCCGGTTTTGCTCGGCTTTTCGGTTTTGGGACTTTCCAGCCCCAATTGGTCGCGCAGAACCTTTGGGCGGATCTCCTCGACTGCGCCGACCTTCAATTCGCCCAGTTGGAATGGCCCGTAGGACACCCGGATCAATCTGTTCACGGCCAGTCCCAGATCCATCATCGCGCGCCGAACCTCGCGGTTCTTGCCTTCGCGCAGGCCGACCGTGACCCAGGCGTTGGAGGCCTGCTGCCGGTCAAGGCTGACAATCATCGGCTGGAACCGCTCGCCGTCGATGACCAGCCCCTTGCGCAGCGGTTCAAACGTCTCATCGGTAGGTCTGCCGTTGACCCGCACCCGGTAGCGCCGCAGCCAGCCAGTAGAAGGCAGCTCCATCCGGCGTTTCAGCGCGCCGTCATTGGTCAGCAGCAGCAGCCCTTCGGAATTCAGGTCCAACCGTCCGACGGACATCACCCGAGGCAGGTCTTCGGGCAGGTGGTCAAAGATCGTTTCGCGGCCCTTTTCGTCGCTGTTGCTTGTCACCAGCCCGCTGGGCTTGTGATACAGCCACAGGCGCGGGGGTTCGGGTGCCTTGATCGGCTTACCGTCCACCGCGATCTTGTCCGCATCGGTGACGTTCAGGGCCGGGCTGTCGATCTTGCGGCCATTCACGCTGACCCGGCCCAGTTCGATCATGCGTTCCGCCTCGCGGCGGCTGGCGACACCGGCGCGGGACAGCACTTTTGCGATACGGTCGCCGGGAGGCGTTGCGGGGGGCGTCGATGGGGGCGGGGTCTGGCTCATGCGGCGCACCTTTGATGTGCTTGATTTCAGGGCGGACCGATTTCTTGCCGCATCGACCTAGGGCGGGCGGCCGCGACACGGTCCAATCCGATCGGACCTAGACGAATTTTCGCCCTTGGGAAAGCGCCAAGGGCAATTTATGACGGGCGAATGACCTTCAAAAGCCACATGGACGCCGCGTTGACAGAAGCCCGCGCCGCCGCCGACCGAGGCGAAGTGCCGGTCGGTGCCGTACTGATCGGCCCGGACGGCGAAATCGTGGCGCGCGCCGGCAACCGCACCCGAGAGATGAACGATCCCACCGCCCATGCAGAGGTTCTGGCGATCCGCGAGGCCTGTGCCGCGCTTGGATCAGAGCGGCTGACAGGCCATGATCTTTATGTGACGCTGGAGCCTTGCCCGATGTGCGCTGCCGCGATCTCTTTCGCGCGCATTCGCAGGCTGTACTACGCGGCGTCCGATCCGAAATCGGGCGGCGTGGCACAGGGCGCACGCATCTTTGCGCATCCGCAATGCCACCACGCTCCAGAGGTTTATGACGGCATCGCCGCGCCCGAGGCCGAGGACTTGCTGAAGGCGTTTTTCAACGCTCGGCGGGGCTGACGCCGATGGCCAAACCCCGCAAACCCAACATGTCCAGACCGCGCGCGCCCAAGCCACGCCCGACCGGCCCTGCGCGGGTTATCCTGCTCAACAAACCCTGGGGGGTGCTGTCGCAATTCACTGACAAGGGCACCGAAGGATCGGGGCGCGAAACGTTGTCCAGCTATGTGAATCTGCCAGAGGTCTACCCCGCCGGACGGCTGGACCGCGATAGCGAGGGCTTGCTGATCCTGACCAATGACGGACGTTTGCAACACCGCATCGCGCATCCCGACACCAAACTGCCCAAGACCTACCTTGCGCAGGTCGAAGGAGAGATCACCGAAGAGGCGCTGGCGCTGTTGCGCAAAGGTGTGACGCTGAAGGATGGCATCACGCGCCCCGCCAAGGCGCGGCGGATCGACCCGCCGGATTGGCTCTGGCCGCGCGATCCGCCGGTGCGCTACCGCAAATCCGTGCCGGATGACTGGTTGGAGCTGACCCTCACCGAAGGGCGCAACCGGCAGGTGCGCCGCATGACGGCGGCGGTTGGCCTGGCGACGTTGCGGCTGATCCGCTGGCAGATCGGCGACTGGACGCTTGGGGGCTTGCAGCCAGGTCAGTGGCGCGACGCCTGAGCATCAGAAGATCTGCATTGGCCGCTGTCATACCCACTTGGCCATGGGCGGCAGGCTCATCAGCACGGCATTCGCGTCATGCCCGGTCGCCAAACCGAATTTCGTGCCGCGGTCGTAGACCAGATTATATTCGGCATAGAGCCCGCGGTGGATAAGCTGGGCGTCCTTGTCCGCCTCTGACCAGTCCTGAACCCGGCGTTTTTCCACCAGCGGAACGAAGGCAGGCAGGAAGGCCCGACCGATATCCTGTGTCAGCGCGAAATCGGCCTGCCAATCACCGGTACAGCGGTCGTCCATGAAGATCCCGCCAACACCGCGCGCCCGTCCCCGATGGGGGATGTAGAAATACTCATCCGCCCAATCCTTCAGCTTTGGATAAAGATCCGCGCCGTGTGGATCCAGATGCGCTTGCTGAACGGAATGAAAATGCGCCGTGTCATCGGCATATTCGATGCAGGGGTTCAAGTCCGACCCGCCGCCGAACCACCATGCATGCGGTGTCCAGAACATCCGTGTGTTCATATGCACTGCCGGAACATGCGGGTTCTGCATATGCGCGACAAGGCTGATGCCGCTCGCCCAGAACCGGGGGTCATCCGCCATCCCGTCCAACCCCGTCCGGGCCATCATCGACGCCTGCGCAGCCTCGCCCAGCGTGCCATAGACGGTCGAGACGTTCACGCCGACCTTCTCGAACACGCGGCCGCCGCGCATCACGCTCATCAGGCCACCGCCCGCGTCAGTACCGTCATCAGAGCCACGCCGCGTTTCGGTCACGTCGAATGTGCCGGCAGGCTCGTTGGTGAGCGGGCCTTCGGAATGGCTGGCTTCCAACCCTTCGAACGCTGCCACGATCTCGTCGCGCAATTGCCGGAACCATGCCGATGCCTGTTGCTTTTCGGTCAGAAAATCATCGCTCATGCCGCACCCCAAAATTTTTGCAAAACACCCGTATCGCAGACCAGCATAGGTCGGCAAGCGCCTGGACGATCTGTCGCGCGCCCGGGCAGGGCAGGGGGGTTAATGCGCGGGACAAGCTGCCGGATCAATCAGGGACCGCCCGCCATCTACAGTCAGGATCTGACCAGTGACGAAACCTGCACCTTCGGATGCCAGATACTGAACAGTCTCTGCCAGTTCCGTCGGAGACGCGATGCGCCCCAAAGGCGTGTGCCGTTCAATGGCGGAGCGGTAAACAGCGTTTTCCTTCAGTGCGCCCTTCAGGCTGGCCGACATGACCGAACCGAACGCAACCGCATTCACACGCACCCGGTGCGGTGCCAGAGTAACCGCCAGCGAGCGGGTCATCTGGTCGAGAGCGGCGGTTGAAACAGAATAGGCCAACAGGTCCGGATGCGTGCGGCGCGCCGCAATGGATGACAGGTTGACGATGGACCCGGCTTGACCCTCTTCGCGGTCTTCGGCCTGTTTGATCATGCGTTTGGCGACCAGTTGCGACAGCCGCAGGCTTGCCAGAAGGTTTTGTTCCAGTAGCGTCTCAACGCTGTTGTCTTCAAGGTCGAAGGCATCGGTCGGAAGGATCTGCCGCGCGCCGTTGACCAGAATATCCACCCGGTCAAACGCGTCCAGCGTGGCTGACAGCAGATTGGCGATGGTCAGCCTTTCGCGCAGATCGCCCGCAAAATAGTTGAAGTTGCTCTCGTCGGCGAGGTTGCCGACCTCTTCCTGCAAGCGCGCCTCGTCAATATCGGCGAGCATGACATTCGCGCCCTTGTCCGAAAAATGTCGCGCCAGGGCAAGGCCAACCCCGTTTGCAGCGCCGGTCACGATTGCGGTCTTGCCTTCGATCGAGAAACTCATCCGGTTCCTTTCCCTGCTACCGCCAAGGCGGGCTGGTGAATGTCATCTGTCCCGACGCAGTGGGCGTTGGGCGTGGAGTATCTTGAAACGGTTGTCGCCGCCAACCTCGGAATACGCGGTGAAATGCTGGGCGAGCGTCGCCTCATAGGGCAAATGTCGGTTCGCCACCATCCATAACTGACCTGACGGTTTCAGGCAGGCCGCGGCTGAGGCCACGAATGCCTGTCCCAATAACGGGGCAGGCGCGCGACCGGTATGGAAGGGCGGGTTCATCACCACGCTGTCAGCGCGGGTTTCCGGGCGCCAGCTTGTGGCGTCGTCCCAGTGAAACATCGCGCGTGGATCGCTGATGTTGCGGCGCGCACAGTCCAGCGCGGTGTGGTCCGCCTCTACCAGATCGAGGCGGGCGACACTTTCACGCTCCAGCACCTGATTTGCCAGATAGCCCCATCCCGCACCCAGATCGACAACATGCGCGCCAAGTTTGGCGGGGAGTGCCGCGACAAGCGCTTCGGAGCCCGGATCGATCCCGTCAGCGGAAAACACCCCCGGTGCCGTGGTAAAATCGGCGATTTGCGGTTGCGGGGTTTGCGTCCAGTCGTCCCCGATGTCGTCGGCCGAGAACCAGAACAGCTTGCCATGCGCACGGGTGTCGAGGCCCTCAAGTGTCACCAGCTTGCGGATCTTGCGCAGGGCTGCCTCGATCCCGTCGGTCTTGAAACCATCAACGGCGACAATACCATCGGGAGCAGCGGCCACGGCCTGCGCAATCAGCGCCTCTGCCAATGCACGGGTGCGGGGCAGGAATACGATTGCGGCGGCGTAGTTGCCCTCAGGCTCCGGCACACAGCGGAATCCACGGGCCCGCAACGCGGCCACATCGGGGTAAAAACTGCTGATGACATCGCAGCGATCCTTGGGCAGGGCCTGAAGGTCGCTATCGGCGCGCGGCTGGAACAGCGCAATGCGTCCCTCGGCAGGCAGCGTCAGTTCTGCGCTTTCAAGCGCGTGAGTCAGTCGGGATGAGGCCATGACACTGGGCGTGGATCACGCCTATTCCTTTTCCATGGTGCATTGCAGCGGATGTTGGTGACGGCGGGCGAAATCCATCACCTGCGCCACCTTCGTTTCGGCAATCTCGTGGGAGTACACGCCAACAACGGCAAGACCCTTCTTGTGGACCGTCAGCATGATCTCGAAAGCTTGGCCGTGGGTCTTGCCGAAGAACCGCTCCAGCACATGCACGACAAATTCCATCGGCGTGTAGTCGTCATTCAGCAGCATCACCTTGTATAAAGGCGGGCGTTTCGTCTTGGGCTTTGTCTCGACCACGACATCACTGTCGGACCCGCCGCCGGGGGCGTCGGGGTGATTGCTGGCCAGTCTCGTGGCGAAGATGAAGTTCTGCCCGGTCATTGCGCTCATCTGGCTTTGCTTGTGCGGTCCTGACCGCTCTATATAACCTCATTCACGCTAGTGAAAAGAGGTGCCGGGCGAACGAGGGGAAACATGGCGCGAAATCTTCTGACAATCGGCTTCGATGCGGATGACACGCTTTGGCATAACGAGCGGTTCTTTCAGCTGACCCAAGAACGATTCGCGGGCCTTCTGGCCGCGTATGCGGACACTGACCATCTCATGGCGCGATTGCTGGATGCAGAGCGGCGCAACCTTGGTCAATATGGATTCGGCGTCAAAGGCTTTGTTCTGTCGATGATAGAAACCGCGATCGAGGTGACCGATGAACGCGTCCCGGCCTCGGTGATCCGGCAGTTGGTCGAAGCGGGCCAGGATATGCTGCGCCACCCGATCGAGCTTTTGCCCGCAGCGCGACAGGCCGTCGAAACGCTGGCACCTGATCACCATATTGTCTTGATCACCAAGGGCGATCTGCTGGACCAAGAGCGCAAGCTCGCCCAATCGGGCCTGGGTGATCTGTTTGATTCGGTCGAGATCGTGTCGGACAAGACAAGGCAGGTCTATTCGCGGATATTCGACGCCGCAGGCGGGGCCGGCCGGGCGCTTATGGTCGGAAACTCGCTGAAATCCGACGTGCTGCCCGCGATAGAGGCCGGCGCCCACGGGGTGCATGTGCCACATATGTTGACCTGGGCGTTGGAACATGCGGCCGCCCCGGCGACAGAGCAGAGGTTTCACCATCTCGATGACCTCAGCGGATTGGTGTCCTTGGTCGAAGAAATCGGCTGAACATCATCATTTCGGACTTGATCGTCTCCATGGTGTTGCGACTCACTTGGTCCGCAATATATCGTGCCACGTTGTATTGAATATTAATAATTTCTTTATAATTGAACGCTTTATTCGCAGCAGTTGATGTGTTATAAATTAACGATAAAACAAAAAATGTTCACCGGAAAAATCCGGGAACGAGAGGCAGTAAAAGGCAGAAATCGTGACAGGACGGCGCAGGCAGCCGGGCCTATATGGCCTGTTCATACTCACTCTGATTTGGTTGGCGGTCCTTGTGCCGCTTAGCGCGGTGGCCGCACCCTATGCGGCCTTCGTCATAGATGCGCGAAACGGCGAGGTGCTTCATTCGCGCAACGCAGACACGCGGTTGCATCCCGCGTCTCTGACAAAGATGATGACGCTCTACATTGCATTCGAGGCCGTCAAACACGGCGAGATCAGTATGGATACGGAAGTGCGAATCTCGCGCCATGCCGCATCCGAACCACCGTCGAAGCTGGGCCTTCGCGAGGGCCAAAAAATCAAGTTGCGCTACCTTGTGCGTGCCGCAGCGGTAAAATCGGCCAACGACGCCGCGACCGCCATCGGCGAGGCGATTGCCGGATCCGAAGCGGCCTTTGCACGACGGATGAACCGCACCGCCAGCGCGATGGGCATGACCCGGACGACCTTCAAGAACGCGCACGGGCTGACAGAAAGCGGGCATTTGTCCACCGCGCGGGACATGACGCTGCTGGGGCAGCATATGATTTATGACTATTCCGAATACTATAACCTGTTTTCCCGGCAGACGGCAGATGCGGGCGTAAAGACCGTGTCGCATACCAATCGGCGTTTGTTGCAGTCCTACAGGGGCGCGGACGGCATCAAGACAGGATATACGCGTGCGGCCGGCTTCAATCTTGTTGCCTCTGCCCGGCGAGGCGACGAACGGGTGATCGCCACGGTTTTCGGCGGACGCTCGACGCTGACCCGCAATGCCAGGGTGGCCGAGCTTCTGGATATGGGATTCAAGCGCGCGCCGACCCGCGTTGCAATGCGCACCCCGCCGCGCCCCCCTTACAAGGGCGGTGTCGCAGAAAACAATGCGGTCGCTTCGGTTGCCGCGTCGGGTGACCAGCAAGGCAAGTCGATCCGGATTGCAGCAGCAGCGGTCAAACGCAGCTTGCGTCCGAAATTACGCCCCGGAGTCGCGCCTGTTCTGGTGGCCAAGGCGGATATCGAGGACGCGCTGAAAGAAGCGCAGGCCGTCAGTCTGGACAATGGCTCTGCCACGGCACCGAAAAGATCGCCGAAACCTGTGACCCGGCCCGCCAATCTGATCGTGGCATCAGTTGAGGATACTGTGGCAGTGCCCGCGCCGACGGCAGAGGCAGAAACGGAAACAGAAGTTGTCACGCGTCTTTCTACGTCCGGGGGGCGTCATTGGGGGATCAATGTCGGCCGCTATCCCAGCCGCTATCAGGCGGAGCGCGTTCTGTTGAAGACTGCGCTGGCCGAGATGTCGACGCTGGATGGTTCGCTGCGCAAGGTTGTCAGCAAATCAAGCGGACATGACGCCAATTTCATGGGGCTGACCCGTGAGATGGCCGATCTGGCGTGCCGCAGGTTGCAGGCGCGTCAGGTGACATGCTTCATGATCGGGCCGAACTGATCAATTGTTAAGCGTCTGCTTGCAAACATAATTGGCCGCGGTGCAGGGATTGCGCCGCGGCTTTTTCGTGTCGCCCGTTGACAGCCACGAGGCGGACGGTCGTGGCGATTCCCGGTTGCCCCGTGGCGTTAGGTGGTGCGCATCAATACGGCAACACTACGCCGACATCAGTCCTGCTTTGGCTGATCGTCATACTCGTCCGACAGGATCCGGCGGGCATCGCCTTCGGGGTCGTCATATTGCCGGGATTTCACCGTATAGACAAAAAAGATGAGGCCGATTCCGCCCAGCACCAGCGAAATCGGGATAAGATAGGCGAGCACGTTCATGGACGGCTCCGAAGCCTGAGGGCGTTGAGGCTGACGGTGATGGACGAGGTGGACATGGCCAATGCCGCGATCAGGGGCGTGGCAAGGCCGGCAACGGCCAACGGCACGGCGATGATATTGTACCAGGTCGCGATACGAAAGTTCTGCCGGATCCGCTTTGTCGCCGTCCGGGCCGTCGTGATTGCCTCGGACAGCGGTGACAGATCCGTGCCCAGCAATACGATGTCCGATGCCGTACGGGCTGCGTCCAGCGCCGATGCGGGCGAGATCGACACATGCGCGGCGGCAAGGGCTGCGGTGTCATTCAGCCCGTCGCCGACCATCAGAACCTGTGCGCCAGCCTCTGTCAGAGCTGCGATGCGCTCGGATTTCTCCTGCGGCAGGCAATTCGCCTGCCAGGTGTCGAGGCCCAGCCTTTGGGCAAGCCGCGCCACCGCGCCTTCGGTGTCGCCCGACATGACCATGACGCGCATGCCTTGGGCCTTCAGCGCGGCCACGGCCTCTGCCGCACCCGGCCGCAAGCGGTCCGTGAAGGTAATGGGTTGCGCCGGGACGCCGCCGATGCGCAGCCATGCCGCAGTATAATCAAGATCCTCGCCGCCGGTCCAGCCTGCGCGACCCAACCGCACGGTCTGGCCATTCCACATCGCTTGTGTGCCAAAGCCCGGCACTTCGGACAGGTCCTCAATCTCGGCGGGCACGATGCCTGCGGCCCGCGCCGCTGCGGTCAGCGCGACGGACAGGGGGTGGCCGGACGCTTCGGCAAGGGCCAGCGCGACGCTTTGATCCGATGCAGGCAAACTCTCAAGGTTGGTCGGCTCTGGCGTGCCAGCGGTCAGCGTGCCGGTCTTGTCGAACACGACGGTATCGACCTCTGCCAGACGTTCCAGCGCCGTGGCGTCCTTGATCAGCAAGCCGCGACGGAAGAGGCGGCCAGAGGCGGCGGTGGTCACGGCGGGCACGGCAAGCCCCAAGGCGCAGGGACAAGTGATGATCAGCACCGCAGCGGCGATGTTCAGCGCGGTGCGCGGGTCGAAGGTGGCCAGATACCAGCCGACAAAAGCCAGCGCCGACAGAATGTGCACACCCGGCGCATAAAGTTTCGCCGCCTTGTCGGCGAGCGACGTGTAGCGGGACCGCCCCGATTCCGCGACCGCCACCAGATCGGCCATCCGGTGTAACGAGGTATCGCGCCCCACGGCGGTGGCGCGCACCGTCAGAGGACCGGTCAGGTTGACCTCTCCGGCACTGACGGCCTGTCCGGGTTCGGCGTAGATCGGCAGCGTCTCGCCGGTCAGCAGCGATCGGTCGAGTTCCGAGGTTCCTGCCGTGATCTCGCCGTCCACGGGCATCCGGCCGCCGGGGCGTACGCGGATCAGATCGCCCAAACGCAGTTCTGCCACGGGCACCTCGGTCTCGCTGCCATCGGGCCAGACACGGCGGGCGCGGGGCACTTCAAGCGCCGCGAGTTCCTCGGCGGCGGAACGGGCAATGGCGCGCGTCCGGTGGTCCAGATAGCGCCCGGTCAGCAGAAAGAATGTCAGCGCCACGGCGGCGTCGAAATAGGCATGTTCGCCCGAAAGCGAGGTTTCCCACAGCGACGTGACGACGGCGAGCGCGATGGCCAGCGAAATCGGCACATCCATGTTCAGCCGCCCGACGCGCAGCGCGCCCCAGGCGTTGACAAAGAACGGCTTGGCGGAAAAGGCGATGACAGGCAGGGCGATCGCGGCGGAAATCCAGTGGAACATATCGCGGGTCGCGCCCTCGGCACCGGACCAGACGGCGACGGATAGCAGCATGACGTTCATCATCGCAAAACCCGCCACGGCCATGCGCATCAGCAGATCGCGGCCCGCCCGGTCGGTCTGCGTGGCATGCAGGCAAGTGGCGTCCAGTTCATGCGCTTCATAGCCCGCGCTTTCAAGGCGGGCGATCAGAAGCGCGGCCGTGGTTTCGGGCTCGGCCACGATTTGCGCGCGCTTCAGCGTCAGGTTCACCCGCGCCTTGTGCACGCCGGGTGTGCCGTTCAGCACCTTTTCCACGGTCGAGATGCAGGCCGCGCAATGGATCGTGGGCAAGGACAGCGCCAGATCGGCGTCCTTGACCGCGCCGCGATCGGCCAGAGCCTCTGCCGCAGGGGCAGCGGAACAGGCGGGGCAGGCAGAAATCTGGGGGCGCATGGCGGCGGTCATGTCTGTCAGCCTTTGACGTGAAGGATAACGCGCTGTGTAAACTCTGTCCCGTCAAGCGCGGTCGCTTTCATTCGGATGTTCCAATTGCCGCCCGGCAGCGATTCCGACGCGACATAGGCGGTGCCGTCGAACCGGAAATCGGGCGTGCGATCGTCCTTGACCTGCGTGGCACGGCCCAACGTGGCCTCCAGCGCGCTCAGTTGCACGGGCTGTCCCTCGGTATCGGTGATCGCCAGGATGACCCGGTCGCCTTCGGCATCGGCGCGCACGGTCCAGCCAAGCGCCTGCTGACTGGTGCGGCGGGTGTCGAAGGTCTGGCTGGCAACGTAAGAGTTTTTCACCTCCAGCCCCGGAAAGGTCCGCACCGCGTTCCATGCCAGCGCCAGATTGACCGCGATGATGACGCCGAAGGCACCGCCGAAGATCGCCAGAACATGCCATCCGGTAAGTTTGGCCCCGGTCGCCTGATCCTGCATGCCCATCAGTTTGTCCTTCCGTTAAACACAGTGTCCTTGCTGGCGGTGTCGCCATTTGTCACATCCTCGACCCAAAAGCGGAACTCTGTGCGTTCCGCCTGTGCCGGGGCAGAGGCTTCGGGCGCGATCACATAGACCCGCTGCAAATAGGTGCTGTCGGCCGGCACCGTGATGGTTTGGGCCGATGCGCCTTCCAGTTCCACTTGCAGGGACGGCGCGCCGGTGGCGGTGATCCGGAACGGGCGGGCCTCGCCCTGCTTGTTCAGCAACCTTACGTCATAAGTGTTCCGGATTGAACCATCGGACAAGGTTACAAAGGTCGGATTGCGCACCGGTGCGACGGTCATTTCAATATTCGACCGGATGAACAGCGCAAAGACCAGACCAAGCCCGACCAGCGCCCAAAGCGCCGTATACAGGATGGTGCGGGGCCGGAAGATATGTTTCCAGACCGGGCGCGGTGCCTCGCCCGCCCGTTCGCGGCTTTCGTCCGACAATGCGAGATAGTCGATCAGCCCGCGCGGCTTGCCGATCTTGGCCATCACGTCATCGCAGGCGTCGATGCACAGCGCGCAGGTGATGCATTCCATCTGCTGGCCGTCACGGATGTCGATCCCCATCGGGCAGACATTCACGCAGGCCATGCAGTCGATGCAGTCGCCGGGACCATCCTGAAACTGTGCCGCATCGACCGGAGCGGCAGCGGCCTTGTCCGCCACGCCGGGATAGGGGGTCGGGGCGTATTTGGCCTGTCCGATCCCGGCCCCCGGACCGCCTGCCTGACTGGCGGCTTCGGCGGCCATGACATCGGCCTTCTTCTTGCGACGGACATTGCCCTTGCCGCGCGGTTCGCCGCGCCAGACGCGGTAGCCGACGGTCAGGGTGTCCTCGTCCATCATTGCCGCTTGAATGCGCGGCCAGGGGCAGGCGTAGATGCAGATCTGTTCCCGCGCAAACCCGCCGAAAAAGAAGGTGGTGACGGTCAGCAGCAGCATCGTGGTGTAGGCCACGGGATGCGCGTTCAGCGTCACAAGATCGCGCAGCAGCGTTGGCGCATCTGTGAAATAGAACACCCATGCGCCGCCCGTGGCGAGACCGATCAGCAACCACAAGGCCCATTTTGTCATGCGCAACCGGACCTTGCGGAAATCCAGTTTCTTCTGCCGGTGCAGACGCAGACGCGCGTTCCGGTCGCCCTCGACCCAGCGTTCGACAAGAATGAAAAGGTCGGTCCAGACGGTCTGTGGGCAGGCATAGCCACACCAGACCCGCCCCAGGGCAGAGGTGAACAGGAACAGCCCCAGCCCGGCCATGATCAGCAGGCCCGCGATGAAGTAGAACTCATGCGGCCAGATCTCGATCCAGAAGAAGAAGAAGCGCCGGTTCGCCAGATCCACCAGCACCGCCTGATCGGGCAGGATCGGACCGCGATCCCAGCGAATCCATGGCGTCAGGTAATAGACCCCCAGGGTGAGGATCAGGATCACCCATTTGAGATTGCGGAACTTTCCCGAAACGCGGCGCGGAAAGATCGGTTCGCGCGCAGCATAAAGGCTTGGTGGGGCGTCAGGTTGCATATCGGACACGGAATCACTCCGGCAAAGGGCGTATTTTCGCGCCCTTGTGTCAGCCTGGGCAGGGGGCGGCCTTGACCTGTGTCAAATACTGACTCTGAAAGTCATCTATTGCGGGCTTCGCGCCGCAGCCAATGGATAAAGTCGCGAAGCGCTGGCCGGATGATGCCGGGGGCGGTGACAATGTGATAGCCTTCGTCCTGCTTGTCCTCGAACAGCAGACGCAAGCGTCCGGCGCGAATATCCTCTTCGACAGAAACGCGGGTGGAGACAGCGATGCCCTGTCCGTTGCGCGCGCCATCCAGCATCAGGTTGCCGGGAACGTGGATCACGCCCTTGACGCGCGTGTCGGTGACGCCGTGGCGGGCCAGCCAGTGCGAGCTTTCGGTGGTGCCAAGTTCTTGCAACCAAGGATAGTCCGTCAATTCCTGCGGACGAGTGGGAAAGAAATCCCCGATCAGAGAGGGTGCCGCGACCACCATCAACGAGGAAGGCACCAGCATTTCGGCCTCCAGCCCTGGCCATTTTCCCGCCCCGTAGCGCAGCGCGACGTCCACGCCGCCCGGTGTCGGGTCTGTCAGGGCCGGGCTGGGGTTGATCATGATGTCAATGTCGGGATGGGCCACCCGAAAGCTCGCCAGACGGGGCATCAGCCAGTGCGACGCAAAGCTGGGCGTTGTCGCGACTTGCAGCGCACGGCTGGCATCGGCACCGGTCAGCGCCTCGACCGTCTGCCAGATGCGGCCGAATCCGGCGGCCAGCGCATCGGCCAGTTGCTGGCCCTCTGCCGTCAGTGCAAGGGTCCGGCCAGAGCGGTCCAGCAGGCGCACATCCATATGCGTTTCAAGACTGCGTAATTGCTGGCTGATCGCGGCATGGCTGACATTCAGTGCCGATCCGGCGGCAACGACCGAGCCCGTTTCCGCATAGGCCGAAAACGCCCGGAGGGCCGAAAGAGGGGGCAAGCTGCGCCAATCCATAATGTAATCCTATCTTACATATATGAAAGTTTACTGAGTCGCATAGAATCGCATTCTGGTCAATGATGATCGTACGAAACCAAATCCAAGGAGGCCACGACATGTTTGGAATATTTTCACATAGCATAATGACTGCAACCCGCCAGATCCAAGCGCAAGAGCGTGGCGATTCCGACTGGTATGCGCCGGCGCACTGGACGGTGCAGGACTCTGCCGACCCGCAGAGGTTGCCTCGGCTGGACGCGTCGGCCCTGATCCGGAAGTAATCAGAGGCTCCTCAAGGTATCTGCATAACCGTGTGCCACGTCCGTCATGCACTGCGCCGAAGACTGCGCCGACCGTCGCGTAGAAAGGCGCTGGCGCTGCCAGAGTGGTTTGACATGGATGGCAGGGATGCTGTCCCCCGGCGTTCTGTCTGTGCGCCAGCCGCGTAGAGGCGCACAACCGAATGGATCGCCAGTATGTTGCTTGATCCAGCGAACAAGAACGGCGCGTGCAACCCTGCCCGCGCCGTTTGACGTGTTTCTATCATGTGGGCGGAGCCGATCGAAAGCTGCGCGACGCCGCAAAGGCTTTTTCCCGGTCCTTATCGCTGACCGGGCATCCGACAGCGACAGTCATATTGAACGCCGGTATCCCTGGAAACGCGCGAACAGTTCGGGATACCGGCGTCACACCGCCGGACAAGGGACAACAAGCCCGGCGGTATGGGTGCAGGTCACTCGGGCGTTGCTTCGCCCCCGCCCAGACCATGGACATAGCTGGTGACCGCGCGGATCTGTGCCTCGGACAGACGGTCCTGCCATTCGGGCATGACGCCGAAACGGGCATTGTTGACAGTCTCCATCAGCGCGTCGTAATCGCCGCCATACAGCCAGATCGCGTCCGCGAGATTCGGCGCGCCTTGCAGGCGATCGCCGGTGCCGTCCTCAGCATGGCAGGCCGCGCAGTTGTCCATGAAAACAACCTCTCCTTCCGCGACCAGTAAGGCATCCTGCGGGGTGCCTGACAGGGACATGACGTAGTTCACGACCTGCTCGATCTGCGCGTCCTCCAGCAATTCGTCACGCCCGAAGGCCGGCATTTCGGAATAGCGCGCATCGGGGTTTGTCTCGTTGCGGATGCCGTAGCTGATCGTCTCGTGGATCGCCTCGATATCGCCGCCCCACAGCCAGTCATCGTCCAGCAGGTTGGGATAGCCCTTGGCCCCCGCCGCACCGGACCCGTGGCACTGCGCGCACCAGGTGCGGAACACCGCCCCGCCCGCGTTCTGGGCATAGGTCTGAAGGTTTGGATCGGCGCTGATTTCCGTCAGCGGAGTCGAGGCCAACTGTTCGTTGATACCGGCATTGCGGGCATCGACCGCTGCGATGTCCTTGGCCACCTCGCCACGAGTGGAATAACCCAGAACGCCCGCCGTCGCCTTGGAGATCATCGGCCAGGCCGGATAGGCGATGGTATAGGCAACGGCCCAGAAGATCGTTGCATAAAGCGTCCAGAGCCACCAGCGCGGCAGCGGGTTGTTGAATTCTTCAATCCCGTCCCAGCTATGCCCTGTGGTTTCCGGATCGCCCTTCTGCTTTTCGGGTGTCTTGCTCATTTCCTCGCCTCCTTGTCTTCGGCGGGTTTGTCTTCGTGCCGGAAAGGGATGTCTGCGGTGTCGTCATAGGTTTTCTTGGCACCGGGACGAAACACCCACAGGATGACCCCGGCGAAAAAGACGAACAGAGCCAGCAACATCCAGCTGTCAGCGAATTGGCGGAGAAGCGAATAGGTTTCCATATCCAGCCCTCCTTAGCGGCTTGCGTCAGGTGTGAAGGTCGAGAAATCGACCAACGTGCCCAGCATCTGAAGATAGGCAATCAGCGCATCGGCTTCGGAAATGCCCGGCTGCCCGTCGAAATTGCTGATCGGCACCTTGTCGCCGTAACGCTCCAGCAGACCGTCATAATCGCTGTCGGGATCGGCCTGCGCGGCAAAATCGCGGCGCGCTTCGGCAATCATTTCGTCGGTGTAGGGGACGCCGACAAAGGCGTGGGTGCGCAGCAGGTCGGACACATATTCGCCTTCAAGCAGCTTGGCCTCCAGATAGCCGTATTTGGGCATCACCGATTCAGGCACCACGGATTGCGGATCGCGCAGGTGATCGACATGCCAGACATCGGAATAGCGGCCGCCGACGCGGGCCAGATCCGGCCCGGTGCGCTTGGACCCCCATTGGAATGGATGGTCATACATCGATTCCGCCGCAAGGCTGTAATGGCCGTAGCGTTCAACCTCGTCCCGCATGGGACGGATCATCTGGCTGTGGCAAACGTAACAGCCTTCGCGAACATAGATGTCGCGTCCGGTCAGTTCCAGCGGGGTGTAGGGACGCATGCCCTCGACCTTCTCGATGGTGTTGTCGAGATAGAACAGCGGTACGATCTGAACCAGTCCACCGATGCTGACCACCAGAAAGCTGAGGATCAGCAGCAGTGTCGCGTTTCTTTCGATCATGCCGTGACGGTCAAGGAACGTCCTTCGCCGTGGGCGTGCCCCGATACCTGTGGCCGATGCCGGCATGGGAGGTTTTTTATCAGTTGTCATTGTCCTGGCCCTCCTTATTCAGCCGGGGTGGCATGTGATGCAGCAACAGTCGCCTCGACAGCGGGGCTGCGTTTGACGGTCATCCACAGGTTGTAGACCATGATCAGCGCACCGCTGAGGAACATGACCCCGCCCAGTGCACGGACCACATACATCGGGAATTTCGCGGCAACGGTGTCGGCGAATGCGTTTACAAGGAAGCCGTTCGCATCGACTTCGCGCCACATCAGGCCTTCCATGATGCCGGTGACCCACATCGACGCCGCGTAAAGGACGATGCCGATCGTGGCGAGCCAGAAATGCCAGCTGACCAGTGACAGGCTGTACAGCCGCTCGCGGTTCCACAGTTTCGGCACCAGGAAGTAGAGCGCGCCGAAGGTGATCATGCCGTTCCAGCCAAGCGCGCCGGAATGTACGTGACCGATGGTCCAGTCGGTGTAATGCGACAGGGAGTTCACCGCACGGATCGACATCATCGGACCCTCGAAGGTAGACATGCCGTAAAAGCCGAGCGAGAGCACCAGCATCCGCAAAACCGGATCGGTGCGCAGCTTGTCCCAGGCGCCCGAAAGGGTCATCAACCCGTTGATCATGCCGCCCCAGCTGGGCATCCACAAAACGATCGAGAACACCATGCCCAGCGTCGCCGCCCAGTCGGGCAGGGCGGTGTAGTGCAGATGGTGCGGACCGGCCCAGATATACAGGAAGATCAGCGCCCAGAAGTGGATGATCGACAGCTTGTAGCTGTAGACCGGCCGTCCGGCCTGCTTCGGCACAAAGTAGTACATCATGCCAAGGAAGCCGGCTGTCAGGAAGAAGCCCACGGCGTTATGGCCGTACCACCACTGCGTCATCGCATCCTGCACACCGGAAAAGACCTGCACGGATTTCGACCCGAAGATGCTGACCGGAATGGACAGGTTGTTGAACACATGCAGCATCGCCACGGTGATGATGAAGGCCAGATAGAACCAGTTGGCGACGTAGATATGCGGTTCCTTGCGCTTGATGATCGTGCCCATGAACACGGCCAGATAGGCCAGCCAGACGACCGTCAGCCACAGGTCCACATGCCATTCAGGTTCGGCATATTCCTTGGACTGGGTGGACCCGAACAGATAGCCGGTGGCCGCCAGAACGATGAACAGCTGGTAGCCCCAGAAGACGAACCATGCCAGATTGCCACCCCAAAGACGCGCCGCGCTGGTGCGTTGCACCACATAGAATGATGTTGCGATCAATGCGTTGCCGCCAAAGGCAAAGATCACCGCAGAGGTGTGCAGCGGGCGCAGCCGACCGAAGTTCGCGAATCCGTCAGCCCATTCAAAGTTCAGCGCCGGATAGGCCAGTTGGAAGGCGATGAACGTGCCCACCAGAAAGCCCACGATGCCCCAAAGCGCCGTGGCGATCACGCCGTAGCGGATGACCCCGTCCATATAGCTGGTTTGCAGCACCGCAGGTGGCTCCGGCTCGTCGGTATTGCGCAGCGTCCACAGAAACAGGCCGCCCGCGACCAGCATGATGATGATGGCATGCACCATATAGGCTGCGTCGCGTGCATAGTTGGCCGCGATCATCGCAAACAGCGTGACCAGGCCAAGCACGATCAGCTTGAAGTAATTTGTCATGGTTTGTCCCTTCGTCAGTCCCGCACGAGTCACGCCCCGCGCGGGGGTATTCAATTGAGCGGGTTGTGCGCTGGCGGGGAAGGGCGCGCCTTGATCTAGGTCAACCTTTTTGCGACGCGTTATTGATGCGGATCAAGGAGGTGCCGGCCGGAAGGGTCTAGGCTTCGTGAGAGGATCACACCGCATGAGGGGGAATCATGGCCTATAAGACATTTTTGACAGTCCTGACCGACGACCGGTTGGCGGGCACGACGCTGACCCATGCCACAGCTTTGGCTGAAGCCTGCGATGCCCATCTGGACGTCTTGTGCCTTGGTGTGGATCGCAGCCAGACCGGTTACTACTATGCGGGCGCAAGTGCGATGATCGTGCAGGAAACAATCTCTCGCGCGACCGAAGAGGCCAAAGAGCTGGAAGAGTTTGCGCGAAAGCAGCTTGATGGCCGGGACGGTCGCTGGGGGGTGGAATCAGGCGTTGCCCAGCTCGCCGATATTACGCGGCATGTTGCAGCGCGGGCACGGTTCTCCGACTTGGTCGTGGTGCCACGACCTTATGGCGATGAACGCGGCGCAGAGCTGGAGCCGGTGGTCGAAGGCGTGCTTTTTGAAGGGCAGACCCCGGTCATGGTGGTGCCGGACACGGGCACACCAGTGCCGACGCCCAAACGGATCGTGCTGGCCTGGAATGAAAGCGCCGAGGCGCTGAACGCCGTTCGCGCCAGCCTTCCCCTGCTTCAGTCGGCCGACATTGTTCATGTCGTCGTCATTGACCCGCCGGCGCGCGGGCCGAACCGGTCCGATCCGGGCGGGATGCTGTCGCAATATCTGTCGCGCCACGGCGTCAAGGCGCAGATTGATGTGCTGTCCAAGACAATGCCGCGCGTGTCCGACGTGCTGGTGCGTCATCTTCGGGATGTCGATGCCGATATGATGGTGATGGGGGCCTATGGCCATTCGCGTTTCCGAGAGGCCATCCTTGGGGGTGCCACGCGCAATATGCTGGAAAACTGCCCGGTGCCGGTTTTCATGGCGCATTGATTGAAAATTGACGAGACGGCCGCGCGTGTCGCCGCGTCAGGACTGTCCGGCAGGCCGCTCAGGTGGCCGAATCGTCACCTGCTTCGTCCAGAAGGCGGCTTAGATCGGGGACGGTGACGCGACGCTTGCCCTCAAGCGAGATCACACCGTCCTTGCGCAGCGCGGACACCTGACGACTGACGGTCTCCAGCGTCAGCCCAAGATAATCCGCCATCGCTTCGCGTGTCAGCGGCAAGTCGAATACCACCCGCGCATCCTTGCTGCGCTGATGCAGAATGGCATCGCGCCGTGCGATGATCGACAGAAGCGAGGCGATTTTTTCGCGCGCGGTCTTGCGCCCCAGAACCAGCATCCATTCGCGTGCCGCGTCCAGCTCGTCCAGCGTCATCTCCAGAAGACGATGTGCGATATGTGGGGTGTCTGCCATCAACCCCTCAAAGGGGGCCTTGCGAAAACAGCACATCAGCACATCCGTGGTGGCCGTCACGTCATATGCGGCAACTGGCCGTCCGGGCCGCCCGACGAAATCCGAGGGCAGCAGCAGTCCCACCATCTGTGTGCGCCCGTCCTCCATTGTCTGGGACAGTGTGGCGACGCCTGACACGACAGAGCCCACGAAATCCATTCGGTCTCCGCACCAGATGATGGTCTGGCCGGCCTCGAAGCGTCGGTAATATTTGACCTCTTCCAGTCGCTGCAACTCGTCCGTCTCGCAGCGGGCACAGACCGCGCGGTGCCGGATCGGGCATTCCGCGCAATTCTGGGTGCCAGTGAGGATGGGTTCTTGCAACATCTTGAGATCCACATTTGATCTGGGTCAAAGACACCCAGCGCCCTGCGGTGAAGGTTAGGGGGTTGGGCCGATGAAAACAACTCGCCCCAATGGGCCTTTTTGACGCGCGGCATCCGACCCTGCGGCATTTTTTCAAGTTCGATGGCTTTGCTATACGGAATTGCGACGTCAGCGCCGTAGAATTGACGTTCCTGCAAGGGCGCTATCGGGTTGCGGTCAGGGCAAGCGCGCCCCGGGGAAACACCCGGGGCCTCCTGGTTCCTAGACCCCACCCGTGACATGCGATGCGAAGGCCGCCGCCAGCAATTCGCGGGTGTAGTCGGTTTTCGGTGCCTCAAAGATCTCTTCAGCAGCGCCATATTCCATCACGTCGCCCTGTTTCATCACCATCACCCGATGCGACATCGCGCGCACCACCTTCAGGTCGTGGCTGATGAACAGATAGGCAAGGTCGTACTTGCGCTGCAAGTCGCGCAGCAGGTTCACGATCTGCACCTGAACCGTCATGTCCAGCGCCGAGGTCGGCTCGTCCAGTACCACGAGCCGGGGCCGCAGGATCATTGCGCGGGCAATGGCGATGCGCTGGCGTTGTCCGCCGGAAAACTCGTGCGGGTAGCGATGCATCGTCGCCGGGTTCAGCCCGACCTCCGTCATCACCTCGGCCACCAGTTCGCGCGCAGGCCGCCCATCCGGGCTGCCATGCACGCCCAACCCTTCGGCGATGATCTGTTCGCAGGTCATGCGCGGCGAAAGGCTGCCAAACGGGTCCTGAAACACGATCTGCATCTTGGCACGAAGGCGCCGCAGCTCTTTCGTGGACCATTTGCGCACGTCCTGCCCCATGAAGGTGATGGCACCTTCGGACTGGATCAGCCGCATCATCGCCAGCGCAAGTGTGGTCTTGCCGGAACCGCTTTCCCCGACGATGCCCAGCGTCTCGCCCGCCCGGACAGAGATCGTCGCCTCGTTCACCGCCTTGACATGCCCCACCGTGCGTTTGAACAGGCCCTGCTGGATCGGGAACCAAACCTTCAACTGGTCGGTCTCGGCCACCAGCTCTGCACCGTCCGCGACCGGATCCGGCGTGCCGGTGGATTCCGCACTCAGCAGCATTTGCGTATAGGGGTGCTGCGGATTGGCAAAAATCTCGGAGGTGCGGCCAGCCTCGACAATCTCTCCGTCTTTCATCACGCAGACCCTGTCGGCGATGCGCCGCACGATCCCCAGGTCATGGGTTATGAACAGCAGGCTCATGTCGTAATCCTGCTTGAGATCGGCCAGAAGCTCCAGGATCTGCGCCTGAATGGTCACGTCCAGCGCCGTTGTCGGCTCATCCGCGATCAGTAGGTCCGGCCCGTTGGCCAGTGCCATGGCGATCATCACACGCTGCCTTTGCCCGCCCGACAACTGGTGCGGGTAGGCACCCAGACGGCTTTCCGGATCGCGGATGCCGACCTTGTTGAGAAGTTCCAAGATGCGCGCGCGCGCCTTGTCTCCGGTCAGACCCTGATGCAGCGCCAGCGATTCCGACAGTTGCTTTTCCAGCGTGTGCAGCGGGTTGAGCGAGGTCATCGGCTCTTGAAAGATGAAACTGATGTCATTGCCGCGCACATCGCGCAGCCGTTTGGGCGAGGCGCCGATCATTTCCTGCCCGTTATATATAACCGAACCTTCGACAATGGCGCTGTCGCCCAGCAGAGACACGGTGGACAGGGCCGTCACCGATTTGCCGGACCCGCTTTCGCCGACCAGTGCCACGGTTTCGCCCTTCTCAATCGTGAAGGACACGCCATTGACGGCGCGTGAAATCTGGCCGTCCTGCCGGAAGCCCACCGACAGGTTGTTGACCTCAAGGATGGTGCTCATGAAAAGGTTTTCCTGGGGTCGAACGCATCGCGCACGCCTTCAAAGATGAAGACCAGCAGCGACAGCATGGCAGCGAAGGTGAAAAAGGCGGTAAAGGCAAGCCACGGCGCTTGCAGGTTCTGTTTTGCCTGAAGGGTCAGCTCGCCCAGTGAAGGTGCCGAGGAGGGCAGGCCGAAGCCAAGGAAATCCAGCCCCGCCAGCGTGCTGATCGTGCCGGTCACGATGAAGGGCAGCATGGTTACCGTGGCCACCATCGCGTTGGGCAGCATATGGCGGAACATGATCGTCCAGTTGCTGACACCAAGCGCACGGGCGGCACGGACATATTCCAGATTGCGGGCGCGCAGGAATTCCGCGCGCACCACGCCCACCAGCGCCGTCCAGCCGAACAGGACCGTCAGGAACACCAACAGCCAAAAACTTCGTCCCAGAATCGCGAAAAGGATGATGATGATGTAAAGCGAGGGCGTCGCGCCCCAGATTTCGATCACGCGCTGAAAGATAAGATCCAGCCAGCCGCCGAAGAACCCTTGTAGTGCGCCCGCGACGATCCCCACGACAGAGGCGAGCGTTGTCACGATCAGGGTGAACAGGATCGACAGACGGAAGCCGTAGATTACACGGGCGACGACATCGCGTTTGGTGTCATCGGTGCCCAGCCAGTTCTGGGAGTTCGGCGGCAGCGGGGCTGCACCGGGACGGTCCACCGTGGTCTGATAGCTGTAGGGGATCAGCGGCCACAGCATCCAGCCTTTCTGGAAATCGCCGTCCAGAACCTCGCCTGCATCCACCCGTTCGATCAACTCATCCGGTGTGTCGAAACACGCATCCAGCCCGCCAGTGCGGACAAGGCATTTCACCTCCGGGTCGCGGTAGATGGCTTCAGTGCGGAAATCGCCACCGAAATCGGTTTCGGCGTAGAAATTGAAGATCGGCGTATAAAACTCTCCGCGATAGCTGACGAGGATCGGTTTTTCGTTCGCGATGAACTCGGCAAACAGCGACAGGCCAAAGACCACGGCAAAGATGATCAGCGACCAGAACGCGCGGCCGTTGCGGCGAAAATTTCGCCAGCGCCGCTGGTTGAGCGGCGACAGCGTGAAGAAACCCTTGCGCGGGGCGGGGGCCACGGGCTTGCCGGGCATGGGTTCGGGGATCAGGTCGGGGTTTTGCATGGCCTCAACCCTCCCGCTTTTCAAAGTCGATGCGCGGATCGACGAACACATACATCAGGTCCGAAAGAATGCCGACCAGAAGACCCATAAGGCCGAAAACGAACAGCGTGCCGAAGATCACTGGATAATCGCGGGCCACGGCAGCCTCGAACCCCAATCGTCCAAGACCGTCGAGCGAAAAGATCGTCTCGATGATGAGGGAACCGGAGAAGAACACGCCGATGAACACAGCCGGAAAGCCCGCGATGACGATCAGCATGGCGTTGCGGAAGACGTGCCCATAAAGAACCGCGCGTTCGGACAGGCCTTTGGCGCGGGCGGTCATCACATAGTGTTTCTTGATCTCGTCCAGAAAGCTGTTCTTGGTCAGCAGCGTCAGCGTGGCAAAGGCCGAGATTGTCGAGGCCAGCACCGGCAGGGTGATGTGCCAGAAATAATCAGCGATGCGCGCGGGCCAGGACAGGCTTTCCCAATTGTCGGACACAAGGCCCCGCAGCGGGAAAATCTGCCAATAGGACCCGCCCGCGAACAGCACCAGCAGCAGGATCGCGAACAGGAAGCCGGGGATGGCATAGGCCACGATGATCGCGCCGGATGTCCATGTGTCAAAGGCAGTGCCGTCCTTGACCGCCTTGCGGATGCCCAGCGGGATCGACACGATATAGGCAATCAGCGTGGACCACAGGCCCAGCGAAATCGACACCGGCATCTTTTCGATCACCAGATCCATCACGCTGATCGACCGGAAATAGCTCTCGCCGAAATCCAGCCGCATATAGTTCCACATCATCCCGATAAAGCGTTCCAGCGGCGGCTTGTCGAAGCCGAATTCCTTCTCCAGCTTCTCGATGAATTCCGGCGGTAACCCGCGGGCACCCGCATATTGGCTGTCGCCGCCCGCCCCTTGGGTTTCCAGTTCCGAAGCAGGTGATCCGCCCGCACCGGAAAAGCCACCAAACACGTCACCGCCGCCTTCGATCTGGGCAATGATCTGCTCGATCGGGCCACCGGGGACAAATTGCACCAGCGCAAAATTCATCACCATGATCCCGAACAGCGTCGGGATGATCAGCAACAACCGTCTGAAAATATACGCGCCCATGTTAACGAAGCGCGCCCTTGTCCTTCAGGGCCTGCGCCTTTTCAGCGTCGATCCACCACAGATCAAGGTAGCCCAGATCGTAGGGCGGCAGGGGGTCAGGATGTTCGTACATGTCGAAATAGGCCACCCAGTGTTCGGCGATATAGCCTGTGGGAACCACGAAATACTCAAAGCGCAATGCGCGGTCCAGTGCCATCAGGGCGGCGTCCTGATCGGCCTGATTGGTGGTGTCGAAAGATGCTTCGATGATCGCATCGACCAGCGGGCTGGCAATGCCTGCGGGGTTGAACAGGCTGAATTCAGCCTCGCGCGAACCGTACATCTGGGACAGACCGCCACCGGTGGAAAGGAAGGCACCGTATTGCGTGGAATAGATCACGTCATAGTCGCGTTCACGCCGCCGCAACGTGTATTGCGCGGGGTCGATCTTCTCATAGCTGGCGTTCACGCCCAGAATTTTAAGGTTCTGGACATAGGTTTCCACCATCGCTTCCAGCGTCGGGTCCATATTCGACGGGATCGGGATGCGCATATCCAGCGTCTTGCCCTCCGCGTTTCGGCGCAGGTTATCGTCTGCGATGGACCAGCCCGCGTCTTCCAGGATGGCTGCGGCGCGGCGCAGGTTGCCACGATCATTCAGCCGCCCGGCGTCCGAGCTATGGCTTATCATCGGCTCTTCGTTCATCAATGCGTCCGGCACGACATCGCCAAGCGAGTCCAGGAATGCCTTTTCCGCGCCCTGTGGAGTGGCTTTCGCCTCCAGCGGTGTGCCTTCGACAAAAGAACTGCGCTGGCTGTAAAGCCCGTAACGCAGGGATTCGTTGGCCCATTCGAAGTTGAAGGCCAAGGCCAGCGCCTTGCGCACGTCCTTGTCGGCAAATTGCGGCTTGGCGAGGTTGAAGACAAAGCCCGCGGCATCGGGTGGGCTTCCGTCGGGCAGGGCCTCCTTCACCACCGTACCGTTCTGCACGCGCGGGAAGTTATATCCGGTGGCCCATTGTTTGGGGTCGCCTTCGTTCTTGAACGTGTATTCGCCGGCCTTGAACGCTTCGAACGCGGCAGTGCTGTCCGCGAAATACTCGATCCGGATGGTGTCGTAATTGTGCCGCCCCTTGTTGAACGGCAAATCCTTGCCCCAATAATCCGGGTTACGCTTGTAGACGATGCGGCGGTTCACCTCGTAGCTGTCAAGGATGTAGGGGCCGGACCCGATGGCGACCTCCAGCCGGGGTTCGTCGAGCCGACGTTTCGGATCCGCCTCGAACCACGCCTTGGAAAAGGCCGGCGTGTTGCCCACGGTTTCGATCAGGCTGCGGCGGGTGATGCCTTCGGCGAAGGTGAATTTGACGGTGTGTTCGTCCAGCGCCTCGGCACCCGTGACCATGCGGCCGACGGCCTGCGCGTAAGACGGCAGGCCCTGCTCGATGAACAGGCGGTGGCTATAGACGACATCCTCGGCCGTGACGGGGCTGCCGTCAGAGAAAACCGCTTCGGGGCGAAGATTGAAGATGACGTAATTCTTGCCCTCGTCATATTCGAGGCTTTCGCAAAGGACGCAGTAATATTGCCCGACGCTGTCAGCGGTGGATTCGATCAACTGGTCATATTGAATTGCTGTCAGCGCGCCCGCGCGTCCCTTCCGGGAATAGGGGTTGAGGCTGTCAAACGTTCCGGTGGCACCCAGCGACAGTTCCCCACCTTTTGGGGCGTCGGGATTGGCATAGGGCAGATGATCGTAATCCGCCGGATAATCCAGATTGCCGAAATAGGAATAGCCATGCGCGCGCGTTATGCCTGCGTCGTCAGCCTGAGCCTGCACCTGTCCGGCCCAGAGGGCAATCCCTGCCGCCATCAGCCCGGCAGCGATGGCATGTTGGACCGACATCCCCTTGGAAATGCGGCTTTGCGCCTGCGCAGTCGTCCTGATCATCGGTTCACCTCCGGTTATGCAGTCAGCCCTTTGGACATTGGTCACAAGCTAAGGGGCGTGTCCAACCACATTCAAGTTGAGATTGCGTGATCGGCGGGCAAATTGCCGCCGCAGAAAAGATAAAGGGCCGCTGTCCTGATGGACAACGGCCCTGTGCGCGGGGGTTCTGTGCAGCTTAGCCGCCGAGCGTATCGAGATACGCAATCAGGTCGGCGCGATCTTCGGGCTTCTTGAGGCCGGCAAAGCTCATCTTGGTGCCGGGCGCATAGCCTTTGGGGTTTTCGAGGAAACCGTTGAGATGCTCCGGCGTCCAGACATCTGCGACCTTCTCCAGCGCGCCGGAATAGGCAAAGCCATCGACGCTGTCGACCTCGCGGCCGACAACCTGGTACAGTGTTGGGCCAGTGCCGTTCGCGTCAGGTTCCACCTTGTGGCAGGCGCGGCACTTGCTGAACACTTTCGCGCCTTTTTCCGGGTCTGCCGCTTCGAGCAGGGCTGCAAAGTCCACCTCTTCTGCGGGTTCTTCTGAGGTGCTGTCGCCACCGGTTTCGATGGCATAGCCCATCGCGTGCTCCTCACCGTGTCCGCCTGCGCCGACATGGTACAGCGATTCCGCAGCCCATTTGCCGACAAGGAATATCAGCAGGGCCCCGCAGAAAGCGCCGAGTATCTTGGTGAGTGTCATCGTATCCAGCATCGCTCGCCTGTCCGTATGAATAGGGTTTCGGCGCGTATCTACGGCTTCCCCTTCGCTGTGGCAAGGTGTAGAAGCCGCGACCAAACGCCCGAGAGGGATTAAACCTCAGGATTTTCGAGATGACCAGACGCATTGCCTTCCAGGGGGAACCTGGTGCTTATTCCCACGAAGCCTGTCGCCAGGCACGCCCGGAGATGGAGGCGCTGGCCTGTCGCACCTTCGAGGACGCGATCGAGGCGGTGCGTGACGGCGACGCGGCTCTAGCGATGCTGCCGGTGGAAAATTCCACCTATGGACGGGTCGCGGACATACACTCGCTGCTGCCTGGATCTGGTCTGCACATCATCGACGAGACCTTCGTGCGGGTGCATATCAACTTGTTGGCCGTCCCCGGAACGCAGCTGAGTGCGGTCGAAAGCGCGATGAGCCATACGGTGCTTCTGGGACAATGTCATAAGTTCCTGCGAGAGCACGGCATTCACCGGGTCACCGGCGCGGATACCGCAGGATCGGCCAAACATGTGGCCGAGGTGGGCGACGCGAAGATGGGGGCGCTGGCCTCGGAATTGGCGGGCGAGATTTACGGGCTGGAAGTTCTGGCGCGCCATATCGAGGATGAGGGCAACAACACGACGCGTTTCCTGATCATGGCGCCCGAGCCGGATATGACGCCGCGCGGCGCGCATGGCATGATGACGTCTTTCGTGTTCCAGGTCCGCAACATTCCGGCGGCGCTGTACAAGGCGATGGGCGGGTTTGCGACCAATGGCGTCAACATGACCAAGCTGGAAAGCTACATGGTGGGCGGATCTTTCACGGCCACGCAGTTTTATGCCGATATTGAAGGGCATCCCGACGATCCGGCAGTGGCGCGGGCATTGGACGAATTGGGTTATTTCACCAGTTATCTGGAAATTCTGGGCGTTTACCCACGCGATTCGCGGCGCGACTGACAGCGGCTGTTCCTTAACGGAGCGGCCTTGCAGCCGCACAGGATGTCTCGCCTCCCGCCTGTCGGGCGGGACGCTCGGCGCGCGTTGCGAGGCGACGTGCAAGTCTGACGTTTTCGCGGTGGATGGTTCAGATCAGCAGGCTGGCCGCGCCTTCGTGTTTCAGAAGCCAGACTTTGGTTTCAATGCCATGGCGACCGGAAAAGCCGCCGAGATTGGTCGCTGCGAGGACGCGGTGGCAGGGGATGATCAGCGGGATCGGGTTGCCGCCGCAGGCCTGACCGATTGCTTGTGCGGGAACGCCGAGCTTTTTCGCGAGGTGGCCATAGGTGCGGGTTTCGCCGAAGCGGATGGTCAGGATTGCGTTACATGTCTGTTGTTGCAGGCTTGATCCGCCGAGGTTGAGGGGCAGATCGAAACTTGTCAACTGTCCGTCGAAATAGGCGGTAATCTGTGCGGCGGCGCGTTGCAGCAAAGGTGTTTGATCTGTACCGCCGCTGCCCCATTCGCTGCGGGTGACCCGGCCGAGCTCTTCGGTGATGGTGAAGGGGCCGGTGGGCGTGGGGACAGTCAGACTGGGCATTTGCGTAAAGTGGCGTCGGGCGTGCTCTTTGGCAAGAACGGTTCAAAGCCGGGTCAGAACGACGCCCGCGATGATCAGCGTGGCGGCAAGCGCTTTTGTGCGGTCAATCCGGTCGCCCATGAAGAGCCAGCCCAGAAGCACGGCGAAGAGGATAGAGGTTTCGCGCAGGGCGGTCACCAGAGCGATGGGGGCTTGGGTCATGGCCCAGACGGCGATGGCGTAGGCCGCGTAGGACCCGGCGGCGGCGAGACTGCCCAGCACCCAGTCCTGTTTGCGGGCTGTCAGCACTGCGCGCCCGCGTAGCGCGATGCAGATGGGTGTGAAAAACGCAGCGTCCAGAATGAAAAGCCACGCGACATACATTGCCGGATTTTCCGAGATCCGCGCGCCCAAGCCGTCCACCAGAGAATAGCCAGCCGTCATCAGCGCCGACCCCAAGGCCAGTGGCACAAGGCGGTGGCTTTCGCCGCTGGTGAAGACGCCGCGGGCCATCATCAGGATACCGCAGCCCAGAACGGCGATTGCCAGATATTCCAGCGGCAGGATGATGTCGGCGAGCAGGGCGGCAGAGATCAGCGTTACGACCAGCGGTGCCGCGCCCCGGGCGATGGGGTAGACGCGGCTGAGATCGCCCTGTTCGTAGGCATAGGCCAGGAACAGCTTGTAGCCGGAATGGAAGACGCCGGAGGCCAGCAACCAGAGCCAGACTTCGGACGAGGGCAGCGGGTGAGCCAGCGCCACGATACCGCCCATGCCCATCTGCACAAGCGTGAGGATCAGCATCGAGGTCATTTTGGACGCGCCGAGTTTGATCAGCGCGTTCCAGCCCGCATGAAGCAGGGCGGCGGCGAGGACCGCGAGGAAAACCGTCAGGCTCATCGCGGTCCGCCTTTCATATCACCGCGTCGGTGGGTCAGCCGAGGGCAGCGTCACAGCGCGCGCAGGTGCCCGGATGCTTGTGGGTGCCGACATCGGGCAGGATCTTCCAGCAGCGCTGGCATTTAGCTCCCTCGGCTTTCTCGAACACCACGCCCACGCCGTCGATTTCCGGCAGGCGGAAGGATTCGCCGGGCTGTGGATCGCCGGTCAGGGAGATCGCTGAGGTGATGCAGATATCGTCGAAGTTGACGGATTTCAGCGCGGCCAGCATGTCCTTGTCGCGCACATGCACGACCGGGGCTGCCTCCAGCGACGCGCCGATCACCTTGTCGGTACGCTGCACTTCAAGCGCAGCGGTCACCGCCCGGCGCGCCTGACGCACACTGGCCCATTTGGCGGCAAGCGGTTCGTCCAGCCAATCGGCGGGCGTTTCCGGGAAATCGGTCAGGTGGACAGAGCTGTCCTCGCCGCCGAAGCGTTCCAGCCAGACCTCCTCCATCGTGAAGACCAGCACCGGGGCAAGCCAGGTGGTCAGCCGGTGGAAGAGAATATCCAGCACCGTGCGCGCGGCGCGGCGGCGGTCCGTGTCGCCGTCGCAATACAGGACGTCCTTGCGAATATCGAAGTAGAAGGACGACAGATCGACCGTGGCGAAGTTGAACAGCGCCTGAAACACACCCTGAAAATCAAACTCGGCATAGCCCTTGCGGACGCGGTGATCGAGTTCAGCCAGACGGTGCAGCACCCAGCGTTCCAGTTCGGGCATATCGGCGGGTGCAACCCGGTCGGATTCCTCGAAATGCGACAGCGCGCCCAGCATGAACCGCATGGTGTTGCGCAGGCGGCGATAGCTGTCCGCGGTGCCTTTCAGGATTTCCGGCCCGATGCGCTGATCGGCGGTATAGTCGGCCTGCGCCACCCAGAGCCGCAGAATATCTGCGCCGTATTGCTTGACCACATCATCAGGCGCGATGGTGTTGCCCAGCGATTTGGACATCTTGTTGCCTTTGCCGTCCAGCGTGAAGCCGTGCGTGACAACGTTGCGATAGGGCGCACGGCCAATGGTGCCGCAGGCTTGCAGCATGGAAGAATGGAACCAGCCGCGATGCTGGTCGGTGCCTTCCATGTAGACATCGGCGATACCATCTTCGGTGCCGTCCTCGCGGTCGCGCAACACGAATGCGTGGGTGGAGCCGGAATCGAACCACACATCGAGAATGTCGAAGACCTGATCCCACTCATCGGCGTTGTAATCGGTGCCGAGGAAGCGTTCCTTCGCGCCGGGTTTGTACCAGGCGTCTGCGCCTTCCGCCTCGAAGGCCTCAAGCACGCGGGCGTTGACCGCCTCATCGCGCAGAAGAAAGCCCTCATCCGTGGGCAGTACGCCTTTGCGGGTGAAGCAGGTCAGCGGCACACCCCAGGCGCGCTGGCGCGACAGAACCCAGTCGGGGCGAACCTCGATCATTGAGAACAGGCGGTTGCGGCCTGTCTGCGGCGTCCATTTCACCAGCTCGTCGATGGAGGTCAACGCGCGTTCGCGGATGGTCTTGCCATAGGTGTCCTGCCCGTCGCCAACCTCGCGGTCGATGGCGGCGAACCATTGCGGCGTGTTGCGGAAGATCACCGGCGCCTTGGACCGCCAGCTATGCGGATAGCTGTGGGTCACACGGCCACGGGCGATCAGCCCGCCAACCTCGACCAGCTTGGCGATCACGGTGGGGTTGGCCTTGCCTTCCTTGCCCTTGCGGTCGAACACCTGAAGGCCCGCGAAAAACGGCACATGCGGCAGGAATTCGGATTCCTCGCCCACGTTATGGGTCATCCGGTCCAGCCAGTTGCGCTTCATAAAGCATTCAAAGTCATCCGCGCCGTGGCTGGGGGCGGTGTGAACAAAGCCGGTGCCAGCCTCGTCAGTCACATGATCGCCGTCGATCATCGGCACGGGGTAGTCCCAGAAGCCATCCGCGCCGTCCGCGCCTGCGAATGGATGCGCTAGTGTCAGAGTGGACAGTTCTTCAGCCGAGACATCGCGCAGGCGGCGATACATCGTGTCGTCCAGCCGAGCGGCGCTCAGAACGTCCCCGGCCAGCGTATCTGCCAGCAGGTAACGGTCGCCGATCTTGCACCAACATTCCTCGGGGCGGCCAGTAACCTCGTAGAGGCCGTAGTTGATCTTGGGGTTATAGGCGACGGCCTTGTTGGACGGGATGGTCCAGGGTGTCGTTGTCCAGATCACCACTCGAGCGTTTACAAGTTGTTGCGCTTTTTCTTTTTGTTCAGCTTCTAACTTGTCTGAACCGGGGCCTACCCAGAAACCCTCACCATGGGCGGCATACACCTTGAACGGCACCCAGATCGTGTGGCTTTTGTGATCGTGATACTCGATCTCGGCCTCGGCCAGCGCGGTCTTTTCAACCGGCGACCACATCACGGGCTTGGAGCCCTGATAGAGCGTTCCGTTCATCAGGAACTTCTGGAAGTCCTCGGCGATGATACGCTCGGCGCGGAAATCCATCGTCAGGTAGGGGCGTTCCCACTTGCCGGTGATGCCCAAGCGCTTGAACTCGTCGCGCTGCACGTCGATCCAGCCCTCGGCAAAACGGCGGCATTCCTGACGGAAATCGACGACATCGACCTCGTCCTTGTTCTTGCCCTTGGCGCGGTACTGTTCCTCGATCTTCCACTCGATCGGCAGGCCGTGGCAGTCCCAGCCGGGGATATAGCGTGCGTCGCGGCCCATCATCTGGTGACTGCGCACGATCATGTCCTTGATCGTCTTGTTCAGCGCGTGGCCGATATGCAGATGGCCGTTGGCATAGGGGGGGCCGTCATGCAGGGTGAACGGCGTCCGGTCCCCGGCATTCTCGCGCAGGCGGTCATAGATGCCGATCTTTTCCCAGCGGGCCAGCCATTCAGGCTCGCGTTTGGGCAGTCCCGCGCGCATCGGGAAATCGGTTTTCGGCAGGTTCAGCGTTGCTTTATAGTCGGGCGTCTCGGCGCACATCTGGGGCGTCCTTGAAAGTCGTGTGAATTGTCAGGGTGTCAGGGGCGGCGCGGCGGTGCATACGCCTTGTCCCGGCGGCTCGCGTGTTAGAGCGCCGGGCATATAATTCGAATGATGATCGCGAGGCCATGCGTCATGCGGCAGCTTATAGGCGCGCGTTGCGCGGGCGTCCAGTGGCCGTGTCGCCTGACTGGATCAGGCGATGACGACAGCCTGACCCGCCCGGCCCGAGGGGGCGGCAGGGTTGCGCAGCACGATCGCGCGTCGCAGCCGGATCAGGATCGCGGCAGAGCCCATGCAAATCATGAAGCCCTGCGTCAGCGCCGCGGCCAGGTTGAAGTCCTGTGACAGCCCGATCAGCACCACCACGGCGGCAATGGTGTTGATGACGAAATAGCGGGCACCTTCAGCCGTCAGAACATGCGTGGATAGCAGTAAATAATTCGTCACATAGAGGCAAAAGCCAAAAAGACCCAAAACCCGGCAAATTTGCTCGGATGTGACGGGTGCCAGAAAATCGGACATCAGATGGCTCCATGACAATGCAACTTGTTGAAAAACATGACGCCAAAGCAGGCCGCGCCTTGAAAGTATCATGCCTTAACGTCTGACACCGCGACAGTCCGGGATACCTGACCTGCATGTGCCTGCGCGTCTCTTGGCGCAACTGGCGGAAAACAGCGCGCGGAAACGGGGGTTGCGGCAATGTCCCGCCGGTTCTAGCGCCTGCGACTGACGCGGCAAGAGTTGGCGCATGGATCACCGCGTTTTCGGCAGGGTCTGGCCGATCCGCGACGATTGGAAAACGGCATCGAACCAATCGGCCACCTGCGCGCTTTGCTTACAAGCGGTCGGACTTTCATGGGAACGCCTCATTCGACCGCATCAAATGAAGGAGAACCCAGATGGCCTATAAAGAGACAGACACTCACCTGCGCGAACCGCGCGAAATCCGCACGACCCGGTCCGGCGGCAATGTCGTGATCGGCCTTGCCATCGCAGTTGTGGTGATCATTGCCGTGCTGGTCGGTGCCTCGTTGATGAGCAATTCGCCTGAGCCCGCGCCTGTGCTGACAGATCCGCCCGCGCCCGCAAGCACCCCGATGATCGAGAGCGGCGCTGACGCGACTGCACCGGCGGCAAACGGCACTGGTGAGGCCGCAGCGCCCGTGACGGAGACCGGCAATACCCAAGCCACGACAAACGGTGCCGAGGCAGGGGGATCAGCGACGGCAACCGACGGCGCGGCCCCGGCTGACAATGGCGTCGCTGCCGAGGAACAACCCGCACCTGCCGAGTAATTCGGTTGCCAATGGCGATTCTGTCAAAACGCAGCGGTTGCCATTTGAGAATTGCCCGTAAAGATCCTGCGGGGTGCATTCGAGTGATGCACCCCGCGCTTGCTGTTTACTGTCGGCGGAACATTCAGAACCGGCTGCTGATCGGTGCCCCGCTTGGACGCCCAGTCAGGATCCGCCACCTTATGCGGTGCGGTACACTGGCCAACCCTGCCATGTCTGCGGATGGCAGCGTCAGTCCTTATCCTGCCTGAACAACCCGGTCAGCGCGGATTTGACCATGCTGCGCACCGGCGGGCGTGGTTCTCGGGTGAAGGGCAGGGGGCGGCAGACCTCCATCGCGGCGGCGCCGACACGCGCGGTCAGCGCGCCGTTGATAAGGCCCTCGCCAAAACGCCGCGAAAGCTTGGCCAGGATGCCGCCGCCCAGCACCGGTTCCAGCATGTCGTCGCCCACAGCTACCGCACCGGTGGCCACCAGATGCGCCATCACGGCGCGGGTCAGCCGCCAGCTGCCCAAAGTGCCCGCGCGGCCGCCATAAATCTCGGCAATGCGCCGGATCATCCGGATATTGGCCGTCAGCGCCGACGCAACATCGGCCAGCGCCAGCGGCACCAGCGCGGTGACGGTGGCCACCTGACGGGCCGCGGCCTCTACCTCGGTCCGGGCGGCGCGGTCCAGCGGGCGCAGCAGTTCTGCTTCGGCCAGACCCAGCAGGGCGCTTGCGTCAAACTGTTCGCCCCCCAGTTCCTCGACACGCTGTCGACCCCAGCTGGTATCCTCGCGGCCTGCGTAAAGCGCTGTCAATTTCTTGATGACGATGCGGGCACCGGCAAGATCATCCTCTGCCAATGCCTGCGCCGCGCGCCGGTGTAGCTTGTCGATCCGGGCCAGCCGCGAAAAAACCGCCAGTTCCTTGACCGCGATGGCCAGCAGTACCAGCACGAACAATCCGAACAGCACTGTCACCGCCCATCCGAGCAGCGGCACCTGCGCAATAAGGCCAGCGGCAAAGTTCCACGCCGCCACCGAAACCACGGTACCAATGACCGCCATCAACAGCGCCCAGAACCATCGTGACAACGCAGAGGAGCGCCGACCTGCAAGCGCCGCGACCGTAGCCATCGCCTGACCGCGCGGGCCGGGTTCGCCAGTGTCGGGCACCGGCGGGGCTTCGGCGGGCGACGGCCCGCTGCCCTTGCCATCAAGATCGATCAGTACGGGGCCATCACGGTCACTCATGTCTTGCCCTTTCGGCTCCAGATATAATTGATATCAGGCAGCTTTTCTTCATTCGAATGGCCGTCGGTTCGGCTGTCCTCGGTGAAACCTTCGCGAAGGTAGAAACGCTGCGCCGCGATATTGTGCTGGAACGTCCAGAGTTTCAGCCTGTTGCGGCCGATCTTGGCGTCATCCAACAACATGCGCCCGACCCCGGATCCGCGTGCCTGCGCGCTGACGTAAAGCGCGTGGATATAATCCTCCTGCCGGGCAATGAACCCCAACAGCAACCGGTCCTCACAGGCGACAGTCACCCATCCGCAGTCGATCATCTTGGCGCAATAGCTGATATCCTCGGCCGCTGAATGCAGGTGCGGCTTCCAGGCGTTGGCGGCGTTGCCATCGCTCATCAACCCACCGATCTTGCCGGCATCCAGCGATCGGGCCGGGCGCAGGATGATCGTCATAGCCGGTCCCCGAACAGGAATTGCGCAGCCTTGTCCAACCGGATATGCGGCGGGCCGATCCCGGGTTTCAACGTCAGCGGCGCGGGGGCAAAGCGCATGATCTTGTAATCCTGATCCAGCCACGCATCGGCACCCTGACGTGCGGGCCCCAGCAGATGGCCGGGATCGTCGGGCAGGGCACCGGGGTAAAACGCCGCCTCTTTTCCGCTGTCGAGCAACCGCCCGCGCACGCAATTCAGCGTGCGCCCGTCATGCTGGATCGTTTCCTCGACCGTGGCGCGCAGCGCGGCCAGCGACATGGCAGAGGTCTCTGCCCCGGCAAAGCGCGCACGGTCGCGGGCCTCGCGGGTCAGCGCCTCCATTATGGCGGTCAGCCGGGCATGTTGGGTGTGATGCAGGTGATCGGCCTTGGTGGCGGCGAACAGGATCTTCTCTACCCGTTTGCCACGGAAAATCTGCGTCAGAAAGGCGTTCCGTCCGGGCCGGAAAGACGACAGGATATCTGCCATCGCCAACCGCATGTCCTCGACCGCTGCCGGGCCCTGATGGATCGCGCCAAGCGCATCGACCAGCACCACCTGTCGGTCGATGCGGGCAAAGTGATCGCGAAAGAAGGGGCGCACAACACGCGCCTTATAGGCCTCGTAGCGCCGCTCCATCTCGCGCCAAAGCGACTTGCGCGGCGCTCCGCCCGGATCGGGCAGCGGTGCAAAGGTCAATACCGGAGACCCCGCCAGATCGCCCGGCAGCAGGAACCGCCCCGGCGTGCAATCCGAATAGCCATCCTGCCGGGCTTGGGTCAGATAGGAGGTAAAACTGCGCGCAAGCGCCTGCGCATCGGTTTCGCGCAATTCCGCGGTAGGGTCGATTCCGTCGGAAACGGCGATGAACTCCGCCGCCTGTGCGCGTTTGGTGATCCGGTCCAATGTCTCGCGCGACCAGTCGGCATAGGATTTCTCCATCAACCCCAGATCCAGCAGCCACTCACCGGGATAATCCACGATGTCCAGATGCACCGTCCGCGGCCCCTGCAATCCCGCCAGCAGCCCGGTGGGTTGCACCCGCAAGGACAGACGCAGTTCCGAGATCATGCGCGTACTGTCCGGCCAATGCGGTTCACGCGCCGTCAAGGCGGCCAGGTGGGTCTCGTATTCGAAACGCGGCAGGGTGTCGTTGGGCTGCGGCTGCAAATAGGCGGTGGTGATGCGCCCGTCAGCCGCCGCCAGAAGCTGCGGCATCCGGCCCCGGTCCAGCAGATTGGCCACCAGCGACGTGATGAACACGGTCTTGCCGGCCCGCGCCAGGCCGGTGACGCCAAGTCGGATCACCGGTTCCGAAAACGGGCTGGTCAACGTGCCCGCCAGGTTCTCGACCCCACGCGTCAAACCGTCTGCCAGCGTCGAGATTACCACAAGCCTGCCCCTTCACTCACTCTTTACGCGCAAGATAGGGGTACCCCGAGTCAAGCACCAGTGCAACGGACAGGGATTGTGCCGGGTGTCGCGGCGCGCTATCTGCGCCGCCATGCCCAGATATGCGCTCTTGGTGGAATATGATGGCGGCCCGTTTTCGGGCTGGCAACGACAGGTCGGCCTGCCCTCGGTGCAGGGCGCGATCGAGAACGCCCTGTCGAAACTGGAGCCGCGCGCCCACAAGATCGCCGCCGCCGGGCGCACCGATGCCGGGGTCCATGCGCGGGGGCAGGTGGCGCATTGCGATATGGATAAGGACTGGGATCCGTTCCGCCTTTCCGAAGCGGTAAACTACCACCTGAAACCCGCACCCGTGGCGATCCGCGCCTGTAAGGCCGTGGGGGACGGTTGGCATGCCCGCTTTACGGCAACAGAGCGCCGCTACCTGTTCCGCATCCTGTGTCGCCGCGCGCCCCTGACGCTGGAGGCGGGCCAGGTCTGGAGGGTTAACCAGGACCTTGACGTCGACGCCATGCAAGAGGCCGCAAATCGGCTGGTTGGCCATCACGATTTCACCACGTTCCGTTCGACGATCTGCCAGGCCAGATCGCCGATGAAGACCCTCGACAGGCTCGACATTCACAAGGTTGACACCTTCGCTGGTCCAGAGGTTCACTTCGACGTAAGGGCGCGCTCTTTCCTGCACAATCAGGTGCGCAGCATCGTGGGCACGCTGGAACGCGCCGGTGCCGGAAAATGGTCGCCAGATGACGTCAGTGCAGCGCTTGAAGCACGCGAACGTGCGGCCTGCGGCCCGGTGAGCCCGCCGGAAGGTCTGTACCTGATGGGCGTCGGCTACCCCGACGACCCGTTCGCCTGACGTCGCAGACAACGCCGCCCGCAGCCGTCCCTTCTTCTTGGCACAAATACTCCGGGGAGCGCGAGGGGCTGGCCCCTCGTTCCCGGACAGGGCCACAAGGGCCGAATACTCAGCTATTGCGACTCCCGAAAATGCCCGTGACCACATTTCGGTCGCAAACCGGGCGGTGGCGCAAAAAATCCTCTGGTGCATTCTGGCACGCGCATATAAATACCCCTGCATGAACAATAGGCACCAAAATACCGTGATCCGACGCCGACGCTCCTGCGTCTGACGTCCCGCGCCTGTTGTTCCCGCGTCCGTTGCTGGCGCAAACCTTCCTCATCAGATTGACTTGAGCCTGCCCATGCGGCACTCAAAGAGCTTCATTCACAAGGATGCTATCCATGATCCCGTCCGTTCTGCCCACCTATGCGCGTGCGCCTCTGTCCTTCGTCAAGGGCGAAGGCCCCTGGTTGACCGAGGCCGACGGACGCCGATTTCTTGATCTGGGTGCCGGGATTGCCGTGAATGTTCTGGGCCATTCCAACCCCGATCTGACGGCTGCGCTGACCGATCAGGCGAACAAGGTCTGGCACGTCTCCAACCTTTACAGCATCCCCCAGCAGCAAGATCTGGCCGACAAGCTGGTGGCGGCGACATTTGCCGACACGGTGTTCTTTACCAATTCCGGCACCGAGGCTTGCGAGCTGGCGGTCAAGATGGCGCGGAAATACTGGTACGAGAAAGGTCAGCCCGAGAAGGTGGAGATTATCACATTCTCAGGGTCGTTCCACGGTCGCTCATCGGCCGCCATCGCGGCCTCCGGGTCGGAAAAAATGGTCAAAGGCTTCGGTCCTGTGTTGCCGGGTTTCAAACATGTCGAATGGGGCGACCATGACGGGCTGCATGCGGCCATCAATGACAACACCGCCGCCATCCTGATCGAGCCGATACAGGGCGAGGGCGGCATCCGCCCGTTGGCTGATCAAGAACTGAAGGACCTGCGCGCACTTTGCGATGATAATGGCGTTTTGCTTATTCTGGACGAGGTGCAATGTGGCATGGGCAGGACTGGTCGACTGTTCGCGCATGAATGGGCTGGTGTCACGCCCGACATCATGATGGTCGCCAAGGGCATCGGTGGGGGTTTTCCGTTGGGTGCAGTGCTGGCGACCGAAGATGCGGCAGCGGGCATGGTGGTGGGCACGCATGGATCCACCTATGGGGGCAACCCGCTGGCCTGCGCGGTGGGCGGCAAGGTCATGGAAATCGTCTCTGACCCTGCATTCCTTGCCGATGTGCGCAAGCGGTCGGGCCTGTTGCGGCAAAAGCTGGAGGGGCTGGTCGCCTCTCATCCCGATGTTTTCGAGGGCGTGCGCGGGTCCGGCATGATGCTGGGGCTGAAATGCAAGGTCGCCCCCGCCGATCTGGTCAAGGCGGGCTATGACAAACTGGTGATCCTTGTGCCTGCCGCCGATAATGTGGTGCGCCTTTTGCCGCCCCTCAATCTGACGGAAGACGAGATCGCCGAGGCGGTGACGCGGATTGATGCAGCGGCAAGCGCCGTCGGGCCTGATGTATGAGTTCCGCCCGGTGACACGCGCAGATTACGATATGCTACGCGAATGGCTGGGGCAGGCGCATGTCACCCCTGTCTGGGGGCCGCCAGAGCATGAGATTGCGCTGATCGATGCCGAAATCGATGGTGGCGACTGCAAAATGCATATCGTTGCAAAGGACGGTGAGGCGTTTGCCTTCATTCAGGACTGGTGTCCTCATCTGGCAGGCGTGCCGCATTTCACCGATACGGCGCAGGGCACGCGTGCCGTGGACACCTTCCTTGGCGCCCCAAGCTTTCTTGGGCAGGGCCATGCCAAGGCCTATGTTCGTCAGTATGCGCAATCGCTGCTGGATGGCGGTGCGCCAGAGGTAGTGACCGATCCGCGCCTGACCAACCCGCGTGGCATCGCAATGTTTCGCGGCGCAGGGTTCATACCCGGCGAGGTACGCCCCTGCGAGGATGGCGAACTGGTGCAGAACATGCATTTCCGACGAAGCTGAACCATTCTACCGTGCAACATCATCCCCCGGGGCGCGCGCCCCGGCGACAGGTCGAGATTTTTCCGGCAGACAGCAAAGCGAACCCATATATGACCCATTTCCTCGATATTCACACCACCTCGCCGGAGGACCTTCGGCAGATTATTGATTCCGGCAAGGCGATGAAAAAGGCGCGCCTTGGCCGTCCGAAAGGCGCGCCTGATGACGAACAGCCCCTTGCCGGTCAGATGGTCGCGCTGATCTTCGAAAAGCCCTCGACCCGGACGCGTGTCAGTTTCGATGTCGGGGTGCGTCAGATGGGCGGGCAGACGATGGTGTTGTCGGGAACGGATATGCAACTGGGCCATGGTGAAACCATCGCCGATACCGCGCGCGTTCTCAGCCGCTATGTCGATCTGATCATGATCCGGACGTTTGAAGAGGCGACGTTGCTGGAAATGGCCGAACATGCGGATGTGCCGGTGATCAACGGGCTGACAAACCGGACACATCCCTGCCAGATCATGGCCGATATCATGACGTTTGAGGAACATAACGGGCCGATCGCGGGCAAGAAGGTGGTCTGGTCGGGCGATGGCAACAATGTTTGCGCGTCTTTCATTCACGCCGCCGGACAATTCGGCTTTGATTTCACCTTTACCGGGCCGCAGACGTTGGACCCCGAACCCGGCTTCATCGAAGAAGCGCGGTCCAAGGGTGTCCGCGTCGAGATCGAGCGCAACCCGATGACAGCGGTTGAGGGCGCGGATCTGATCGTCACCGACACCTGGGTCAGCATGCATGATCCGCAATCCGCGCGCGAGCGGCGGCATAATCAGCTGCGCGGCTACCAGGTGAACGAGCGATTGATGGCCAACGCAAAGCCCGACGCGCTGTTCATGCATTGCCTGCCCGCACATCGCGATGATGAGGCCACGTCCGAGGTGATGGACGGCCCGCATTCGGTGATCTTTGACGAGGCCGAAAACCGCCTGCACGCGCAAAAGGCGGTCATGCGCTGGTGTCTGGGCGTCTGAGCGCCCGCCCTTGTGAGAGCGTGTCGCCGGACCGCGAGGCACCGGCTCAGGGCCGGTGCGGGTGGCGCTGTAACTGTGGCGTGTCGGTTTGCTGGGATGATTGGTCGGGCTGTGGCTAAAGTCCATTGGACAAGTTCACCGCCCCATTCCGGGTCTGGGGGCCGATGCCCTACTGCCCGCGCGGCTTGGCCCGTAGCGTCGGATCGGCCTGGGTGGGATCGTCCGGCCAGGGATGTCTTGGATAGCGGCCGCGCATGTCCTTTCGGACATCCTCATAGGAGGTTGCCCAGAACCCCGGCAGATCCATGGTTATCTGCACCGGACGACCCGCCGGGGACAGCAGCGTAACCCGCAGCGGTTGTCCCCCGACCGAAGGGTGTGTTTTCTGGCCGAACATCTCTTGCAAGCGCAAGCTGATCTCGGGTGCCTCACCGGAATAGTCGATCAGGATGCTGCGCCCCAGAGGCGTGGTGAAATGTGCAGGCACCGCCCGGTCCAGCGCCTGCATGTTGTCCCAGTCCAGCATCGCCCGCAATGCATCGAGCGCGTCGAAGCGTTTCCAGTCATCAGCGGTTTTGATGCCGGCGAGGTAGGGCAGCAACCACTCTTCCAGCCCCGCCATCAATGCGTCTTCGGACATATCCGGCAGGTGCATCCCGTCTGCGCGGGCGAGCGTCACCCGTGCCCGGAACAATTGCGCCTTGGCGGAGAAGGCGAAGCCCAGCTCGCGCACGCCGTCCAGCATGGCCAGCGCGATGGCGTCCGCCGGAGCCTCCTTCCACAGCCGGTCATCCAGCGCCAGTGCGCCGTAGCATTCCTGCTGACGGGCGATCACCCGACGCTCGCGGCGCGACCATTCACACAGATCGACCCAGGTAATGCGATCAGCGTATAGGCCGCGCAACTCTGCCTCGGGCAGGACGATGGCCTGTCGAATGCGCGCCTCGCGCGGGTTGCCATCGGTGTCGGTCACGACGATCAGGCGTTGTCCTGCCAGCGGATCGGCCTCGTTCATCACAGCACCCTTGCCGCCTGACAGCACAAAGCGCGGTGCCTCGCCTTTGCGCCGAAGACCAACGCGGTCAGGGTAAGCCAGCGCCACCATGGCTGCCGGTGACAGCGGACCAGCGGGCTTGGCGGATCGCGCCAGACGTTTCGCCTCGGCGCGAATGCGCGACAGCGTGGCGCGGTCGGCAGGCCAGGGCCGCCGGTCTGCATGGGCCTTGGGATCGACCAGCGCTTCCAATCGCAGCGACAGATCCGCAGGCGCGCCGCGCAACGGATCACGCTCGGCCAGCAGCGCGGCCAGCGGGGCCGCATCCCGCCCGGCTGTCACCAGCATGTGACCAAGGCGCGGATGCAGTGGCAGCGCGGCCAGCGCCTTGCCATGGACCGTGATCCGGCCTGCGTTGTCCAGCGCGCCCAGCATCCGCAACAGCGCCTGCGCCTCGGCGAGCGCTCCGGGGTTGGGCGGGGTCAGGAACGGCATCTCGGCTGCATCCGCCCCCCATGCGGCCAGTTCCAGCGCCAGGCCGGTCAGGTCCGCAGTCTCAATCTCGGCGGGCGGGTAGGCGGCCAGCGCGCTTTCTTCGCCCTTGGTCCACATCCGGTAGGCCACGCCTTTCGCGACACGTCCCGCGCGCCCGGCGCGTTGCGTCGCCTCGGCGCGGGTGACGCGTTCCGTGACCAGCCGCGACATGCCAGAGCCAGGATCGAACCGTGCCCGCCGCGCGCGGCCCGCGTCGATCACCACGCGCACATCCTCGATCGTCAGCGATGTTTCGGCGATGGATGTGGCCAGCACGATCTTGCGGTGGGTTGGGTCGGGCCGGATTGCCGCACGCTGATCGGCGAAGGGCATTGCACCGTAAAGCGGCCGCAGAACGCAGTCCTTTGGCAGACGCCCTGACAAGGCATTTTCCACCCGCCGGATCTCGCCCTCGCCGGGTAGGAACACCAGCACGCCACCCGACGTTTCGCCAAGCGCGGCCACCACTTGTTCGGCCACCGCCTGCTCCAGCCTTGCGCGCCGGTCCAGCGGCCGGGCCAAGTGCCGCGTCTCAACCGGATAGCTTCGGCCCTCTGACGTTACCACTGGCGCGTCCATCAAACCCGTCACCGGCCCTGCATCCAATGTCGCCGACATTGCCAGCAACAACAGATCGTCGCGCAAGGCCCCCGCAACCTCCAGACACAGCGCCAAGCCGAGATCGGCATTCAGGGACCGTTCATGGAACTCGTCAAAGATCACCGCACCAATACCGGAAAGTTCCGGGTCGGACTGGATCATCCGCGTCAGGATACCTTCGGTGACCACTTCGATCCGCGTGGTGCGACCAACTTTCGCCTCACCACGGATGCGGTAGCCGACGCGCAGTCCCACCGCCTCCCCCAGGGTTTCGGCCATCCGCTCTGCCGCGGCACGCGCCGCCAGCCTCCGCGGCTCCAGCATCAGAATGCGCCCCTGCGTCAGGCCCGCCTCCAGCATCGCCAGAGGAACCCGCGTTGTCTTGCCCGCCCCGGGCGGGGCTTGCAGCACCGCGCGCCCGCGCTTTGCAAGCGCGGCAATCACCTGGGGCAAGACATCATCAATAGGCAGCCGGTCCATGCCCAGCCTTATGGAGCGCGCCCTCGCCGCCGTAAAGCCCGTGGTCCCCTGCTTCTTCTTGGTAAAAATACTCCGGGGAGCGCGAGGGGCTGGCCCCTCGCTCCCGTCCCGTCCGGGTGCGCTTGCGCTGGTCGTCTGGACAACCATGCCGCAAACCATGCAAATGGTGCCAAAGCAGCGAATGAGGGCGGCATGGATATTCCAGACACGGCGCAACGCATCCTTGCAGGCGAACGTCGCGCCTTGGCGCGGGCGATCACATTGGTGGAAAGCGGACGCGATGATCATCGCAAACTTGCGGCGGCCTTGCTGGACGAACTCAAGGGCTCAGGCCGGCAGGCCTTGCGCATAGGTCTTTCGGGAACGCCGGGCGTGGGCAAATCGACTTTTATCGAAACCTTCGGCTGTTTTCTCACCGGCAAAGGCCTGAAAGTGGCTGTTCTGGCGGTCGATCCGTCCTCCGTCCGCTCCGGCGGGTCGATTCTGGGCGACAAGACCCGGATGGAACGGCTCAGCCGTGACGCCAATGCCTTTATCCGGCCGTCCCCCAGCCAAAGCCAGCTGGGCGGCGTTGCGCGCCGGTCGCGCGAGGCGGTGGCGCTGTGCGAGGCGGCGGGCTTTGACGTGGTGTTGATCGAAACCGTGGGGGTCGGCCAGTCCGAGACCATGGTGGCCGAAATGGCCGATCTTTTCGTGCTGTTGCTGGCCCCTGCTGGCGGCGACGAATTGCAGGGCGTCAAACGCGGCATCATGGAAATCGCGGATCTTATCTTGGTCAACAAGGCGGATGGAGACCTGAAACCCGCGGCGACACGCACCCGCGCCGACTATGCGGGCGCGTTGCGGCTGTTGCGCAAGCGGCCTCAGGACCCGGACGGCTTTCCCAAGGCGATGACCGTGTCCGCACTGGAAGACGAAGGCATCCAAAATGCCTGGGACGAGATGACCGCCCTGACGGACTGGCGGCGTGACGCCGGGCATTTCGACAGCCGCCGCGCAGCACAGGCCCGGTTCTGGTTCGAGGAAGAGGTGCGCCAGTCCCTGTTGTCACGTCTGCGCCGCGAGCCCATCAAGGGCGCGCTGGAAACACTCGCGCGCCAGGTTGAAACGGGACAGGCGACTCCCTCGGCTGCGGCGGTGGAACTCATGCAGACCTATCTGGGCGGCTGAATCCGTGGCCGGGACTGAAGACCGCGTCTTTGACGGTGATCTGATACGTGCCAGCCTGTTCAATCCTGATGCTGACCGCCTGTTTGTCACCTTTCGGCAAAGAGTGAATGATCCGGGAACGTTCAGCGGTGCCAGCCCCGTTCACAGCTTCATTCGCCACAACCATGCGCACTTGCACCTTCAAAGCCGGCACAACGATTGGTACATCAATGCCGACACGCTGGAGATCGCGAAAGTCCTGCGGGATTTGACGGCGCGCTACAGGCGTGTCTCTGCCATCGGCTTTTCGATGGGTGGCTATGCAGCGCTGCGGTTTTCCAAACCGTTGCGGCTGCGGCAGCTGATCGCCGTCTCGCCGCAATTCACGATCTCGCCAAGGCTGCTGCCGGGGGATGCGCGCTATCGTGATTGTGCGGACGGTTTTGATGATGCGCTGGGCAGTCTGGACGCCACGGCGCGGCGCAGTCTGCAAGGGGTGATCCTGTGCGATCCGTTCAAGCGGCTGGATGTGGTGAATGCCGAGATGATCCAGACGGTGTTCCCCAAGCTGCGCATCTGCCGCCTGGGCGGGGGCGGGCATCCGGCAAGTCGCGTCTTGCGGCAGGGCGGGCATTTCGGCGACTTGCAGACACTTCTGCTGTCCGGCGAGGTAGACCCGGCGCGCGTCATCGCGCTGCACCGGACCCGCCGCCGCGAATCGGACCATTACTGGTCGCATATCGCGAAGGTCGCGGCGCGCAGACAGCGGCCGGAATTGGCAGAGTTCGCGGCTGAACGGGCAGCCAGGCTGGTTGCTGTCGCACAAGCAGGGCGGAATCCGCCCGATGCCTCTTGACGGGCTGGGGCATAGGCCCTAATGACACCCAACCAGTTTCCGGGCGCTGCTGCGGCAGTGCCTTTTAATATTGGCGAAAGCGAGGCTTTTGCCGGAACCAGACGAGGATGGACACATGTCGCGCCGTTGCGAATTGACCGGAAAAGGCCCGATGACTGGCAACAATGTCAGCCATGCCAACAACAAGACCCGCCGTCGTTTCCTGCCGAACCTGAACGACGTCACGCTGCAATCCGAAGCGCTGGACCGTGGCATCAAGCTGCGTATCTCGGCTTCGGCGCTGCGCAGCGTTGATCACCGTGGTGGGCTGGACGCATACCTTGCGAAAGCCAAGGATGACGAGCTTTCGGCCTCTGCGCTGAAAGTGAAGAAAGAGATCGCAAAGGCGCTGGCCGCAACGGCCTGACAAGCTTATGATCGAGGGACAATATGCAGCCTCGCCTTTACCGGCGGGGCTGTTTCCTTTTGTCGCGTCGAACACCCGGAACTGCTGGCTAGAGTGACGCCATGACACCGGTTTTCCGCAGCCTTTTCGCAGTGATGCTTGCGTTGGTCTTGACGCTGACGGCGCAGAGCATGGCTTTGGCGCGCGGGCAGACCATGGTGGCGGGACAGATGGTGCTGTGCACCGGGACCGGCGTCGTGACGGTGCAGGTGGATGCCGAAGGCAACCCGGTTTCCCCGTCGCATATTTGCCCCGATTGCGCGCTGAGCCTGTTGAGGGCTGTGGCGGCGGACCCGGTAGAGGCGCTGCCGCACCGGGTGGGACAGACGCTGGTCTTTCGCGCGGCACTGGTGCGTGTGGGAGGCGCGGACAGCTTTGCGCCAAAAGCGCGGGGTCCGCCGCTGCGCGACCTGTCAAAACCCGTCTGAGTTATCTTATCTACTGACTTCCCAATTATTGACAGGAGAGACCTCATGTCTTTCATTTCCCGCGCCGTCCTGGCGCTTGCCCTGACCGCAACGCCGCTGTTTGCCGACACCAACGTGATGCATGCGCATGATTCTTATGCCCGTGTGTCTGGTCCCGGTGCCAAGTCGGGGGCTGCCTTCATGATGCTTGAAAACCATGGCGATGAGGCTGACCGGCTGATCGGTGTAGCCTCTGATGTGGCCGAGAAGGTGGAGCTGCACACCCATATCGACGGCGGCAATGGCGTGATGCAGATGCGCCATGTGCCGGATGGGATTCTTGTGCCTGCGGGCGGCGTTCACATGCTGGAACGCGGCGCGGATCATGTGATGCTGATGGGGTTGAAGCACCCGCTGGCGCAAGGCGACACTGTCACGCTGACCCTGACCTTCGAGAAGGCAGGTGAGGTGGTTGTCGAGGTGCCTGTCGATCTTGACCGCTGAGTGTCTCCGGGCCGGGGGGACGTTTCTCCTCGGGCGGCGCAGCCGCCGTCGGTGAAACGTGGGCCGGGCCTTCGGGTCCGGCCTTGGCGCGTGTGGAGAGCGCCGGGTGCAACTATGGCTGTTCGGCCAGATCGCGAGGGGTGATGAATGCGTTGACGGTGCCGCTATTGAGCGACAGGTCGGCCCATCGCGGTATATCGAAACTGGCCACGAGCGTCGCGCCGGTCGGATAGGCCCCGAAACGCGGATGGTCAGGCCGGTGCGCCACCACTCTTGATGCAAAACTTCCGATTCCCGGATTATGTGCGAGAATGAGAACCGTATTTCCGGATGCCCCTTGCAGTGACCGCAGCAGTATTTCGGGGGAGGCATGATAGAGGTCCTCCGGGTAGACGACGGATGCACCCAGTTCCAGAAGGTCCAGTGTCTCGCGGGTGCGCGTCGCGGTCGAGCAGAGCACCTTATCCGGCAGATAGTCGTTGCTGCGCAGCCAGGCACCGAGCGCGCGAGCGTTGCGTCTGCCGCGGTCATTCAGCGGGCGGCTGTGGTCCGGCTGGGTAAAGTCGTCCCAGCTGGATTTGGCGTGACGCATGAGGATCAGGCGCATGTCTGTCCTTTCAGGAAGGCGGCCATGTGGAACGCGGATTGTGCCGGGTCGCGGCCCAGGCGACTGGAGGCTGGACATGCCCGACGCACAAGGCAGCCCGTTCGGCAGGCCTGCCCCTGTGCCGAGCGCACATGGGCCGCGCATTTGGCGATGTCATAATCCTGCTCCGGGGCGAGTGCACCCACAGGACAGGCAGTGGTGCAGGGTGCTGCGCAGGACGTACAGGGGGAGGGTGGTGAGGATGGCAGATCCAGCCGGTCCTGCATTGCAAGGGCGGCACGGAAGCTGACAAGGAGGCCCGCCTGATCCTGCACCAGCAGCCCGGTGGGCGAGACGTGGATCCGGCCAGAGGCAAGCGCCCAGGCAATGAATGGCGGCCATGGTGGGCCGTCAGAGGGGTAAATGGCCTGCGCACCGATCTCTTGCGCCAATGCGCCGGCCTGCCGTTTTGACCAGCGGTCGAGAGGGTGCGGCGCGCCGTCGGATTTCTCTGGCGATGCGCTGAAGACGGACCAGAAGCGCGGCTCGTCCGGGCCGAGCAGCAGCAGTGTCTGACACCCTTTGGGTGCGGCATCATCTTGGCCGGGGTGAAACGCCCCGCGAATCGCTAGTGAACGGCTGGCTGCCAGCGTCTCGATCCGCGCATAGCCTGTCGCGGAAGCGGGTCGTGTCGCGATCACTCTGGCGTAGGTGCCGGGCTTGGCCGTCGGATGAGCGACCCTGCGCCGTGATCGGTGAACAACTCCAGCAAGCAGGCGTTGGACACGCGCCCGTCCAGAATTACCACGGCACGCACGCCCTGTTCGATGGCTTTCAGCGCGGTTTCGGTTTTGGGGATCATGCCGCCCGCGATCGTGCCATCAGCGGTCATACGGCGCACGTCATCGGGGGACATGGAGGTGACGACTTCGCCCGAGGCGTCCTTGACGCCGGACACGTCGGTCAGAAGCAGGAGCCGGTCGGCCTTGAGCGCGCCTGCGATGGCACCCGCTGCAGTGTCGCCGTTGACGTTGAACGTCTCTAGCGGATCCATGCCGGTTGCCACGGGTGCAACGACGGGGATGATCCCTGCCGAGAAGAGGTCGCGCAGGACCTGCACGTTCATCTCGATCGGGCGGCCGACAAAGCCCAGTTCCGGGTCGTCCGCCTCGCAGACCATCAGGTCGTCATCCTTGCCCGACAGCCCGACGGCGCGGCCGCCTTCGTCCATGATCGCCTGAACGATTCGTTTGTTGACAAGGCCGGTCAGGACCATCTCGACCACCTCGACCGTGGCCTGATCGGTGACGCGTTTGCCCCGGACGAATTTGGACTCGATGCCAAGCCGCCCCAGAAGGTCATTGATCATCGGGCCGCCGCCATGGACCACAACCGGATTCACGCCGACCTGGCGCATCAGCACGATGTCACGGGCGAATTCGGCCATCGCATCGGCGTCGCCCATCGCGTTGCCGCCGAATTTCACCACCACGATGGCACCTGAATAGCGCTGCATGTAGGGCAATGCTTCTGACAGCGTTCGGGCGGTGGTGATCCAGTCCTGGTTCATGGCGCGCTTCTTCATCCTTGGCATCCCTGTCGGTCTGCAACGTTTATCGGATGCACGGGCAGAGGGTGCAAGGGGTGCTTTGGGCCGCGTCACGCTGAATGGTTGATAGTAGGGGATCTTGGCGAGTGCAGGAGCGAGGGGCCGACCCCTCGCGCTCCCCGGAGTATTTTCGCCAAGAAGAAGGGAGGTCAGTCGAGCCCGGCAATGATGCTGCGCAGGGTTTCCAGGCCGTCGGATTTTTCTGAGGAGGTCACAACGATTTCCGGGTAAGCCGCCGGGTGTTTGGTGAGTGCCGCGCGCACCTGGGTCAGGGTTTTTTCCTGTTCTGCGGGTTTGACCTTGTCGGCCTTGGTCATCACCACCTGGAAGGTGACGGCAGATTGATCAAGCAGGGTCATGATTTCCTCGTCGACGGCTTTGACGCCGTGGCGGGTATCCACGAGAACGAAGGCGCGGCGCAAGTTGGCGCGGCCAGAGAGGTAGCGCTTCAGCAAGCGCTGCCATTTTTCGACCACTGCCAGCGGGGCATTGGCATAGCCGTAGCCGGGCAGATCGACGAGGTAATGGCTGTCGGACTGGGTGAAGAAGTTGATCTCTTGCGTGCGTCCGGGGGTGTTGGAGGCGCGGGCAAGCGCCTTGGTTCCGGTCAGGGCATTTATCAAGGTGGACTTGCCGACATTGGAGCGTCCGGCAAAGCACACTTCTATCCGGTCGGCATCGGGCAGGCCGTCCATTGCCACGACGCCCTTGAGGAACTGCGATTCGGCGGCAAACAGCAGCCGCCCCTTTTCGCGGGTCGCGGCGTCAGGCTCTTCCGCGAGGGGAAAAGGGAGTTGCATTAGGAGGTCTCCAAACTGTCGCCGATGGCGATTTTTCCCGAGGCGGAAACCTCGGCATAGATGCCCATGTCGGTATGGCCCCATGTCTTGAGCGTGCCAAGCGTATCGGCATCGCGGATCCCGGTGTCGGGATTTGCCGTGGTGGCCATGCAGCGGGTAATCGGTTCCCGGATACGCAAGCTGACATTAGCGATGCGGATCTCTTGGCCGATCCAGTCGAACTCTTTCCAAGCTTCCAGCCCGTCGAGCCAAAGATTTATCCGCCAGCGCCGGACATCAAGGCTCTGACCCAGTTTCTGTTCGATCGCGCGATGTGTGGCGAGATTGCCGATGGATATGGACGGGAATGCGCTGTCGGTCATGCCGCGCCCCGGCACACGGATTACCCGTGCAGAGGCCGCGCGGTCTGCGGGCATGACAGGGCGCGCCCAGTCGATCAGGCGGGCACCTTCCTCATCGGGGCGAACCGTCAATTTTGGCAAGTCGGGATGGGTCAGGGTCAGCGTCGACGTTTCTTCGTCAAGCTGCGCGCTGATCGCCATCAATCTCGGCGCCTTTGATCCGCGTGAAAAATTGGCGCAAGGCACCCAAGCAGATCCATCGGCTTTGGAGGCTTCATGCGCAACGGCCCAGGTTCTGTCCCAGGGCAGTGTCTGGCCAGCCGTGAGGCTGACCTGCGACAATGCCTCATGCCCATGGGATTTGACCGGGTGCCGCCAGATCTGCGTGAGACGGACCATTACTTTTCGTCCGGCTTTGGCTTTTTCTTGAAGGACGACAAGATGTTGCCAAAGACATTGGGCTTGTAGCCCTGGCTGCGCATTATCAGATATTGCTGGGTGAAGGTGATCGTGTTGTTCGCGATCCAGTACAGGACCAGCCCGGAGGCGAAGGTTCCCAGCATGAACATGAAGACCCAAGGCATCCAGGCAAAGATCATCGCCTGGGTCTTGTCGGCAGGGGCCGGGTTCAGTTTCTGCTGCAGCCACATGGAGATACCCAGCAGGATCGGCAGAATGCCCAGGCTGACAATCGCGAAGATCGAACTGGGGTCCGGCGGGGCGTAGGGCAGCAAGCCAAAGAGGTTCAGGATCGACGACGGGTCAGGCGCGGACAGGTCGCGAATCCAGCCGATCCAGGGCGCGTGACGCAGTTCCAGCGTGACGAAAATCACCTTGTAGAGCGAAAAGAAGATCGGGATCTGCAAGAGGATCGGCAAACAGCCCGAAGCGGGGTTCACCTTTTCGCGCTTGTAGAGCGCCATCATTTCCTGCTGCATCTTCTGGCGGTCGTCGCCTGCCTTTTCCTTGAGCTTTTCCATCTGCGGCTGAAGCTCTTTCATCTTCGCCATGGAGACATAGGATTTATAGGCCAGCGGAAAAAGCAGTGCCTTGATCAGGAAGGTCAGCAGGATGATCGACCAGCCCATGTTGCCGATCATCGCGTTCAGCCAGTGCAGGACCGCGAAGATCGGTTTGGTCAGGAAGAAGAACCAGCCCCAGTCGATGGAGTCGACGAAGCGTTCGACACCTCCCTTTTGATACTCGCGGATGGTTTCCCACTCTTTTGAACCGGCGAAGAGCTGGGTTGAGACTTCGGACGTTTCACCTGGCGCAAGCGTGATTGTCGGGCGAACCGCCTCTGTCTGATAGATGTCGCGCCGGTCGTCATATTTCACGACCGATTTGTAGGCGGCGCCGGGGGTCGGGACGAGCGTCGACATCCAGTAATGATCGGTAAACCCGACCCAGCCGTTGGAGGCGACCTGCGTGACCTCTGCTCTGGCACCTTCGTTGGCATTGATGGCGTAATCGACGATATCGTCATAGTCGATCTCGGAAAGCTCGCCATCCGCCATCGCGACGACACCTTCGTGGAGAACAAAGAAATTCTTCAGATCCTGGGGTTCACCGTGGCGGGCGAGAATGCCGTAAGGGGCCAGCGCTGTCGTGTTACCGGAGGTGTTCTCAACCGTCTGCGTCACAGTAAACATGAAATCGTTGTCCACCGCGATGGTGCGGCGGAACGCCAGGCCAGCCGGGCTTTGCCATGTCAAGGTGATGGGGGCCTCAGGGGTGAGCGTTGCCGCGCCTTCGGTCTGCCACAGCGTGTTGGCACCAGGCACGTCATCAACCGACAGGCCGGAACCGGGTGCCCAGCCAAACAGTGCGTAATAGGGCGCGTCAGATCCGACGGGGCGCAACATGTGAACAGTTTCAGCGCCGGGGTCCAAAGTGACCCGGTAGTCGCTGAGGAACAGATCATCAATGCGGCCACCTGCCAAGGAAATGGACCCGCTCAGCCGCGGCGTTTCGATGGCAATCCGCGGCGCTTCGTCGGCGTTTTGCGGCGTCGCGGCTTCGGCAGCACCCGCGTTCGTGCCAGAGGATGGCGCTGCCATGGGCACCGCTGCCGCATCTGATGCAGTGTCCTGTTGAGTGACGGTCGGGGCGTTTGGATCAGGGGTGACCTGCTCGGGCGGCGGAAAAAGTACGAACCAAGCCAGGATCACCGCGAAGCTAAGCGCCGTCGCAAGAATGAGGTTTTTATTCTGATCGTCCATGGGGGAACGCCACCTGTGCCTGTTCCTGAAATTAGGCTTGGGTTCAACAGACCCTAGGGGGAAAGGTCAAGCGGATTATCCCCCAAAGCGGCTTGAGTTGGCAGTGTCTTCGCGCTTTCAAGCACAAGTTTTGTTGACCATGCAGCGTGTTTGGTCCGTGCGGGGCAGGTTTTGTCGTCGACGTTCCGCAGCGCCGATGCGCAGAACAGCGTTGCGTGGGGCATTTGCACGGTGGATGCGGCGTTCTCGTGTATCACCGGTTTCTGCGTGGTTGCCGATGCATTAGGTGGTCTGGTCGCGTTTCTATCCGGTGGCCCGAGGCAGCCGCGGTGCCTGTACCAGTTTTGTATTATGAGCCTCGATCCATTGAGGGATACGGTCCGCGGGCATCGGGCGCGCGATCCCAAATCCCTGGACATGCGTACATCCCAATTGCGCCAAAAGCGCATGTTCGCCCACGGTTTCGACGCCCTCGGCGACAGTATCCAGCCCAAGGCGTTCTGCCATGCCAATTACGGCGGCGACCACAAGACGTTGATCATCATCAGTATCCAAACGGGTAATGAAGCTGCGGTCTATCTTGAGACGCGAGACATCGAACCGGCGCAAAGCACTGATCGAGGCCTGACCGGTGCCAAAATCGTCAAGGTCGATGCCACAGCCCAATGCCGCCAGCGCACGGATATTGCGAGCGATCACATCATCTGGACCGTTTGCCACGACATCTTCCAACACTTCGATATTCAGACGGTGAGGCGTCAGATTAAAGCGGTCAAGCTGCCATGCCAAACGTTCGGTCAGGCGCGGATCATCGAGGTCCTGCGTGGTCATGTTGATGCTCGCAGTCGCAATGGTCAGCCCGGCATTGTCCCAGCCGCGCATTGCCTCCAGCGTTTCCTGCAACACGATTTCGGACAAGCGCGGCAGCAGACCGGCTGCGTCGATCGAGGGAAGGAAGGCGGCGGGGGGAAGGATGCCGCGATCGGGATGATTCCAGCGGGCCAATGCCTCTACCCCGGTCACGCGCCCGGTTTCGGTGCTGATCTGGGGCTGGAACCACGGTACGATCTCACCCGTTTCGAGTGCTGCGCGGATTTCGGATTCGAGAGGGTAGGCATCGGCATTCGTGTTCCGGCTGTGCCGAGACCAGGCGCGAATTGCTGAGGGGCCGTTGGAATGTGCCTCTGCCAATGCCGCCTCGACATTCGCCAACAGGCGTTCGCCGGCATCGTTTTCCTCAAGGCGGGATGACAGGCTGATGCCGACGGAACAACTTGGATAGACGGCAATTCTGTCAATGGCTGCGGGTTCTTCGGCGGCGGCCTGAACACGAGTCGCAAGTTGCAGGGCGCTTTCCAGATCCAGGCGCATCACAGGACCAAGCAATATTGCGATTTGATCACTTTCCAGAACATAAATGTCGTCGCCGGGGCGCAATACGCTGCGCAACCGTTCCGCCGCCGCATCACGCAGCTTGATAATGGTTTCAGGGCCATGTCGGCTCGCCAGTGCCTGCGTGTTCTCGAACCCCAGCAGCAGACAAGCAGTCATCTTTTTCTGGCAGCGGGCGATCGACAGAACCTCGGATGCCAGCGGATGCAGCATGTTCAAGGTGATGACTTCGGCTACATGTACGCCACCAGTGTCCGCATCGGTCGCACGGAAAAAACCTGTCAAAGAGAGAATGCAAGGTACGCCAAGCGCGATAGTCAGCATTGCCATTTCACCCAGCAACCAGAAAGCCGCCAATGCCATTGCCGGGACAAACGCAACAACCTGCGGCCCCTGAAACGCCGCGCGAAGATGTTTGTTGCCGCGAAAAATGTTCCTGACGAAGTTGCTCATCCTGCCCCCATGGTGGCGCTGTCGGCCGGTCCCACTTTGATGGGTGGACAATAGCGCGCCGGGGGTGGTGCAAAGATTAACTCAGGCGAGGAATCTCTGGCGAATTCTCTTCAATTTCGTCTGTTTTGAGCGCCAGTCCGACAAAATCGAACAGTTTCGGATCCAGAAGATGTGAGGGCCGCGCATTGGTCAACGCGCGGAACATCACCTGTCGTCTGCCGGGGCTGTTCTTTTCCCAGCCATCGAGGATCTGTTTCACCTGCTGCCGTTGCAGCCCGTCCTGGCTGCCGCAAAGATCGCAGGGGATGATCGGATAGTTCATCGCGCGGGCAAATTTCTCGCAATCCGCTTCGGCGACATGGGCCAAGGGGCGATAGAGGAACAGATCGCCTTCTTCGTTGACCAGCTTTGGCGGCATTGTCGCCAGCCGCCCGCCATGGAACAAATTCATGAAAAATGTTTCCAAAATGTCGTCCCGGTGGTGGCCCAGAACAACGGCAGAGCACCCTTCTTCGCGCGCAATCCGATACAGATGGCCGCGTCGCAGCCGCGAACACAGCGCGCAGAACGTGCGACCGGCGGGTATCTTGTCCACGACGACGGAATAGGTGTCTTGATATTCGATGCGGTGCGGAACCTGCATCTTCTTCAGAAATTCGGGCAGAATGGTGGCGGGAAAGCCGGGTTGCCCCTGATCCAGATTGCAAGCCAGCAGGTCCACGGGAAGCAATCCGCGCCATTGCAGCTCGTACAGCACGGCCAACAGGGTGTAGCTGTCCTTGCCGCCGGACAGGCACACAAGCCATTTTGGGCGGGCGGCCCCATCGCGTGCCTCGGGCGTCACCATGCCGTATTGCTCGATCGCCTCGCGGGTCTGACGGACAATCCGCTTGCGCAGTTTCTTGAATTCGGTGCCTGACGGGGCGCCGTGAAACAAGGGATGAATGTCGTCGGACTCGTCAAGCATGGTTTGGACCTTCGGCAAAGTCATTCTGTGATAGCGGGGGCAGGGGGGATTCGGCCAGCGGACACGCGGCTATCTTCGGCGTTCGGGCACGTTATCGACGCCGGATCCGCCCCACGGATGACAACGCGCGATGCGGCATGCCGCCATCCAACTGCCACGAAGGCCGCCGTGTTTTTCCAACGCTTCCAGCGCGTAGGCAGAGCAGGTGGGCTGGTAGCGGCAGCCGTGCCCGACCCATGGCGAAAACAGCAGGCGATAGGCGCGCACGGGCAGGGCGGCAACATGGGCCAGCGGGGTCATTTGTGCAACTTTGCAAGCGCTTGGGAAAGATCGGCCTTCAGCGCCTCGAAGGGGCGCGCGGCCGTGGCTTCGGCCCGGCCGATCAGGACGTAGTCGTGGCCCGGCAGCCCTTCATGGGGCAGGACGAATCGAGCGGCCTCGCGCAACCGACGTTTGGCGCGATTGCGGGCAACCGCGTTGCCGACCTTCTTGGAGCAGGTATACCCCACGCGAATCGTCGGATCCCCGTCACCGCGTGCCCGCGCCTGAACCATCATAGAGGCAGAGCCTTGCCTGCGCGCGCGGGCAGCAGCCAGAAAATCCGACCGCTTTTGCAACACGACAAGTTGCGGACATGACGAAACCGCCGCTGGCTTGACCGTGTTTTTGGCAGAATTGCCATCCACGGAAGCCACCGGCGGTGTCATATCGTCCATCCCGAGACGCGGATTACGCGCTCAGCGACTTCCGGCCCTGCGCGCGGCGCGCGTTCAGGATCTTGCGGCCGGCCTTGGTGGCCATGCGCGCACGAAAGCCGTGGCGGCGTTTGCGAACCAGGTTCGAGGGTTGAAAGGTGCGTTTCATCGCTCCGTCTCCGTCTGAGTCTTGGGCCCGAGGCGCGAGACTCGTTTCGCAGGGCCGTTTATTCGAAGCCCGTGCTATAGGCAGGTGCTGCGGATAAGTCAAACGCCGCAATAGGGTTTTGCAACATTTTCCGTCAGGACGTGGCGCGGAATGTTTCAATACCCCGCACAAGCGCCGAATTCACTGCCAAACCTGTCACTGTGGATCAAGCGCCCGTGAGGCGGGTATCGTTTCTGCATCGCTTTGCGCATGTATCTGTCACCATGCCCCACATCAGGAACCCGGATATGAGCGATATGACCGATACGAAATTCCCCAGCGCGGCCCGACATGTGCCCCTGATCGTGATTCTGGTCGTGGCGATCGCGGGCTATTTTATGCTGCGCGACTACCTGACCTTTGAAACGCTTCGGGCCAATCGAGAGGCTTTGCTGGCGTATCGGGATGCGCATTTCGTGCTGCTCGCGCTTGGGTTCGTCGCGACATATATCACCATTGTTGCCTTTTCGCTGCCGGGGGCTGCGGTTGCCTCTGTCACCGGTGGATTTCTGTTCGGGCTTTGGACAGGGACAGGGTTCAACGTGGTTGCGGCGACCATCGGTGCGGGGGCCATTTTTCTGGCGGCGCGCTGGGGGCTGGGGCAGGCGCTGAGCGCCAAGATCGACGCATCGGAAGGCAAGTTGAGCAAGCTGCGCGAAGGTCTGCGGGAGAACGAGATCAGCGTCCTGTTCCTGCTTCGACTGGTGCCGGCGGTGCCGTTCTTCGTGGCCAACCTGTTGCCGGCGATTGTAGGGGTGAAATTCCGCAACTTCCTGTGGACCACGGCGTTGGGCATTATCCCCGGTGCGATTGTGTTCACCTCGATCGGCGTGGGCGTTGGAGAAGTCTTTGACCGTGGCGACACGCCCGATCTGAGCCTCTTGTGGGAGCCGCAGGTTATCGGGCCAATTCTCGGTCTGGCGGCGCTGGCAGCGCTGCCCATTGTGATCAAATCAATTCGCGGGCGGAAGGACATCTGATGAAACGCATCGAAACAGATCTACTGGTCATCGGGGGCGGTTCTGGCGGTCTGTCCGTGGCCTCCGGGGCTGTCCAGATGGGTGCCAAGGTGGTGCTGCTGGAAGGTGGAAAGATGGGCGGCGATTGCCTGAATTACGGCTGCGTGCCCTCCAAGGCGCTGATCGCCAGCGGCAAGGCTGCTTACGGCATGGCGCATGCCGAGGTGTACGGCGTGGCGAATGCGTCACCACAGGTCGATTATGCCGCAGCCCAAGGCCATGTGGCCGATGTGATCGGCCAGATGGCCCCGGTCGACAGCCAGGAACGATTCGAAGATCTGGGTGTCACGGTCATCCGAGAATACGGCCACTTCCTGTCCATCAACGAGGTGCAGGCAGGGGACGCCGTCATCGCTGCGCGCCGGATCGTGATCGCCACGGGCTCTTCTCCACTGGTGCCGCCGGTTCCCGGACTGGATAAAGTACCGCATCTGACCAATGAGACGCTGTGGGAGCTGCGCGAACGTCCCGGCCATTTGCTGATCATCGGTGGCGGACCAATTGGCATGGAGATGGCGCAAGCCCATCGGCGGCTAGGGTCTGACGTGACCGTGATCGAAGGGGCAAAGGCGCTTGGCAAAGATGACCCCGAGATGGCCGAGATTGTTCTGGAGAAGCTGCGCGCCGAAGGCATCGAGATTGCCGAGGACGCATTGGCGCAGGAAGTCCGTGGAACTGAAGGTGCCATCGAGGTCGAGGCCAAGGATGGACGCGTCTTTCATGGCACGCATCTGCTGGTCGCCGTCGGCCGCAAAGCCAATACCGACAAACTGAACCTTGAGGCGGCAGGCGTCGAGACGACTCGCACAGGGATCAAAGTTGGTGACAGTCTGAAAACCACCAATCGGCGGATCTATGCCATTGGCGATGTGGCGGGCGGGCTGCAATTCACCCATGTTGCGGGCTACCACGCAGGTATCGTCATTCGCTCTGCCCTGTTCGGATTGCCGGCCAAGACCAAAACCGCGCATATCCCATGGGCCACATATACCGACCCGGAACTGGCGCAGGTCGGTCTGACAGAGGCTGAGGCCCAGAAAAAACACGGGGCTGGGTTTGAAACCGTCCGTTTTCACTACAGCCACAATGACCGCGCGATTGCCGAACGCAAGACGACCGGTCTTATCAAGGTCATGGTCGTGAAGGGGCGGCCGGTTGGCGTGTCTATCGCAGGGTATCAGGCGGGCGAATTGATCAACCTGTGGTCGCTTGTCATCGCCAACGGTCTGAAAATGAGCCATGTTGCCAATATGGTTTCGCCCTATCCAACCATCGGGGAGGTTAACAAACGGGCCGCGGGGGCCTATTTCTCCCCCAGATTGTTTGAAAGCGACATGGTCAAGCGTGTCGTGGGACTTGTGCAGCGCTGGCTGCCCTGAGGGATTGTGTCTTACCACCCATGTTGAATTCGCTCTCCGGCCGTTTCCTGATCCTGACAACGATCTTCGTGATGCTGGCGGAGGTGTTGATCTTTCTGCCGTCTGTCGCGCGGTTCCGAGAAGATTTTCTGCTGGCCCGTTTGGAGCGTGCTCAGATCGCGTCGCTCGCACGGCTGGCAAATGACAATATTGGTGCCGATCTCGAAGAAGAGCTGTTGCTGAACGCCGGCGTTTTCAACGTGGTGCTGCGACGGGACGAGGCTCGACAGTTGGTGCTGTCATCCCCGATGCCGGATGCGGTCTGGGCGACCTATGATCTGCGCGATCCCTCCGCGACCACCCTGATCCGCGACGCGGTTGCGCAACTGGCCGACCCCGAGCCGAGGATGATCCGCGTCATCGGCAATCCGCTGCGCGATGCCGGGTTGCTGCTTGAAGTGACGATGGAAACTGTGCCGCTGCGAATGGCGATGATCGACTATGGGTTGCGCATTCTAGCGCTGTCAGCGGTGATCTCGGTGATTACGGCGATGATGTTGTTTCTTGCCGTGCGTCGATTGCTGGTCAAACCGATCAAGAAACTCGTGCATCAGATGGCGAGCTATGCCGCCGCGCCCGAAGATGCCCGGCGTATCCTCCGTCCGACTGCCGGCGTCCGCGAATTGCGCGAGGCTGAAGAAGCGCTGCAAACGCTTGAAACACAGCTGACTTCGGCGCTAAAGCAGAAAGAGCGGTTGGCGCAATTGGGCGGTGCTGTGGCCAAGATCAGCCATGACCTGCGCAATATCCTGACCTCGGCACAGTTGTTTACGGACCGCATCGAAACCTCCGACGACCCGACCGTGCAGCGGCTGGCACCAAAGCTGGTGAATTCGATCACGCGCGCGGTTTCCCTGTGCGAAAGCACACTCGCCTTCGGGCGCGCTGAGGAACCCGCGCCGACGTTGACGCGGTTCAATCTGGCGGAACTCGTGGGCGATGTGCTGGATGGCGAGCGACTTGCCATCGGCGACCACGACCTGAGCCTGTCCGAGGATATTCCCGCACAGATGATGATCCGCGCCGATACCGAGCAACTGTATCGCGCACTCTCCAACCTTGTGCGAAACGCCCGTCAAGCGATCGTCGGAACCGGGAAACCGGGCGAGATCAACATCGCCGCCCGCGAAGACGACACGACCTGGTATATCGACATTACCGATACCGGCCCCGGCCTGCCGCCCAAAGCGCGCGAACACCTGTTCCAGGCGTTTCATGGCGGTGCCCGGAAGGGCGGGTCGGGGCTTGGTCTGGCTATCAGCCAGGAACTGCTGCGCGGCCATGGCGGCGCGCTTCGTCTGGTTTCAAGCGATGAGGCAGGATCCCGCTTCGAGATCAGCTTGCCCATGCAAGACGTGCTCGATGATTGAAATTTCCTGTATTTTGCCCCTTGCAAAGCCCGACATCGGAAGGTAATCCCGCCCCAACGGACCGATAGCTCAGCTGGATAGAGTACCTGACTACGAATCAGGGGGTCGGGGGTTCGAATCCTCCTCGGTCCGCCACTTCACCCCCTTTGTCGTTGATTTCTTTGTGTTGTTTGTTCATTTTGTCGAACCATTTCTGTTGGGCGCGTCAATTTCTGAACCCGTTTCGTTCCGCGCAGCTTGGCAAAAGCCTTGTCCGCCACAAGGCCACGCCGTGCCTCGGCCGCGTAAATCTGGACCATCTGCGGCGATGTATGACCCGCCCATGCCAACGACGCATTCATAGAGAGGCACGTCTGAATGGCGGCATCGCTATAGGTCTGCTGGCGACCACGCCGACCTGTCGGCGCGGCATCCCGGCTCATCTCGGGATCAAACCAGATCATCAGCGAGCTGCGTCTCTTGTGCGCTTCGTTATGGCTTGGCCAGTTCCTGGTCTTGTAGGTCGGGGGAATTCGCTCATGAATTCAGGCTAACATACTAGTTTTACAAGACTAACCCTTCAACGGACTTGCGCAACAGAGCCTCTTTAATCGATCGGCAAGCTGTTCGGCGAACGGATCAAGTTTGCTTTGCCGCTCTCGCGCCATAAAATGCGACTCAATCCTGCCTGCATTCAAATAATTTGTGATGGTATTGCGCGACATACCAATGCGTCGCGAGGAAAGGGAGTAGCTCACTATACTTCTGTCGACAGACCCATTACGGACCCGGTAATTTACGTCCAAACATGAATTCGTGTGGCAAAGCCGTGTAAACAGGGCGCAAGCCCGGAACGACCGAGGTCAAACCATGAACCGAACTAAGATCATTGTGCTTTTCGCTTTCGTACTCGTCGCTGGGTGCAGTCATGGCGCAGGCGGGCGGACGTTGGTTGAAGGTGCCGGGCAGGATGAGCTTTTGAAGCTGCGAGGCGGCCCCGGACTTGGCTTCAGAGTAATTCTGGGCTTGCCGGACGGCACCGAAGTGATCCGCCGCGACTGTGTGACCGAGTTGGGCCAGCTCTGGTGTCGGGTCTCTTTGGCACAGGCACCGTCAGTCACCGGTTACGTTTCTGCCGACTATCTCTCGCCGCATTGACGTGTTGCGTCCATGCGGTTCGGATCTGCCGCTGATACATCGGGACCCCCGCGGCAGTCTGATGTTTACGGATCAACGGTGGGCCCGCCAACTGACGCCTCCGAAAATCTATCCATTGTTTGTTTCGTTTGAACCGATTTTTTTTCAATGATCGCGCCAAGATGCTGTGCGGCATTTCCCAAGTTGAATGCCGCAGGTTGCGTGCCATCGCCTCGGCCGTAATAGGATTGATTGCGCACGAGCAGAGGTGATTGCTGTGGCACCCTTGCGGCGACAGCACCGCAACCGGAGGGATCAAGACAAGAAGGACCTCCAGAGATTCAACGAATCTTAATGTAGCGCGTGTCAAGCTGGCCCTGAGAATAGGGATGAAATTGATGCATGGCCTAATCAACCGGACGATTCAGTGTTTCGTGCGTGACACATATGGCCCACAGGTTTGGGATCGTATAGCGCATCGCACGGATAGCGGGGTTCTCAGCTTCGAGTCTATGTTGGTCTACGAAGACGACTTGACTAGCGTTTTCCTTGATGCATGCAGTGCCGAACTGGCAAAGCCTCGCGCCGGACTGTTGGAAGATATGGGGACATACCTTGTGTCCCACCCCAACAATGAATCCCTGCGACGGCTGTTGCGCTTCGGGGGCGGAGATTTCATCGAATTTCTGCATTCACTGGACGATCTTCCTGAAAGGGCGCGACTTGCCGTTTCTGACCTTGAACTGCCAGAGCTAGAGCTTCACGAATTCGGGTCGGCCGAATTTCGGCTGATCTGTCGTTCTCGGATGCCGGGTTTTGGACATGTGCTGGTTGGTTTGCTCCGAACCTTGGCGGATGATTACGGCACGCTTGCCTGCCTCGATTTCGGAAAAGGCGATGGGACTGAAGAATTTGTAGAGATCACTCTCTTCGAGACTGAATATTCGGTCGGTCGCAGTTTCGATCTGGGCGCGCGTGTCAATCATACGGGCGGAGGCGACTAGATGGCGTCTGACCGTATTCTTGATATTCTTTGTCCGATGCATCTGACCGTGGATGCGACCGGACAAATTCGACATGTCGGTCCAACTCTGGCGAAATTACGGATCGGGGACCCGCTTGTCGGGAAACGATTGCTGGACGTGTTTGATCTGCACCGCCCGCAAGGCGTCGGGATGATGTCGGATCTGTTGGCGATTGCCGGTCGCAAGCTCCAGCTCCGGTTTCGAGAGCCGCCCCATACCAGTCTGAAGGCTGTGCTTGTCGCAGATGAAACGGGTGGCGCGATTCTGAATCTGTCATTCGGGATCTCGGTGGTGGATAGCGTTCGCGACTATCACCTGACCAATGCCGATTTCGCCCCGACGGATCTGACTGTTGAGATGCTGTATCTGGTCGAAGCCAAATCGGCCGCGATGCAGGCGTCGCGATTGCTCAACGAGCGTTTGCAAGGGGCAAGAATGGCTGCGGAAGAGCAGGCGTTTACGGATACCTTGACCGGGTTGAAAAACCGCCGCGCGATGGATCATGTGCTTTCGCGTCTGCTGGCCACCGATCAGGCCGTATCGGTGATGCATCTCGATCTGGACTATTTCAAGCAGGTCAATGATCAACACGGCCATGCCGCCGGCGATCATGTCCTGAAGCAAGTGGCGCAGCGCATGCTGGAAGTCACCCGTGAAAACGACACCGTGGTCAGATTCGGTGGGGATGAATTCTTGTTGATTTTTCCACAACTCACTGATAATGAAAAGTTATCCCAGCTTGCCCAACGCCTGAACGAACGTATCGAGAGGCCAGTCGCCTTTGCCGATAACATTTGCCGGGTTTCGGGCAGTGTCGGGATCGCAATGCATGACGGTCTGACGCCGAAAAGCGCTGAACAGATTATCACGGATGCAGATGATGCGCTCTATCGTTCTAAACGAAAAGGCCGGGCCTGCTATAGTTTTCATGGTCAGACCGGCCACGATAAACGAACGGCGTGAAAGGTCCGAACACGACTTTCGACGCGTCCGGCAGATCATTCATTGTTGAAGAGATATTTTTGACTTTGAGGGCTTGATACGGCTAAGCCTATTGCGTAAGTAGCGGCTCACGTTGGGGTGTAGCCAAGCGGTAAGGCATCGGTTTTTGGTACCGTGTATCGTAGGTTCGAATCCTACCACCCCAGCCAACTTCTTCCGAAAGCACAACAAAATAAGTGAGAACGGCGGTGAGAAAGTCGACCACGGTAGCGGCGGGATGAGCCCGCTGCGGGCGGCGTAAAAGTCGTCCACCTTTACCCTTTCTGGCGACAGGGAGGGCGGGAGGATTTTCACCGTGGATTTGTATCGGAA